>JANXBG010000023.1 GCA_025060715.1 Caldifarciminota bacterium | reverse complement strand
CCTTTGAATAACTTCCAGCCAAAAGCAAAAGAATAGTTCCTTAATTTCCTTATCTTATTAGCCATAAATTTCCCTTTATATATATAACGAAAAAATAGCCCCAAAGGTTAGCATTTTTTTAGTTTTTAAGAAACTTATTAGTATAATTTCAAGTCCTGTTTATAATACCTTAATAACCTTATTAACCTCCTAGCCATGTCTTAACACTCCTACATTTCATTTTATTGACAATTAAAAAATTGTGATTATAATAATAAGGTGAAAATATTAAATTTATTTAATGATGAGAGGATTGTAGCGGCAAAGATGGATGGGAAATTAGTTGATTTAAATTTAGAAATTAATGAAGAGGAAAAGGGCAAAGTAGAACCTGTTTATTTTGATAGTGAAGAAGGGAAGAGTGTTTTTTGGCATTCTTCAGCTCATCTTTTAGCTCATGCGGTAAAAATTCTTTTTCCTTCTGTAAAATTGGGAATAGGTCCTGCTATAGAAGATGGTTTTTATTATGATTTTTATAAAACCCCACCCTTTTCGGAAGAAGATTTTTCTTTAATTGAAGAAAAAATGAGAGAACTTGTTGAGTTGGATTTACCGATTGAGCATTTATATTTAGATAGGGAAGAGGCAATTAGATATTTTAAAGAGAAAGGGGAAGATTTTAAATTGGAAATTTTGAATGAAATACCGGATGAGAAGATTTCAGTATATAAACAAGGTAATTTTATTGACCTTTGTTTAGGCCCTCATTTACCAAGAACAGGAATGATTAAAGCTTTCAAACTTTTGAGTGTTGCGGGAGCTTATTGGAAAGGGGATGAAAGAAATCCTATGTTATCAAGGATATATGGAGTATCTTTTCCCACTCAAAGGGAATTGGAAGAATATTTAAAATTTTTAGAGGAGGCGAAAAAAAGGGACCATAGGAAATTAGGAGTTTCTTTAGAACTTTTTTCTTTTTTTGAAGAAGCCGGAAGTGGTTTGGTCTATTGGCTTCCTAAAGGAGCGGTTTTGAGAAGAATTATTGAAAATTATTGGATTGAAAAACATTTAGAAAAAGGTTATCAAATTGTTTATACTCCTCATATTGCTCGGGAGGGGCTATGGCAAGTTTCTGGTCATACAAAATATTATACTGAAAATATGTATTTTATTCCTCAAGAAAATGAAAATTATGTTTTAAAACCAATGAATTGTCCTGGCCATATTTTAATTTATAAATCAAAAGTTAGAAGTTATAAAGATTTACCATTAAGAATTTGTGAGTTAGGTACAGTTTACCGAAGAGAGAGAAGCGGTGTTTTGTATGGGACTTTGCGGGTAAAGGGATTTACTCAAGATGATGCTCATATTTTTGTAACTCCGGAAATGGTGGAAGAGGAGATTGTTAATATTTTAAATTTTTCCTTGGAAATGTTAAGGGATTTTGGCTTTAAAGATTTTGACTTTGAACTTTCTCTAAGAAGTCCAAAAGAAAAAGAGAAGTATATGGGAACGGAAAAGGAATGGGAAATGGCAGAAAAATCATTAATAAATGCTTTAAGAAGATTAAACCTTTCTTACAAAGAAGCCTATGGTGAGGCTACTTTTTATGGGCCAAAGATTGATTTAAAATTACAAGGATTTATAAAAAAAGAACAGACAACAACAATTCAATTTGACTTTAATCTTCCTAAACAATTTAGAGTTACTTATATGGGGAAAGATGGTTATCATCATGAGACAGTAATTATTCATCGGACAATTCTTGGCTCCTTGGAAAGGTTTTTAGGAATATTAATTGAATATTATGGCGGTGCTTTTCCGGTTTGGCTTTCACCTGTTCAGGCAGTGGTGATGACGATAACCGAAAAAGAGATTCCTTATGCCCAAAATATTTATGAAAAAATAAAAAAGGAAAAAATACGGGTTGAAGTTGATTTTCGTTCAGAAAAGATTAATTATAAAATTGCAGAAAATGAACGAATGAAAGTTCCTTATATGATAATAATTGGTAAAAGAGAAGTAGAGAATAATTCTTTAAGTATTCGGAAAAGAAAAGAAGGGGATTTAGGAAGAATGGATTTAGAGGCTTTTATTAGAATGATAAAAGAAGATATTGAAAAAAGGAGGTAATTTTATCAACACTAAAAATTGGCGGGTTAACGAAAATATAAAGGCTTCGGAAGTAAGGGTAATTGATGAAAATAAAAAAAATTTGGGAGTTATGCCACTAAAAGAGGCTTTAAAATTAGCGAGAGAAAGGAATTTAGATTTGGTGGAAGTTGTTCCGCAGGCTTCGCCGCCAGTTTGTTATATTGTAGATTATGGAAAATTTAAATATGAACAACAACAGAAAGAGAAGGAATTAAAAAGAAAGCAGCAAAGTTCGGTTCTAAAAGAAATAAGACTTTCGCCAAAGATAAATGAGCACGATTATCAAACAAAATTAAACCAGATAAAAGAATTTTTAGAAGCAAAGCAAAGGGTAAGGATAACGATAATGATGCGCGGCCGGGAATCAATTCATAAAGATTTAGCATTAAATTTAAAAGAAAGGATTATTAAGGATATTGAAGAATTTGGCTATTTGGAGGGCAAACCTAAATTTTTAGGTGAAGGTGGTAATATTATTCAATTAACTTTTTTACCCGGAAAGAAAATTATTAAAGAGGAGAAAAAAGATGAAATTGAAAACCCATAAAGGCTTAAAAAAAAGGATTAAAATAACTGGTAAAGGAAAAATTTTACATTGGCGGGCAGGAAAATCCCATTTATTAGCTAAGAAAACAAGAAAAAGAAAAAGAAGGTTATCTCTTAAAAAAGAGTTTAGTAAAAAGGATGAAAAAAGAATTAGAAAATTAATTCCGGGAATTTAGGAGGTGAACTATGCCCAGAGTAAAAACAGGACCTTATACCAGGAAAAGAAGAAAGAAATGGTTAAAATATGCCAAAGGCTATTGGGGAGGTAAACATCGGCTTTATAAAACTGCACGATTGCAAGTAATGAAAGCTTGGCTTTCTGCTTATCGGGAGCGAAAAAGAAAAAAAAGAGTTTTCAGAAGATTATGGATTACTAGGTTGAATGCGGCTTTGAGGCCCTATGGGATTACTTATTCTAAATTTATAAATGGTTTAAAACTAGCAAATATTTCTCTCAACCGAAAAGTTCTTTCTGAAATGGCAATAAATAATCCGCAAGAATTTGAAAAAATTGTTGAATTAGTTAAAGCAAAATTAAATTGATTGAAATATTGGAAAAAATTATAAAAGAAGCAGAAAAGGATATTTCTTTAATAAAGAATTTGAACGATTTAGAGAATTTTCGTATTAAATATCTGGGCAGAAAAGGAGAATTAACTACTTTTTTAAGAAAAATAAAGGATTTATCGATTGAAGAAAGAAAAGTTGTTGGTAAGAGAGCCAACGAATTTAAAGAATATTTAGAAAAAGTAATTGAAGAAAAAAGAATTTTCTTAAAAGAAGAAGAAAAAGTATTCTTTTTTGATTATACTTTACCAGGAAGAAAATTTTGGCTTGGGCATAAACATCCTATAACCCAAGTAATGGAAGAGTGTGTTGATATTTTTGTAAGAATGGGTTTTAAAGAGGAACAAGGACCAGAGATTGAGGATGAATGGCATAATTTTACTGCCTTAAATATTCCCCCTTTACATCCCGCAAGGGATATGTTTTCAACCTTTTATCTTCCAGACGGCAGATTATTAAGAAGCCATACTTCACCAGTTCAGATAAGAGTAATGGAAAGAGAAAAACCACCGATAAGAATTATTGCTCCTGGTCGAGTTTTTAGACCCGATGATTTTGATGCTTCCCATTCACCCGTTTTTCATCAGATTGAAGGACTTTATGTAGACACCGATGTTACTTTTTTAGATTTAAAAGCAACTTTAGAAGAGTTTTGTCGTATATTTTTTGGTAAAGAAGTAATAATAAAATTTGTGCCCTCTTATTTTCCATTTACTGAACCAAGCGCAGAAGTATTAATCTGTTGTTTAAATTGTTTGGGAAAAGGCTGCGAACGTTGTCGTAATAAAGGTTTTTTAGAAATTTTAGGCTGCGGAATGGTTCATCCTCAGGTTTTAAAGAATGTGAATATTGACCCAGAAGTATATAGTGGTTTTGCTTTTGGTTTAGGAGTAGAAAGGCTGGCAATGATAAAATTCCAAATTGATGATATAAGACTTTTCTATCAAAACGATATCAGATTTTTATCCCAGTTTTAAAATCCGTAAACAGTCTTTTTAATAAATTGGGAATCTTTTCGCCAGTTTTCTTTTACCTTTATCCAAAGTTCTAAATAAATCTCTTTACCTAAAAAGGCTTCTATTCTTTTTCTTGCCATTTCACCCAATTTTTTTAACGCCTTTCCTTCTTTACCAATAATAATCTTTTTTTGGGAAGGCTTTTCTACATATATAGTTGCTCTGATATAATCTTTGCCACTTTCTCGCTCCTTAAATTCTTCTACTTCCACAGTTGTGCAATAAGGAATTTCTTCCCCATAAAGATTAAAAATTGCTTCTCTAATAAATTCAGCAACAAAAAATCTTTCGCTCTTTTCACTAATTATATCGGTTTCATAATAAGGCTCACCTTCTTTTAGATGTTTTATAAGTCCCTCTTTTAACTCTTCAATACCAATATTTTTTAAAGCTGAAATTGGATAAATTTCAGTAAATCCCATTTGATTATAAGTTTCAATTAGCGGTAAAAGTAACTCTTTCTTTATCAAATCAACTTTATTAATTGCTATAATAGTTGGCTTTTCTTTTTCTTTAATTTTTTTAATTATTTCATTTTCTAAATCGTCAGGGGGACCAAAAGGTTCGCAGACAAAAAGTGCTACGTCCGCCGATTCCAAACTTTCATCAATCTCTTTAACCATAAATTCTTGTAATAGATATTTTGGTTTTAGAAGTCCGGGAGTATCTAAAAAAATGATTTGATAATCTTTTTCTGAAAGAATACCTAAAATTTTATGGCGAGTAGTTTGCGGTTTGGGAGAAACGATAGATAAGGGAGTATTTAATAGACGATTTAATAATAAAGATTTCCCAACATTAGGTTTACCAAAAATTCCACAATATCCTACTTTCATAAATTTAATAGAAAATAAGATCGAAATGGAAAAAGTTTAAGAAAAACTAAAATAAAGAAAATTTCTTTTTTAAGAAACTTTCTTTTATTCTCTTTTAGAGGTTTCATAATTAAAAGAAGGATATTACTAACCCAAAATCTCATTAATGATATATTAACATTTTTTATGAATTTGTCCATATATAATAAATTCCCATTTTTCTAAATTTTTCAATTCTTTCTTTTAAAATTTCTTCCTTTGGTAATTTTATTAATTCTCTTAAATTTCTTAATATCGCTTCTTTTAAAATTTTTGCTGCCTCATCCCAATTTTGATGAGCACCGCCAAGGGGTTCTTTCACAATTTCATCAATTATGCCGAATTCTAATAAATCTTCGGCAGTTAATTTAAGCATTTCTGCTGCCTTCTCAGCTTTCGAACCATCTCGCCATAGGATTGAGGCACAACCTTCAGGTGAAATTACTGAATAGATAGCATTTTCCATCATTAAAACCCGATTACCAATAGCAATTGCTAAGGCACCACCCGAACCGCCTTCACCAATTATTACAACAACAATTGGAACAGTTAAAAGAGACATTTCTTTAATAGTCTCAGCAATCGCTTGGGCTTGACCTCGTTCTTCCGCACCAATTCCTGGAAAGGCTCCCGGAGTGTCAATGAAGCTTATTATTGGCAAATTATATTTTTCACCAAGCTTCATTATTCTTAATGCCTTTCGATACCCTTCCGGATGGGGCATTCCAAAATTTCTTTTTAATTTATCTTTTGTTTCTCGTCCTTTTTGATGACCAACAATTACACAGCTAATATCTTCAATCTTTGCTACACCGCCAACAATCGCCAAATCGTCACCAAATCTTCTGTCGCCATGAAGTTCAATAAAATCTTCAGTAATTCTTTCAATATAATCTAAAGTATAAGGTCTTTGAGGATGTCTTGCTAATAAAACTCTTTGCCAAGGAGTAATTTTTTCAAAGATTTTTTTCTTAACCTTGATTAAAGCATTTTCTAGTTTTCTTAATTTATTCTCATCGCCATTTTTCTTTGCTTCTTCAATCTTTTCTATTAGTTTTACAATTGGTTTTTCAAAATCTAAATATTCTCTCATTTTATTTTTCCAAAACTTATACCAAGATGATGAGAAGAAGGTAAAAAGTTGAAAATTTGATAAGCATAAGAAATTTTTAAAATATTTCTTTTCCAAGGTTTTATCGAAAACCCAAGATTAAAACCTTTATTATCAAAATTATAACCAGCTTTTAAATCAATTACTGAATGGGGCTTTAAATTTAAACCTAATTTAAAACAGTTGTCTTTTTCCCTTAAATTTTGAGTAAATTCCAAATAATTGTCTAAGATTTCAATAGAAGATATTTTTAAAGTTAAATTTAAATTATTAGGCGGATAGAAATTTTGGGAAATATAATGTAAAGGTAGAGAGAGGTTAGTAAAACTTAAGGAGCCTGTTAAATATTTAATGGGTGAATATTCAAAGCCAAAATCAAATCCAAAAGAATAATTAGAATAAATATATAATGTGGAATAATAAAATTTTAAAGAAAAGCCAATATTAAAGTTTTTGGATGCCCTTTTACTTATCAAAAAAGAAATAACATAATCTTCGGGTGAATAATAACCCCAAAAATTAGAGGGAAATTTTCCCCTTCTTTCAATTTCACCATATTTAAAATTTACTACTTCTAAACCATAATTGGCTAAATTTGTGCCTCTTAAAAGAAGAAAAGAAACTTTGGAAGTTGATAAAGAATAAAAACTATAATTTGTTTCTATTAAGAAATCTTTATAATCGGCATATTTGGAAGGGTTGTGAGAAAGAGAGCCTAAGGATATTTCTTCTAAAGTGACACCATTATTCAGAAAACTGAAAGCAAAAAGAAAACTAAATATTAAAAGATTAAATTTCAATAATCTCAACATTTGCTCTTGGTATTATTACCCTTCTTTTATCCTCTAATTCTACTTCTAAAACTCTAACATAAGATTCGGTTTCAATCTTTTGTAATTCTACCGGCAAGGAAACAACCTTACCAATCATACCAAAATAGGGTTCTCTAATAATTCTTACTGGTGTGCCAATCTCTAATCCTTGGGAATATTTAAAAGTATCTTTATTGGTATCTTTATTAAAACCATCTTTTTTCGCAACAATAACTTCTGGTCTAATAACACCTGCTCTTATTTGAGTAGCTCCATTCATTGAGGCAATTTTTCCTTCCAAAGATTTTAATAATGAAAAAGTTCTCTCCGCCATTTTCATTCTGCCAAAGCCTTCGGTAATTACTAAGGTTAGATTGCAGTTCTCTTGACCAGTAATTGCCACACCAATATCATAACCAAGAAAATTTTTAATTGTTTCATCTTCAATACCACCAACAACAATTCCTTTGGCACCAATTTCTCTTGCCTTTTTTAATGCCTCTGCGGTAACCAAAGAGCCACCAATTAAAATTTTTCCTTCACAATCTTCATCTATTTCTTTTTCAGTCAAAACTTCATTAGGATTAGAAACAACTACCTTTAAAATCCCTCTGGTCTCACCACCAATTCCAAAGATTCCTTGAACCAAACTGGCATAGGTCTCAATTACTACCCCTTCATTTTGGATAATCTCTTTTACAATGCCATCAATATAGGCAGAAACTTGAACGGGTTGGGGCGGTTCTCTAATAATTACCTGCCCAGTAATTTCTGAGATACTTTCAACCTTTCCTTTAACCGGACTTCTTACGTAAGATTTAAAAAGCCCAAAAAAACTTTTGGTATAAGCAATAACTTCATCTTTCTCAACATCATCACCTTCTTTTTTTACCATTACTTCCCTAATATCTTCGGGTGGAATATTTAATAAACCAGCAACATTAATAGTTTGAACATTACCCGGCAAATAAGTTTTGGCAACAATATCTTCTCCTTTCACCTCCTCACCAATTTTCACTAAGATCTCACCAGGCAAAGGAAGTCTTCTCTCTTTTCTGACCAAAGTAAAATCAGTTACCTTTAGTCCCGGTATATAAGCATGTGCCATATAATAAAAATAACAAAATTTCTTAAAAAGTCAAAAAGATAAAGAAATTAAAAAATGTCCTCTAAGGACAGAAAAATTTTAGCAGAAATTATTTCTAAATCTTTGATTTTTAAAGACTTATAAGAAATTGAGATTAAAGATAGGGAACGATACCCACTATGCTCCTATCATTGTCTTAGCAAGTGTTTTAATTATTGATTTTGTAGATGTTTAATTATTAATCTTTAAAAGCATATTATTATTCGTCTTCGGAATCGTATTATTATTCATTTTCGTAGATGTATTATTAATAATATTTGGAGGTGTATTACTTATGGACTTAGGGAGTGGATAGGTATTAATCTTGATAGAAAGTTTGTGGATTAAAAGATTATCGGAAGGCTTCTTTAAATTAAATTTAATATAATAAAATACATTTTGGATTTTTGGCTGACATTACTTGCATATTGACCCATATAATATCCTGGAAAATTATAAGGGCTTTCAGAATTGGCATTATTTTCTTTTTATGAGGAGAAAGCGAAGGAAATGGGAAAATTAAGCGGGGAGACATTAAGATTACAACAAATATTATTACACGGACAATTATTAGGATTATTTTGGCATTGATTTAATTAATGAGTTGGATTTTCCATCATACAATTTTAACTCCAAAATTGCCTCTTACAATCTTACCGATAACTCTTGCTTTTTTAATCTTCTCTATAACCTTACTATTTTCTTTAACAATTAAAACTATGCCAATTCCCATATTAAAAACTCTATACATTTCCTCTTCGGGAATATTTCCGTATTTTTGGATAACTTGGAATATCTTGGGAATTTGCCAACTTCTTTTTTCAATCACACAAGATAGACCTTTTGGTAAAATCCTTTTTATATTTTCATAAAATCCGCCACCAGTAATATGAGCAATCCCTTTTATCTCTTTTAAATAAGGAGAAATATCTTTTAAATAACTTTTGTGAGGGATTAATAATTCTTCTCCCAATTTTCTTTTTAAACCTTCTATTTTTATATTATACTCCTTAAATATCTTTCTCACTAATGAATAACCATTGGTATGAAGTCCGGAAGAGGGGAGACCTAAAATTATATCGCCTTCTTTTATTTTTCTTCCATCAATTATATCTCTTTTTTCACAAACACCAATAATAAAGCCTACTAAATCATAAGCCCCTTTGGGATAAAAATCGGGCATTTGGGCAAGTTCACCACCAACTAATGCTAAATTATTATATTTACAAGCCTTTCTTATTCCAGTAATTACTTCTTTGATAACTTTTTCTTCAATTTCACTAAAAGCAATATAATCTAAAAAAAATAAAGGTTTAGCACCAATAGTTAAAATATCATTTACACAGTGATTAACAATATCTTCACCAATTCCTTTATGCTTATTCATTTGGCAAGCAATAAGAATTTTAGTGCCGACACCGTCAACACTTCCGACAATAACTGGATTTTTATAACCTTTCAATTCAAAAAGAGAACCAAAAAGACCGATATCAGATAAGACAAAAGGTGTTTTTGTCTTTTTCGCCTCTTTTTTTATAAATTCTTTAATTAAAGATAATCTATTTATATCAACACCGGCTTCTTTATATAACATTATCTAACATTAGCAGTTATTTCCCTGTTATTTCTTTTAAAAACTTAATAAGTTTATTATAATCCCAAGTATTTATAACATCTTCTTTTTCTAACCAGGCTCTTCTGGCAATACCGACACCGAAGCGCATCCAATTTAAGTCTCTAACCGCATGGGCATCAGTATTTATTGCTATTTTTATTCCCATTGATTTTGCTTTTCTTAAATGTAATTCATCCAAATCTAATCTATCCGGATAAGCATTCAATTCTAAAACTTTATTATATTTTTTAGCATATTCTAAAACTTTTTCAATATCTACTTCATATCCTTCTCTTTTAGAAATCAATCTTCCTTGGGGATGGGCAATAATATGGACATAAGGGTTTTTTATTGCTTCAATTATTCTCTCTGTAACTTTCTTTTTAAATCCCTGATGAACAGCGGCAACAACAATATCACATTCCTTTAAAAGTTCATCAGAAAAATCTAAACCGCCTTCCGGTAAAATATCTACTTCAATACCTTTTAAGATTTTTATCTCTTTATATTTTTTAGAAATTTTATCTATCTCATCCCATTCTTTTTTTAATCGTTCTTCGTCTAAACCGTGGGCATATTTAGCAGATTTAGAATGGTCAGTTATTGCAATGTATTGATAACCAAGTTTTACACATGCTTTTATCATTGTTTCTAAATCATCTAAACCGTCCGAATAGGTTGTGTGAATTTGAAAATCACCTTTTATATCTTTTAGTTCAATCAATTTTGGTAATTCGCCTTTTTGGGCGGCTTCAATCTCTCCTCGGTCCTCTCTCAACTCAGGTGGAATCCAGGGTAAACCGATAGCCTTATATACCTCTTCTTCGGTTCTGCCAGCAATCATTTTATCTCCTTTAAATACACCATACTCAGAGATCTTTAACCCTTTATCTTTGGCAATGCTTCTTAATTTAATATTATGGGCTTTAGAACCGGTAAAGTATTGTAAGGCCGCTCCATAAGATTCTTGGGGAACAATTCTAATGTCTACTTGTCTTGCCTCTTTCCCTTCACCAATCATTACCGATGCCTTTGTTTCACCAGCAGCCAAAACCCTTGAAACTCTTGGATATTTAGTAAAATATTCAATTATCTCTTGTCGATCTTCATCTTCACAAGTAATAAGAATATCAATATCACCGATTGTCTCTTTCCATCTTCTTAATGAACCAGAAGGACAAACTTCTTTTACCTTCTTATTTTTCTTTAAATATTCCACAACCTCTTCCGCAATTGTTAAGGCCACATCAATCGGTATTCTTGCTTGAGATTGTTCATATAATTCAATACCTTTTTTAATATTTTCCACCTTTTTCTCACCCATTCTAAATAATTTTGCTAAGGAACCATTCTCAATTACTCTTTTTAAATCTTCTAAATTTTTAACTCCTAATTCCTTGTGGGCTAAAGCCAATGTTTTTGGGCCAAGATTTTGGATTGATAAAAGTTCTAAAAGCCCTTGGGGAATTCCTTCTAAGGCTTCTTCATACTTTTTCATTTTACCCGTTTCTAAATATTCTTTAATTTTCTTTTCAATTCCTTCTCCAATTCCCGGTATAGAACGTAGTTTTCCTTTTTTATAAATTTCTTCAATATCCTCGGTTAATTCTTCTAATACTCGGGCAGCTTTTCGGTAGGCGATAACTTTATATTGTAATTCACCTTTGTATTCCAAAGCATCAGCAATTGTATTAAAAATTTTTGCCAATTCTTTATTTTTGTTCATAACATTCCCAATTATTGTTAGATAATTTTACTATTTTATAATATTTTTGATTACAAAGACATAAAAATATTGTTTTCCTTTCACGAGTTTTAAAATTTTCAACAATTTCTTTATATAAAATTTTTTCAATTAAAAACTCTTTTCCATCAATTACTATTGCTCGTGGTCTTTCATCACCTTTATAACCAGAGTAGATTTTTATCTCCAGCATTAAAAATATTCTATTTTAGGATAAGGATTTTTCTGGCATCCTTTCTATTCTTAGAAAATACAAAATAAACTCCGGGCGTTATTTTTTCTTTATTTAATTTTTTCCCTAAAGAATTAAAGATTGAATAATCTTTCTTTAAATTAACCAATTCTTTTTTAAAATATATTGTTTTTTTACTTTTATTAAAAATTAAATTAAATTTATTTTCTTCTTCTTTAATACCAATCGGTCTTTCTCGATAAGAAAAGAATAAATTAGTTTTATTTCCGATAATAAAGAAAAAGGTTTGAAATTCAGGAACATAAATCATTGAACTTCCTTTTGTTTTATTTATTGGTAATGAATCAATTAGTTGCCAGCTATCTTTTTGGCTATCATATCGCCAAAATTGAGGGGTACCACCTTTTATGCAATAAACTTTATTATCTTTATAAGCGATAGCTGTTCCATTCTTTGGCTTTTTCTTCTTATCACTTTTAGGAGTTTTTTCCGGAAGAGAAGATAGTTGAATGAAAGAATCAGTAAATATGTTATATTTATAAAAATCACCATATTTGCCTTTTAGAATATAAATATTACTTCTGCCATCATAAGTTAAACAACTTCCTTCATCCATTGGTTTACCACTAGGATTTATAGGAATATTATTCCTTTTTATCCAGGTATCTCTTTCAATATAATAAGAGTATAAATTATTGGTTTTAGAACCATAAAGAAGATAGATAAAACTGGAGTCCCCTTTTTTTACGTAGACCATATCACAACCGGTTTTTAATTTTGTCTCTTTTTGAGAAGGATGTTTAAAACCATAAGGAACATCTTTTTTTCTTTCCCATTTTCTTTGAGAAATGTCATAACGCCAAAATTCTAAAGTATTACCACCTTTAATGAGATAAATATAATTAGAATTATCGGTGGCTAAAGCACATCCCTTTTTTACTTTCTTTTTCTTTTCTCCTCCAGGAATAGTTTCTAGTTTTTGCCAATTATCACTTAAAATATCATAGAGAATGAAATTATTGGTGTTGCTTCCCGTAATAGCATAAATAAACCTAGGAGATAAATAAACCATATCACTTCCGTCTTTAACTGATTTTTCAGCGATTAAATCTTTTCTTTTTTTCCATCCAGGTTCAGGGAGACTATAGGTAAAAATTGTGTCATAATATACGATTATTGGATTATGTTCATTGGTTATAAGAGAACAAATTATTGGATGGGTACCAGTAGGTAGAATAATATTTTCAAAAATTACCGTATCATAAGTAGGAGAATAAATGGCTGATTTTAAGTGACCACTTTCTCTAAAACGGCTTTCACCAATTTTAATCGTTAAAAGATAATCTCGGGAAAAGAAAGAATCGTTTCGGATAATAACTTTTAAATCAAAGGGAATTTCAGCGAAAATTGTTTCTGGTATAATTCTTTCTACTACGAAATAATAAGGGGTAAAAGTATCAATTAAATGGATAGTATCTTTAATTTTTTCAGAAATAGTCCAAATATAAGGTCCAAAATAATTGGTATCCCAAACAGTTGTTAATGTTTGAAATTTTAAAAAATCACCTTCTCTTCGCCAAACTTTGATTAATAATGTGTCATAGGGTTGTACTTCCAAGGGTTTTAGATTTAAGGCATAATAGTTCCAAAAATTGCCTTGTTGAGGGGTTAATTGGCAAGAATCTATTATAAATCTATTATTTCTTTTTAAATAGGCTTTCATATAAGCAATTGGAGAAAAAGGTTCATAGGGCAAAATATCAGAGACCACAAAAGTTACTGAATTAGGATAGATGTCAAATATTAAATTAGCTTCTCTTTTTCTAAAATTTTTAATCCGAAAACTTAAAGTTTCCTGAAAATGAGAAAATATACCAATTGTTTCTCCTAAAGCATCAGCAAAAAATTGATATCGAGCAAAGCCATTTCCTAGCCGAAAAATTTCCGCATATATTGTATCCTCAGTATTTTGGGTATATACCTTAACGGTTTCAATTTCTACATCAGGTTCAATTCTTACAAAACCAATCATCAATTGAGAAAAAGCAAAAGAAAAAATGCTGAAGAGAAAACATATCACCTTCATTGATTAATTATGAATATTTTTTTATGAAAAATCAATATTAAAATTAAATTAGTTTATATTGGTATATACGATATTTTTTATAAAGTTTTACTCCCCAAGTTTCAATAGGTCTGATTATTTCAATATTATCTTCTAAAATCCAAGAGATTTCACCCCATTCATAACCGAGTTTTTTGCCCCCCAAAAAGGTTTCATAATAAAGTAAGGCATCTACACCAGTTTTTCTAAATTTCTTTTTTACTCCCAATGCCCAAAGCCGAGCACTTTTTATTTTTCTTTGGTAATATAAAAATTTGAAAATTCCAAAGGGAAAAAGTTTCCCCTTTAAATGAATTAAAACCTCATTATAATTAGGTAAAGCAATACTTATACCGGCTGGTTCATTATCAATTTCCACGATGGGAATTATTTCACTTTTGGCAATAGGTTTTAACTTTTTTCCTAAATAATTGATTTCTTCATTAGTTAAAGGAGTAAAGTCCCAATTTTCTTGCCATGCATCATTGTATACTTCTTTTATTTTTTTTAATTCAATATCTAACCTTTTTAAATTAACTTTTCTTACTTGGAATTTCTCTTTCTTTTTTAATTTTTCAATAAGATTAGCAATCTTTTGTGGCACAAATTGGTTTAAATTGATATAATAGGCATACAAATCTTTAGCTTTTTCCATTCCGTATTTTTCAGCAAATTCTAAATAATAAGGAGGGTTATAAGGCATTTTTATTACTGGTGGTAAATCAAATCCTTCGTAAAGAAAAGCGCATTCATCATTTAAGGCAGGATTAGCCGGGCCCACCATCAATTCCATTCCTTTAGATTTTAACCACTCTCTTACCGTATCAAATAAAGCATAAGCAACATCAAAATTGTTTATCACTTCAAAAAAACCAAAAAAACCAACTTTTCTTTTATGATGATTAACATAATTGTAATCAATGATACCAGCAATTCTTCCCACAATTTCATTTTTAAAATAGGCTAAAAAAAGTTCCAAATCGGCATGTTGAAAGTATGGGTTTTTATCTTTCGAGATTGTCTCTTTAATTTCACTGATTAAAGGTGGTACAAAATTTTTATCATTTTTATAAATTTTAAAGGGTAGTTCAACAAATAAAGCTAAATCTTTTTTACTTTCTACTTTAACAATTTTTATCATTTAAGGAGTTTATAATAAAGGTCTTAATTTTTTAAATACCTCTAAGGCAAAATCAATATCCTCTTCAGTATGAGTAGCCATATAACTAGTTCTAATTAAAGAACGATTAGGTGGAACAGCCGGTGGAATTACTGGATTAGTAAAAATTTTATTTTTAAATAGATTCTGCCAAAATTTTAATGTTTTCATATCTTCGCCAATGATTATTGGAATAATTGGTGTGACACTATTACCGATGTCGTAATCTAATTCTTTTAGACCTTTTCTCATTTTTTCAGTTATTTTCCATAAATTTTTTCTTCTTTCCGGTTCAGTCTGAATGATTTCCAATACTTTTAAAGCTGCTCCTAAGGAAGCTGGTGGTAAACTAGCAGAGAAGATTAAAGACCGAGCATTATGGCGAATATAGGCAATTACTTTCTTCTCGCCTACAACAAAACCACCGATAGTAGCAAAGGATTTAGAAAAAGTTCCCATAATTAAATCTACTTTATCTTCCAATCCAAAATGCTCGGCGGTTCCCCGACCATTTTCTCCTAATACGCCAATAGCATGGGCTTCATCCAAAAGTACTCGAGCACCATACTTTTCTTTTAAACTAATAATTTCTGGTAAATTACAAACATCTCCTTCCATACTAAAAACTCCATCAACTACAATAAGTTTTCCCGAATTCTTTGGAAGAGATTTTAAAATTCTTTCTAAACTTGCCATATTATTATGAGGAAATCGCTTTACTGTACCGGAGGAGAGTTTACAGCCATCAATAATTGAAGCATGGTCAAGTTTGTCAGTTATTACATAATCATTTTTGCCAACTAAAGAAGAGATAATTCCTAAATTAGTTTGGTAACCGGTAGAAAAGACGATGCAATCATTTTTATTGAAAAATTTAGCCAATTTCTCTTCCAATTCTAAATGTAAATCTAAAGTGCCGTTTAAGAATCGCGACCCGGTGCATCCGGTTCCGTATTTCTCAACAGCTTTTATCGCTGCTTCTTTTACTCTTGGGTCATTAGTTAATCCTAGATAATTATTGGAGCCAAGCATTAAATACCGCTCACCATTAATTGTTACCCAATTACTAGCTTCTGAAGAGATCGGTTTAAAATAAGGATAATATCCTTGATTAATAGCTTCTTCTACTTTTTTATAATAAATTTCACATTTATTAAATAAATCCATAATTAATATGCTCTTGCGTAATAAATTATTAATTTAGTTTTTTTACCACAAACAATACATTTACCCTCTTTTTTTTCAAAAGGAATACACCGAGGAGTAGTTTTGGTTTCTTCTTTTATTCTTTCTTCACATTCCTTTTTTCCGCACCAAAATATTTTTGCCATTCCTTTCTTTTCTGTTATCTCTTCTTTCATCTTTTCTAAATCCTCATAGAAAAAGATTCTTTCTTTAAGAAAATTTTCCGCTTTTAAGTAAAGTTTTGTTTGAATTTTATCTAAAATAATTTTTAAATCATTCTTTAAGTTTATCCATTTTATATTTTCTCTTATTTGATAATCTCGGCTAACTATTTTTACCTCTTCTTTTTCTAATTCCATTTTGCCAATCTCTATTCTCAGCGGGACACCTTTTAATTCCCATTCGTTAAATTTCCAACCAGGAGTGTACTCTTTGCGCTCATCCATATGAATTCTAAATTCTCTTTTCAAATCTTCCTTTAGAAGGTGACATTTTTCAATAATCTTTTCATCTTCCTTACCATAAAGAATTGGAATAATAACAATTTGAATTGGTGCAATCCGAGGAGGTAGGATAAGACCATTGTCGTCACCATGAGTCATAATTAAGGCGCCAAGCAAACGGGTAGAAACTCCCCACGAAGAACCCCAAGGATATTTTTCTCTATTATCTTTATCAAGAAATTTAATATTAAAGGCTTTAGAAAAATTTTGTCCTAAATTATGGGTAGTTCCTGATTGCAAAGCTTGCCCATCGGGCATCAAGGTTTCAATAGTATAAGTTCTTATTGCACCAGCAAATCTTTCGGAAGGCGGTTTGAGACCAACAATTACTGGCAATGCCAATTCCTCTCTTAAAAATTCAATATAAATATTTAAAATCAATTTTGCTTCTTTTTCAGCTTCCTCAAAGGTTTGGTGTAAGGTATGTCCTTCTTGCCAAAGAAATTCGGTAGTTCTTAAAAACAGACGAGTGGTTTTTTCCCAACGAACAATATTACACCATTGATTAATTAAAATCGGTAAGTCTCGATAAGACTTTACCCATTTGGCATACATACTACAAATGATTGCTTCGGAAGTTGGCCTTATTGCTAATCTTTCTTGTAAATCTTCTTCACCACCCTTCATTACCCAAGCAACCTGCGGAGCAAAACCTTTTACGTGCTCGGCTTCTTTTTTCAAAAAGCTTTCCGGTATAAAAAGAGGAAAATAGGCATTTTGATGACCTGTTTCTTTAAATCTTTTATCTAAGGATTTTTGAATATTTTCCCAAATACTATAGCCATAAGGTCTAATTACCATACAACCTTTTATTGGTGCGTAGTCAGCCAATTCCGCTTTCAAAATTACCTGGGTATACCATTCGGAGAAATTTTCACTTTTTTTAACCAATTCTTTCATATTTTAAAAAATACGTAAAATTTTTAAATTGTCAACAAGAAGAAGAATAAAAAGAAAAAAGAGATAATAGCTAAAATAATAAAATTTTCTCTTAATTACCAAGGCTTTTAGAAGATAAAGAGCTAAAAGTCCAAAAATAAAAGAGAAAAGAAATCCTAAAAGATAAGATAAAGAAAATAAAAGAGTAGTTTTTTTATAAAATTCTAAAAAGTTGGCGCCAATAATTGTTGGTAATCCTAATAGAAAAGAAAAATAGAAGCTTTCTTCTTTCTTAATCCCTAAATATAAAGCACCAGCGATTGTTGAGCCAGAACGAGAAATACCAGGAAACACTCCTAAGCTTTGGAAGAGGCCAACAATTAATGCTTGAAAATAATTAAAGTGAGAAAATTTTTCCTTAACATATTTGGTAAAAAATATTAAAAAAGCACTAATTAAAAAGAAGTAGGCTAAGATATGAAAATTTGAGAAAGTTCTTTCTATCTTATTTTTAAAGATTAATCCAATAATTGTAATCGGAATTAAAGCAATAACAATTTTTAATAAAAGTGAGTAATTTCTATCTTTAATTTCTTTTTTAATCAAGGTAAAAAGAAAGAAGATTAATGAAAAAGTTGTTCCTAAATGAAGATAGACGATAAAAGAAATATCGGGATTTAATTTAAAAATTCTTTGAAATAATAATAAATGACCGGAACTAGAAATCGGTAAAAACTCAGTCAATCCTTGAAGAATGCCTAAAAAAATTGCTTTTGAAATATCCATTAAAAATAATAAGTATATCCAAAATATATTCTTGTGTCAAAAAAAGTTAATCCCACAGGCAAGGCCAAGATTAAAGAGAAAACGCCATTTTTTGTAAAAGTTTCTAAGCCAAATCCATAACTGGTTAATGAGATAAAATCTTTGTCTTTTCCCCATCCTTGATCAACAAAAAGATAAGGAAAAAAGAAATTTTTATAAGAATATTTAAAATGATTGCGGATTATTAAAAAAGAATGGCAGAGGTGTTTATTTTCGGAAAAACCTCGGACAAAATTTTTACCACTAAGAGAAAATTTTTCGTAATCATAAATAGTATCTTTTAAAAAAATATTTCCTATAAGAAATTCAGGATGAAGGAAAAAACTTTCTTTTAAAGGGAAAAATAAAAATTCTAATCTTCCTTCAATTTTTAGTTTTAGATTATTTTGTCGATTAATAACTTTTCTTTTGCCTGTCAAAGTTTTTAAAGAGAAATTATATCCTTTGGAGTAATCATTAATTTTATTATCAAAAATCAATTCTTGACCAATATAAAAAGTTTGTAAAGAAGGAAAATTAAGAAAACGAGAGTTAATAAATTCTTTTTGAAAAAGAAAGTTTATTGTTAATTCATCAATCTTTGTTGGTAAATAAAAATTAAAAGCAAGATTTAAATTTGAATAATTGGTATCAAAATTTTTAAAATAAGCAGTCAAAAAAAATTTTTTAAAAATAAGAAAATAGGGTTGTTGATAAGAAAGGAAGTAAAAATTTCTATTCTGTCCTTTTTCTATCTCTAAATTAAATTCTTCTAAATTAGTTAAAAAATTAAAGAATTTCAAATTTAAATTTAAGAATAAAATCCTTTCTTTCGGAAGATAAGAAAAAAGAAAGAAAAAATTATTTTTCTTCTGAGAGGGAAAACGAAAGGTTAGAAGATATTCCTTTTCTTCATTTAAAGTAAGAAAATAATTATCAATGTTAAGATTGAGATTTTTTGTGATATTTCTTTTCATTTTTTCAATTAAGCTTTTTTGAAAATAAAAAGGTTTAGTAAATCTAGCACCTTTTTTTAAAAGTTTTTCGTTTAATATAATCTCTCCTTCAAAATTGAGATTATTAATTTTCACCATTTCTCCTTCTTCAATTATTATGTCAAAATTTACTTTTTTCTTTTCTAACTGAAAATTTCTTAAATCAATCTTTACAAAAGGAAAGCCAATTTCCCAATAAAAATCAACAATTCTTTTTAAAATTTTATTGAGATTATTAGAAGAGTAATCTTTTTCTTTAATCAGTTTTTCTAATGTATCAGGTTTAATAAATTTAGAGTGAATATTAATTTTTCCAATTTGATATCTTTCATTTTCTTCTATCAAATAAAATAAGATTAAATTATTTCTTTTTCTTTTGGTTGCAATATTTACTTTTACATCAAAAAAGCCTTCTTTTAAATAAAAATCAACAATTTTTTTCTGAAATTCAAAAATTTCTTCTTGGCTTGTTGGTAGAGAGTAAATAATCTCTGGTTTTATTTTTTTCCAGCCTTTAATTTCAATTTTTTCAATTTTTAACTCTTGAGAAAAAAGGGATATAAAAAAGAAGAAAATTATTTTTGGAAAAGATAAGCGCGCCAATTTTCGGGTATTTCATTAAGGGAGTTTAATAAAAAGGTAATGTAATTGGGTGCCTTGGGCTTTTTTAATAATTTTAAGTTTGTTTCACTTAATCTTTTATTTCCTTTTAAAGTATTGCATTCTACACAGGCACAAACTAAATTTTCCCATTCGTCTTTTCCACCGTAAGCTTTTGGGATAATGTGGTCGGTAGTTAAAGGAAGATTTTTTCTTCCACAATATTGGCAGGTATAATTATCTCTTTTTAAAATATTCTTTCTTGTTAAAGGAATTTCTCTTCTTTTTACTTTTACATAATAGGAGAGTCTAATAACACTTGGCATTACTAAACTTGTGTTTGGTGTTCTGATTACTTTTCCATTTTCTGGTTCAATTAATTCAGCCTTTTTTAAAAATAACAATTTTAATGCTTTTTTTAATTTACAGATGGTAAGGGGTTCATAATTAGCATTTAAAAGCAAAATCTTTTTATCAGACATTATTCTTCAATTTTAATTCCTTGAAACCAAAGCTCTTCTTTTATTTTATCCATTATTATCTTTATTCTTTTAATTTCGTTTTTTGCATATTCAAAATAAGGGCTTTCTTCTTTTATTTTATTATAATTATTAATTGCTTCTTTGTATAAATAATAGGCATCTTTTAACTGTTTATTTTTTTGTGCCTCCTCGGCCCTTCTTTTTTTAATATCACCGGCAACCACAAAGGCTACGTCTAAGTTGGGAGAGATAGCCAGAGCTTTTTTCAACTCTTCTTCCGCTTTAGAATAATTACCTATTTGTTGATAATAATCAGCAAGATGGATATGAGGCATTGGGTCATTAGGCGCTAAGCTTACTGCCTTATTAAACATTTGAAAGGCATTTTTATATTTTTTTTGTTTTAGATAAACATCACCAATTTTTAAAATTATTGCTACATTATTAGGATTTCTAGAAAGAAGATAATTATATTCATTTAATGCTTTATCATATTCATTTAATTCAAATAATACATCGGCATATTTTTCTCTCAAAGATAATTCTTCAGAATACCGGGCAAGACATTTTTCAAACATACTCTTTGCTTCTTTGAATCTTTTTCTTTTAGTTAAAAAATCACCGTATTTATAAAAAATATCTGATCTATCAGGATAACGGGAAATTAAAAGACAATATAGGGAATCGGTTTTTTTATCTTGATTAGTTTTTACGTAAATTTCTGCTAAACCCAAATATAATTCAACATTTGTTGTATCCAGCATAATTCCTTTAATATATAAACTTTCTGCTTTGTTTAAATTACTTAAAGAGAGGTATAAATCACCCAAAGCTTCATAACCTTTACTATTTTTATTATCAATTTTTAAGGCTTTTAAAAAATATTCTTCAGCTTTAGTAGCTTCTCTTAATTTTCGATAAGTATTACCAATAGCAATATAAACTTCATAATAATTAGAATCATAACTTAAAGCAGTATTAAAATTTTCCAAAGCTTTTTCCCATTCACCTTGTTTATAATATTCTGCACCGATACTATAATATTTTTCTGCTTCTTTTCTTCTTTCTAAAAGTTCTTCTTCAGTATATTTTTTTACTGTGGTAGTAGGGGTACAATTTAAAATAAAGAAAATAAGAATAGAAAAATAGATATTTAATTTTTTCATTTTTACTCCTCTATCATTATATGGAGCCGACGGGATTCGAACCCGTGACCTTTTGACTGCCAGTCAAACGCGCTCCCACTGCGCCACGGCCCCATTATTAATAAATTTAATTAAAAATTTTAAAAAGTCAATAAAGATAAAAAAAGAGAAGTGTTAAGACATAGTTTACCAGGGTAATAAGGTTATTAAGGTATATAAACGGGGTTTGAAATTATACTAATAAGTTTCTTAAAAACTAAATAAAATGCTAACCTTTGGGGCTGTTTTTTCGTTATATATATAAAGGGAAGTTTATGGTTAATAAGATAAGGAAATTAAGGAACTATTCTTTTGCTTTTGGCTGGGAGTTATTCAAAGGTAATAATCCTGATATTACTATCAAAAAGGCTTACAAATTGCTAAGAAAAATGAGGGTATTAGGCTTTGAGAATTTGATTAAGAAAAAGGAGGTATTAGGGAAGTTATATATCTTTTAGTTAGCAGATAGATAAGTAATTCTTTCAATTATCTTCTTAGTACTACATTGATAAGACAAAGGGGTTTTACTTTCTATAAAGAAGGGGGCAGTATAGTATATGGTATAGGTAAAGATATTTAGATAAGTTTTTAGGTAAT
>JANXBG010000022.1 GCA_025060715.1 Caldifarciminota bacterium | reverse complement strand
TATAGGGTTAACCCTATCTATATATAACTCTATGATTTATAAGAACTTATATGTATATACCCCCTCCCCCTATCCTTTTATTTTATCTCTTTTTTAATTGTTTTACTTAAATTGACAAAAGGGGAAATTTATTTTATTTTTAATAGATGAGATTAAAAGAAGTAGTTTTATTAGCAGAAAAGTTGAAAGAGATAAGTAGTATTAATGAGAAGGTCTCTTTGCTTTCTTCTTTCTTTAAAAAGGTTGATAAGAGTGAAGGGAAAATGGTTATCGCCTTATTAATTGGTGAAAATCCTTATGGCAAAGTTGGGCTTGGTTATCAAAGTTTGGGAAATTTGTTTATCTTAAAGGAAGGAAAAGAAACAGTAGAAATTTCCGAAATTGATAAAGTTTTAAGAGAGTTAAAAAGGATAAAAGGTAAAGATTCTTTGTATTATAAATTGAATTTGTTATATCATCTATTTAGAAAATTAAATAATAAAGAGAGGGAGTTTTTGGTTGATTTTTTAGTTGGAGAGATAAAGATTGGTGCTAATAAGGGAATAGTTAAAAAGGCAATTGCTCATACTTTTCAAATTCCCGAAGATAATCTTGATGAAATAATTTTGAAAAAGGGAAATTTTTTAGAGGTAATAGAAGGGATTTTTCAAGAGGGAAGGGATTATATAGAAAAAGTTGATTTTGAAATTTTTGTGCCCTTTTCACCAATGCTTGCTGATATTATCCATTCCATTGATGAATTGCCAAAGGAAAAATTTGCCTGTGAATATAAGATTGATGGGATAAGAATTTTTCTTCACAAAAAGGATAAAGAGATTAAAATCTTTTCTCGCCATTTAAAAGATATTACTAATAACCTTTTTGAACTTGTTGATTATTTTTCTGAAATTAAGGGTGATTTTGTTTTGGATGGAGAAGTGGTTTTATTGGATAAAGAGAATAAAATATTGCCTTTTCAAGATATGATGAAGATTATCTCACGAAAAGAAAGGGAAAGATATGAAAATATTAAGCCCCTTTTCTTTGATATTTTATATAAAAATGGCGAGAAATTATTTGAAATTCCTAATAAAGATAGGTGGCAGATTTTAAAAGAGACAATTCCAGAAAATTTTTTGATTGAAAGGATAGAAACAGATGATAAAGAGAAGATAAGAAAATTTTATGAAGAGAGTATTAAAAAGGGAAATGAAGGAATAATGATTAAAAAGTTAAGCTCCCCTTATTTTATTGGTAGTCGGAAAAAATATTGGCTTAAATTGAAAAATTATTATACCTTAGATTTAATAATCTTAGAAGCCGAATGGGGACATGGTAGAAGAAAAGGCTGGCTTTCCAATTTTTTACTTGGCTGTCTTAATAATGAAAGAAATAATTTCTTGCCCTTAGGAAAGACCTTTAAAGGTTTAAGTGATAAAGAATTTGATGAGATAACAAAAATTCTTTTAACAAAGAAAATAGAGGAAAAAGATTGGGGGATAGTTGTTAAGCCAGAGATTGTTGTTGAGGTTTTCTTTTCTGAAATAGAAAAATCACCCTTTTATGAAAGTGGCTATGCTTTAAGATTTGCAAGAATAAATAGAATAAGATATGATAAAAGCCCTTATGAGATAGCAACAATTGATGAGATTATAAAAATCTTTGAAGAGGAGAGAAGAAAGAAGGGAGAAATAGAAAGTTTTTAAATACTCAAAATAATTATCTTCTCTACTTAATTAACACATCGTTACCAGCTATAAGAGGATGATAATTAAGGAACGTAGTTTAACAAACTTCTTATCAAAATAAGTTAGACCTAAAGATTTTGATTTTTCTAAAGATATAAAATTTTAATTAAGAAGTCTTAGCATCCACTTTTGAGTGGGTAAAAGGTTTTTTTCCTCTTGTATAAAATAAAGGTTTCTTCTTTTTAACCTTTTTAATCCTTTTATTAGGCCAGTAACCAGGTTTTAACACATTTACTAATTCTTCTTGATTTTTTAAAGAAATTTGCTATATTTTATATATATGATTAAAAAACTGACTGGTCAGTCATTCTTATTGCCATTATCTTTCTTTTTTATCTTTTCGGTTAGCGAACTTATAAAAAAGGGTGATGAATGTTATTTAGAAAGAGAAAATCAAAATAAGGCAAAAGAGGCAAAAAGATATTATGAAGAGGCAATAAGGTTAGATAGTAATAATTATGAAGGTTATTGGCGATTAGCAAAGGTAATTTATTTTTTAGTTGATGGTTTACCAAAGAAAGAGAGGATAAAACTTTTAAAAGAAGGGATAGAGATTGCTCGGAAGGCAGTAAAACTTCAGCCAAATAGGGCAGAGGGCCATTTTTGGTTGGCTTCCCTTTTAGGAGTTTATGTTAAGGAAAAGGGAATAAAAAGTTTTTCCTTTATAGAAGAGATAAAAAAAGAATTTAATCTTGCTTTAAAATATGATTCAACTATAGAGGATGGGGGTGCTTATACTGCTTTAGGAAGGCTATATTATCAACTACCTTCTTTTGCCGGTGGTTCTTTAAAGAAAAGTTTAGAATATCTTTTGAGGGCAAAGAGGATTTCACCAAATAATCCCTATACTAAATTATATCTTGCTGACACCTATTTATCTTTAAAAAGAAAAGAGGAGGCAAAAAGAGAATTAGAGGAACTTATTAAAATGGAAGAAGAAAAAAGATGGTTACCAGAGATTAAAAAATTAAAAGAGATAGCAAAGAAAAAAATAAAGGAGATAAAATGAAGAAAGATAAAGAAAAAGTAAAAGAGAAGATTTTGGCGGCAGCAGAGGAGATGTTTTTAAAGAAGGGATTTTTCCCCACTACTGTTGATGAGATTGCTCAAAAAGCAAAAGTAGCAAAAGGGACTGTTTATCTCTATTTCTCAACAAAGGAAGATATCTATTTAGCCCTTTTTGAAGAGAAGTTAAAAATAGGAATAGAAATTTTAGAAAAGGTAAAAAATATGCCAATCAGTGCCAAAGAAAAAATATCTTTAATTTTTGATGAGTGGTTTTCTAAAATTCAAAAGGCAAAAGGGCTTTCCAGTTTTCTTGCTTTAGAGAATATTAATATTTCACCAAAAATTATTCTTCTTTTGAGAAAAAAGATTCATCCTAAGATAAGAAAGATTTTTCTTTTGATTAAGGAAATTTTCCAAGAAGGCATTAAAAAGAAGGAGTTTAAGAATTATAATAGTAGATTATTAAGTGTAATTTTTCTTCATATCTTACAAACTAGCCTTCTTTTCCTTTCTTTTAATATTAAAGAAGATGGGAAAAATCTTAAAGAGATATTTTTAAAAGGAGTGGAAAGATGAAAGGGATTTTGATATTTCTTTTATTTTCAATTATTTATAGTGAGACTTTGGTAATTAATTATCAAAAAGCCTGTTCCTTAGCAGTAGAAAATTGCTTATTATTAAAAGCAAGTAATGAAAAATTGCGTCAAAAATATTTTGATAAACTTTCTTCTTTGGCTAACTTTTTTCCACAAGCAAATCTTTCTTTTGGTTATGCCCGTTTGAGTGAGGTGCCTTATTTTGTTTCGGGAAAACCCATTTTTGAAAAATATCCATTTCGTGTCTATGATATTTTTGGTAATTTTATTGGCATTACCGAATCAATTCCCATAATTACTGGTTATCAAATTGAATCAATCCCCTTTGGTAGTAAGGAGAACTATCTTTTGCGGATAACTTTAAATCAACCAATCTTTACTTTTTTTAAGATTTTAAGGGGTTATAAAATTGCTCAGTTGAATGAGTTTATTGAAAAAGAGAGTTATTTGTTGACATTAAATACCATTAAAAAACAGGTGATTAATATGTTTTATAATCTTTTTCTTTTAAAAAAGCAAAGGGAATTATTAAAGGCCTCTTATGAACAATTAAAAAGGCATCTTAATGCTTGTTCTACTCTTTATCGGCATGGTTTGTTAAAAAAGTTAGATTTATTAAAAACCCAATCAGTATTAGAAGGTTTGGAAGTAAACCTTGTTCAAATAGTTCAACAGGAAAGCCTTTTATTTGATATTTTTAAATTATTTTTAGGTTTAGAAGAGGTAGAATTTTTGTTGGTTGATTCTATTATTCAAGAATGGGAAAAAGAAAGGTTAATTTTGGAAAAGGAAGAAAAAAATCTTGATAGTTTATTATTAATTGCTGAAAAAGAGAGAAAAGAATTAAAAATCCTAACTTTGACAAAAGAGATTATTAAAAATTCTATTAAAATCCAAAGAAGTTCTTTTTTACCTAATATTGTTAGTTCTTATAATTATGATTACAAAAAACCTTATTCTTATTTTGAAGATAAATGGAAAGGAAGTTGGAATTTTGCTTTGGTAGTAAATTTGCCCTTAAGTCTTGGTGGTGGAGATTACACCAAATTGAAGTCTTTACAACATAAATTGAAAGAGATTGATTTTTATTACAATTGGAATAAGGAATTGATAAAAAATGAAGTAAGGCAGGTATATTTTAAGTATCTAACAAGTTATGAGAATTTTCGGGTAAGTAATAATCAAGTAAAGATTGCCAAAGAGGCATTAAAGGAAGCTGAAGAAGGTTTTAAGATGGGTAAAGTCAGTAATTTAGAATATCTTGATACCGAATTAAAATTGAGAGAAGCGAAATTAACAAATTTAAGAATTTTAATTGATAATATTATTACTAAAAAGGAGTTGGATTATGCTGTGGGTAAAGAGGTTAATTAGTTTTAAACTTTTGTTTTTATTTCTTTTTTTAAATATCTTTTCTTGTCGACAAAAGAAGGTGGTTAAAGAAAGAGAATTGCCAACGATAGGTGTCCAAGTTGTTAAAAGGGAAGGGTGTATTAAAACAATAAAACTTTTCGGAAGGGTTTTTGGCGAAGAAGAGGTGATAGTGGTTTCCAAGATTATGGGTAAGGTATTAAAAATTAATAAAAAAGAAGGTGATAATGTCAAAGTTAATGATACGATAATGTATATTTTAAATGATATGCCAGGTGCCGAATATCAACCTGGTCCGGTTCTTTCACCAATAAATGGAAAAATAGGAAAAATCTATGTGGAGATTGCTCAAATGGTAAATATTGGAACACCCGTGGCTTTAGTATTTTCTGATAGAAAATTGAGGGTAAAGGCAAAGGTTTCGGAAAGGGATTTGGCCCATTTAAAAAAGGGAATGGTTTCTTATCTTCTTATAAATAATAAAAAATATGAAGGATATTTAGAAAAATTTAGTCCCATAATTGACCCATTAACAAGAGGGGCAGAGGTGGAAATCTATTTAAAGGAAAATAAAGATTTAAGAGTTGGAATGCCTTGCGATATTTATTTAATAGTTGATGAAAAAAGGGATGTGCTAACTGTTTCACCATCGGCATTCTTCTTAAATGATTATTCTTCTTTATATGTGGTAAGGGATGATTCAATTGTGGAGAAACGAGAGGTAAAAGTAGGTTTAATTGGTGATGATAAAATAGAAATAGTGGAAGGAGTAAAAGAAGGAGAAAAGGTAGTAATTCTTGGTAAAGAGTATTTAAAAGAAGGGAATAAAGTGAGATTTCAAGTAATTAAATAAGGAGTGAATATGAAGATAACAGAAATTGCAATTAGAAGACCGATATTAACTTTTATGGTTGCCCTTGCCTTTATTTTATTTGGAATAATTGGTGTTTTAAAAATGCCGATTGATTTATTTCCAAAAGTAGAATTGCCAGTAGCAGTGATAGCAACCCTCTATCCTGGTGCTGGTCCAGAAGAAGTAGAACAAGAGGTGACTAAGGAATTGGAAAAACAGATTAGCACTGTTAGTGGTGTAAAGGAGATTACTTCCCGTTCAATGGAGAATTTTTCAATAATTATTGTTACCTTTGATTGGGGAATTGATTTAGATGCAGCAACAAATGATATTCGGGATAAGTTAGATTTAATTTTAGCAGAATTGCCCAAAGAGGTTAATCGGCCCTATATTTTGAAGTTTGATCCATCAATGATTCCGGTAATGAATTTAGCCTTAATTGGTGACGTTGACGAAGCTACTTTATCAGAGATTGGTAAAGATTTAGAGATGCGTCTACAAAGGGTTTTTGGTGTTGGCGCAGTTATTAGAGTTGGTGGAGCAGAAGAACAGGTAAAGATATTAATCAATCTGAAAGATTTATATCAAGCAGGAATTACTTTAGATAATATTTTAATGGCTTTAAAGGCGCAAAATCTTAATTTTCCAGTTGGTTATCTTAACTATCAAAATGAAAAATATCTTTTAAGAGTAGTTGGTCGCTTTTCTGATTTAAAAGATATTGAAAATTTAATTATTGGCTATAAAAATAATCAACCAATATTTTTAAAAGATATTGGTGAAATAAAATGGGAAAAAGAAGAGAAAGAAAATTTTGTGCGTTTTAAAGGAAAGGATTGTATATTTTTTGCTATTCAGAAAAAACCCCAAGCCAACACAGTAGTTGTTGCTAATAATTTAAGAAAGGAGGTAGAAAAGATTCAGAAGGAATTACCCGAAAATATAAATTTTTTAATTGTCTTTGATACTTCGGAATTGATAAAAAGGTCAATAAATAATTTAATTAATAATCTATTATTGGGAGCAATTTTAGCAGTAGCTATTCTATTTGTTTTTTTAAGAAGATTTCAAGCAACGATTTATGTTGCTTTTGCTATCCCCCTCTCTTTATTCTTTTCCTTATTTTTTATGTATCTCTTTGGTTTTTCTATTAATATCTTATCTATTTCTGGTTTAGCAATTGCTGTTGGAATGCTTGTTGATTGTAGTATCGTTGTTTTTGAAAGTATTTATCGCCATCACGAACTTGGTTATGAGCCAATTATTGCTTCCCAAAAAGGGACCGAAGTTGTTGGCACTGCAGTAACCGCTTCTACTTTGACAACCATCGGTGTCTTTTTACCTTTATTATTTATTACCGGTATTTTATCGGTATTTTTTAAAGAACTTTCTTTAACTGTAACTTTTGCTTTAATATCTTCTTTATTTGTTGCCTTAACTCTAATTCCTTTATTAACAAGTAAATTTTTTAAATGGGAAGAAAAAGAAGAAAGGGGATTAAAAAAATTTTTTAAAGACACCTATGAGAAGTTAGAAAATTTTTATATGAAAGTTATTAATTATGCTTTAAGACATCGGAAATTAGTAATTCTTTCTATATTAGGATTATTTCTTCTTTCTCTTTCTCTTTTAGCAATAATTGGTTTTGAGTTTTTCCCCGAACAACAGATTAGAAGGATAGAGGTAATTGCTGAGATGCCAATTGGCACAAATCTTTATACTACCGATAAAGCAATAAAGGAATTAGAAAGATATATTATGGAAAGATACGAAAAAGATATAGACGCAATTGTCAGCCAAGTTGGCGGTGCCGCTTCTATTTACCAAACAGTTTTTCGAGAGATAAAAACCAGTAATGCAGAAATCACTTTGGTATTAAAAAGAGAAAAAAAAGGGAAATTAAAGGAAATTGAAGAAGAGATTAGAAAAAAAGCAAAAGAAATACCAGGATTGAAAGTTAGGGTTACTTCTACTCGGGGATATGTGCAATTTGGTGGTATTGGTGGAAGTAATTTGAATATTGAAATCTACGGTGATGATTTGGAAAAAGCAAGAGAATTAACAAAGAAAATAATAAATGCCATTGAGACAATTCCTTATTTGGTAGATATAAAGGGCAGTTTAGAAGAGGCAGAACCCGAAATCCAATTTCTTGTAGATAGAAATAAGGCAATTTTATATGGGTTAACTCCTTATCAAATTGGTTATGCTTTAAGGACAAAATTTGTGGGCGAAGTAGCGACTAAATATCGGACAGGCGGAAAGGAGTATGAGATAATTTTAAAATTGAAAAGAGAAGATATTGACGATATAAAAAATGTTGAAAATATCTTTATTAATAGCCCTTTTGGTCAGGTCTTATTAAAAGATATTGCCGAAATAAGATTGGCAAAGGCACCTACGGTTATTGAACATAAAAATACTCAAAGGGTCGCAACAATAACTGGAAATGTGGTTGGTCAATCTTTAGGTAGAGTAGCAATGAAAGTAAAAGGGATTATTGATAAAATGGAAAAACCGATTGGTTTTTCTATAAAAATTACTGGTGCCTATGAAGAAATGGTTAAATCTTACCGAGATTTAGCCTTTGCTATTCTTATTGCCATAATCTTAGTTTATATGATAATGGCTGCCCAATTTGAATCCTTTTTATATCCCTTTGTTATTATGTTTACTATTCCTTTAGCAATTATTGGTGTTATATTTATGCTTTTAATTACTAATACCACTTTTTCTTTAATTTCTGGTATTGGTATTTTGGTGTTAGTTGGTATCGTAGTTAATAACGGAATTGTTTATGTTGACTATGTAAATCAATTGATAAGAAAAGAAGGAATGCCTTTAAAAGAGGCGGTGATAAAAGGTTGCCAAATAAGGATGAGGCCAATCTTAATGACTGCTTTAACTACCATTTTTGGTTTATTACCTTTGGCATTAAAATTAGGAGAAGGTAGTGAATTATGGTCGCCCTTGGGAATTAGTGTAATTGGTGGTCTTTTATTTTCTACTGTTTTAACTTTGATTTTTATACCAGTTTTATATTATATCTTTTCTAAAAAAGAAAATAGATTATAAATAAATTTTCTATCGTTGCCAGAAAAAAATAAATAAAAACAATTTGAAATATTAAAATGCTAAATTAAAATTAAATCACCGTTCAACAAGGGTTTTTAATATTTTCTTTTAATTCTTCTTGATTTTTTCTACAATTCTTGAGTTAAATTTTAACTCAGTTTTAATAATGTGAACTTTTAAAATATTATTAGGTTTTAAACTATTAAAATCTGAAATTACTTTAAACCCTCTTAAAAAAATACCATTAACGAAAACTTTAATTCCTTTTGTTAAAAATTTCTAATACTTTTGCTTTATATTTTCTTTTTTAGATCTTTAAAAAGTTTAGATTTTATTACAGGCATAAAAGCAATTTTTTCATAATAATTTATTTTCTCAACAAAAACAGGAACTTTCCTTTATTAAAAATATTTAATCGGTTAACTTTCCTCATGTGAAACACATATTTAATAATACCATAATCTAAAATAAAATGTAAATTTCAAATAGGCGTACCACCAAAGCATTCACGATAGGATACTTAATAGGAAAATCAGCACCTTTAAAATTATGTTCCAATGAAATTGCTGGTAACTTTTTGGAAATTGGTTTATAAATAGAAGTTTATATAAGCTGACGAATTTGCAATAAAATTTCAATATAATTTTCAAAATTTAATACTTATTGCATATTTTATTTCGTTGAGACCGATTTTCCTTAAATTTATTTACGATTTTTAATTAATACATCTGAAGTCATTAGAACACCCTATTTAAATGATACACACTACTTATTTGGAAAAATCATTTTTCATTATTCTTTTTTAAATGAAATATAACAAAAATTTAGAAATAATACAATTATCGCAAAATTGACAATTTAATATTCTGTTTTGCTTTGGAAGTTAAAATTCTCAATCACCAATGCAGGGGCAACAACGCCGAAAAGTTCTTCGCCATAATATTTCTGTTCCTTGGAAATCATTTTCACATTCTCTAAAGTTTCGTAGATATTAATAAGAAATCTCATATTCTTTATAGGATAGGAGATTTTCCCATTTTCAATAAAATAGGTGCCATCTCTAGTCATTCCGGTAATTAAAGTTTTGTCAGGGTTAACAACTCGGGTATACCAAAATCTTGTTACATAAATTCCTTTATCAATACTTTTTATCATCTCTTCTTTTTTCTTATCCCCTTTTTCCAATACTAAATTTAGTGGAAAAGGACCCCAAGGAGCTGGTTGCATTAAAGAGTGGCCAGTATTTTTCATTTTTAATTTTTTAGCAAAATAAGAATCGGTAACAATCCCTTTGGCAATGCCATTTTTTATTAAGATAACCTTTTTTCTTTTTACTCCTTCGAAATCAAAGGGAATTCCCAAGGTCAATTTATGTTGCCAGTCGTCATAAATAGTGATATTTTTTCCTGTAATTTTTTTGCCAATCTTTTTAGAAATTAGCGAAGTCTTTTCATAAAATCTTTTGGCTCCCAATTCTAACCAGGCAAGAAAAGTAATCATTTCGGCAACAGCTGCTTCTTCTAAAAAGACGGTATATTTTCCTGGTTCAATATCTCTTGGGTTTTTTGCCATTAGTGCCTTTTCACAAGCAACCCTTGCTAATTCTTTAAAATCAATCTTATAAAAATCTTTCTCAATAGCAAAGGAAAAACCAGAAGCCCCTTCATTCATTGCCGTAATTGTGGTGTAAGTCCAATTCAAAAGATAATAGTTACTTACGCCGTTGCTGTTAAAAATTGCTAAGGAATTATTTATTGTGTGGATAACACCAAAAGCATTAAGATCATTTTTCTTACAAACCTCAACAATCTTAGCAACCGCTTCTTCTCTTTCTTTCGGTGAAACAAGGATTTTTTTACTAATCCCTCCTTCTATTTTAACCTTCCTCGGTAAAGGGACTTCACTTTTTGGTGCGTATTTATTTTTGCTTAAATTTATTGCTCTTTCCAAAACATTCTTTATCCCTTCTTCACTTAAATCAGTAGTGGTTGCGCTGCCTATTCTATTTTTATTTATTATCCTTACCCATAAGAAGGGGCGATGGACACCCATATTTTGATGGATAATAGAATTAGCAAAACGAGTAGTGCCAATATTTGTTGAATCAATACCAATTTCCCATTCCAAACCTTTTAAATATTTTTTAGCATTATCAACAATTTCTTTTACTTGTTCTTTACTTAACATCTTAACCTCCGATTTTTACTTTTCTAAATCTTGCCGGACTTGCTCCGTGTCCAACATGCATAACCTGGGTTGGGTCGCCTTTACCACAATTAGGAACTCCCCAAACTTCCCAATATTTCTCATTACAAATAGCATCACACTTTCGCCAAAGTTCATAAGAGATAGCCGAAAAAGAAGGTCTCCTTATCATTTCTACTTTTTTACCATTCTTAATAATCCAACCAATTTCTGAAGAAATATGATAATTTAATCTTTTATCATCTATACTCGGTGAACCTGCTGTTTCAAAATAAACCCCTTCTTTTGTATCAGCAAATAAATCTTCCAATTCCCAATTTCCTGGTAAGAGATTGATATTAGTCATTCTGATTAATGGAATAGACTTCCAAGAATCAGCCCGCATTGTTCCATTACTTTGCTGATTTAAAACTATTGCTGTTTCCCTTGATGTTAAATAACCGCAGAAAATACCATCTTTTATCAAAAAGACCTTCTGTGCTTTCACACCTTCATCATCATACCCAAAAGTACCTAAACCACCGGGTATAGTTGCATCAGCAGTAATACTAACAATTTCACTGGCAAATTGAAATTTATTTAATTTATCAATTGTCAAATGACTGGTTCCTGCCAAAGAGACTTCAGTTCCTAAGACCCTATCTAGTTCTGTTGGATGGCCAACAGTTTCATGAATTTGGATAGCCACCATTGTACCATCCAGAATAATGTCTGTTTCCATACTTGGACATTCCCTTGCTTTTGTCAAAGCCACCGCTTCTTCCGCTACTCTTTCACAATTTTCTTTTAATTTTAACTCTTTAATAAATTCATAACCCTTTGCCTTATAATGACCACCAATCATACCGGGATAGGAACGGGTGCCAGTAACTGTTCCTTTTACTGCTTGGGCTGAAATATAACCACCAGTATGATAAATTGTTTGCTCAATAAAACTATCTTCGGTGGAAGCAAAGATTTGATATTTCTTATAAAAATATAACTCTCCTTGCCGCTTCTTTAATCCCTTCACCTTTTTCATTATATCATCACATTCCATTAAAAGATTAATCTTCTCTTCTAAAGAGACATTAAAGGGGTCAATTTCAATCGGTGTTTGATAAGTATCTTTTATCGGTATGATTTCACTTAATTTTACATCTTCCTTTTTCAATCTTGCTGACGCCTCGGCAATTTGACAAGCCAATTTAGCAGTTTTCATAACTTCCTCTTTTGTTAACAAAGCAGTCGCGGCAAACCCCCAAGCACCATTTTTAATCACCCGGATACCAATCCCTAAATCCTCTTCCTGCCTTACCAGATTTACTTTGCCGTTTTCTTGACGAATTACTTCTTCCTGAATTCTTACTAAACGAACATCACCATAAGAAACATTTAAACTTTTTAAATAATCCAACGCTAAATTAACTAATTCTTTTGCCATACTCAATTATAGAAAGAGAATAATAAAAATCAAGTTATTTTAAATTAAAAAATAAATTGAAAGGCATATATAAAGTGGTATAGTATATAACTTCCTATTTTATGGGCAAAATAATATAAATTATTACACCTCAAATACTTACCAAAAACTTCTGCCAAATAAAAAGTTTCCATATAGGAAACTTTAAAATTGAGATAAGTTATTGAAAATCAAGAGTTTACAAATTTGGTAATTTATGGTTTAAATAAAATCTTATAATCTTTGTGAAATTGATTTACATCAAAACTATTTTGTTAAAGACAAAATTAAATAATTAAAATTTCTACTTGGTTAAGAGACTATACCAGCCATAAGAGGGCAACAATCAAAAGCATAATTATCTAAAATAATAATAATTGCCCTTTTTCTGTTTCATTTTTTATTGAAGAAAGAATGGGAACTTTGGAAATAAATTAAAATAAACAATTTATTTTTCTTTTAAAAAAGTGCTAACCTAAGGGGCTACTTTTTCGTTATATATATAGAGATACATTAGAAGAGGTATGGGAAATGATAAAGAAAAGGAATATTTATAAGCGTAGAAATTCAAATAAAGAGGAGTTATTAAGAAAAAGACTAAATAAGGGGGTATTAAAAGGTAAATAGATAATTATTTTAAATATCTTTTAGATGCTACTCTAATTAAGCCAGGGGATTTTTCTTTCAAATAAAAAGGGGGCAGTATAGTATATGGTATAGTATCTCTTATTTAAATTAGGTTTTTATTAGCAATTTAAAGACATTTTTGGATAAAGGATTATATAGGTTAAGACATCATTATTAGCCATAAGATAGCAATTCCAAAGGGTTAAACCTAAGGGTTTTGGAGTAAGGTTATTCATACCATAGTGGGGTTTATTATTTTAAGAAACTTATATTTCAAGACATTTTTATATACCTTAATACCCTTATTAACCTGGTAACGATGTCTTAACACTTCTACTAAAAATTTCCCTTGACATGAAAAAAAAAGACCTATATTTATATATGTAGGGATGTTAATGGAGATATTGAAATTATTTTTTAAAAAGTATAAAATAAAAGGAGGATGAGATGAAAAAATGGTTCTTTTGTATATTAATTATGCTCTTTTTGATACCCCCATTTTTAAATGGCGAAAAAAGAATTCGCGTCTACGGAAAGGATGGCGTCATAATTCATCCTGATGGCACTGTAGAGATATGTCCAACGACAGCCCCAATTGTATGTGCAGACATCATTGTTCAAAATGTGTCTGAGCCAGAAATTTGGGAAGCGATGCTGGAAACGCACGAATGTAATGATGTCTGTAAAAAATACTGGGCTATTTTCTCCGAACCTTTGCCAACAGATATTTCCGAAATTAACGGTTGTGATGTGAAAATCTTTAAACTGATTCCTTTAGAAGAATAAAGTAGAAAGAAGGAGGAAGGAAGGTTTATTTTCATTTGGGTGAAATTTAAAATAAAGATGATGAACCTTCCTTCTTCCTTTATAATTTACTAAGTAAATATGAAGTTGAAGTTTATTATTAGTATATTATGGATTTTTTATATTCAATCATTTTACGAATTACAAGCGCGTAAGTTATTACAGATTGAAGGAACTAATAAAGAGATTAAAGAATTTTTTGAAAATCTAAAAATTCCTTATAAATCGGACACAATATTTACTTTTCTTATTTCACCAGGAGTTGCTGCAAGAATTGAGCCATTGGTTAATATGGTAATTACTTCGTTGCAAAAGGAGGGAATAAAAAATGATATAATTATCTTTGTCATTTCTAACAAGAAGAAAGCAGGTGAAAAATATCTTAAAAAAATGAATTTTAAAGGAGATTATCAATTGGTAATAGGAGAAGAATTTTTGAAATTTTTTGAATTTAAAAATGGTATTAGTAAACCTCCTTTTATTCCTCCTTTTCTAACGAAATTTAGTGTTTCAAAAGGAGAATTACTTTCTTCTTTCTCTTTATGGGGGGCAAAAATAGACACCTTAAATATAAGGGCTTTTATTAAAGATTTTTCTTGTCCAAAAACTAAAAAAATCGTTTCGGCAGATTTATTAAGGATAAAAAGAAAAGAAAGTAAAATTGTAATTTTGAAAAAGGTAAAATTGTTGGAAAGTGATGAATACCCATTATCTTTTTCAAGGTCTATTAGTTATAGTCCTTCAAAAAATTATTTAGCAATTACTGACAAAATAACTTTATCTATTTATATCTTTGATTTAAATACTGGGAAATTTATAAATCACCTCGCTCCTGATTCCTTGGAACATCATAGATTTATAAAATTACCTCCGGAAACTTATTCTTCTTATAAAGAACTATTTAGATCAATGTATTTTAACCATTGTTTTTATAACGACTCTATTCTTCTCATTGCTGCCACTTTGCCAAGCGTGGAAGAGAAAAATGAAATAGTCCATTATAGAAATGTTGCCTGTTTTGTTGAAAAAAATATCTTTTCTAATAAACCATTAAAAATAAACCCCTTTCCATTCTCCTTTGAAATTGAAACCCTTTCTTATACTTTTAACCATGTTGATGCCTCTTTTATTCCCGAAACAAAATTAATATTTTTACCTTTTTGTAAAGGATCACTTAAAGAAAATCTTCAAGAAATATCCTTAAAGGAGAATCCTTTTAGAAAAGAGTTTTATGAAAAAGATTTATATCAATTTGGGATTTTTAATTTTGAAGGAGAGTTTATTGGTTTTTTAGGTAGGTTAAGCAAATATTTTGAAGATTTAAAAATAGGATATTCAATAGCACCAGAAGGTTTAGTAAAATTTTATAATGAAGATTATTATACTACTGATAGATATTCGGGAAAAATTTATAAATATGATAAAGGTTTCAATTTATTAGATTCTATTTCTGTTTTTGAAATAAATCTTTTAATTCCGAATATTAATTATGAGAAGGAGCCGGTTAGATATGCTTTGGAAGTTGTGGAAAAGAACTTTTATCGTTATATTGTAGATTTTCTTGTTAACGATGATGTTTGTTATGTGCTTTTAAGAGAGCGAAAAATTCCCTTTTTATATAAAATAGACCTCAAAGACAGCAAAATAAAAAAATATTTACTTCCTACACAATTAAAGAAAGAGAAGATAAATTATTATCTTTTAGACAAAAGAAATAAAGATGTTGTTATTATTGCTCTTTTAGAAAATCCTTATGAGACTTTTTATTGCGAAGTAAAAATAGCCAAATAACTATATCACTTTCTGGTATAAATTTTTACCAATTTTTAAATAAAATTTCCCTTGACATGAAAAAAAGACCTATATTTATATATGTATATATGTAGGGATGCTAATGGAGATATTGAAATTATTTTTTAAAAGTATAAATAATAAAAAAGAAAAATTTTTTCTATCTATTTTTTTAACTTCTTTTTTATTTGCTCAATTAGAGTGGGAGAGGCAAATTCATAGAATGTATCAGATTGAAGGAACTAATAAATTAATCAACCAATTTCTAAAAAAGTTGGATATCCCTTATAAATCAGACACTATTTATATCTTTATAGTGCCGCCTATGACTGCTGCGAGAATTGAAGTGGGAATTAATCCATTTATTTCTCATTTACGTAATCAAGGTATAAAAAATGATATAATTCTTCTTGCGGTATCTAACAAAAAACGGGCTACAGAAAAATACCTTCAAAGAAGAAGATTTGAAGCAGACTATCAAAGGATAGTAAATGAAGAATTTTTAAAATTCTTTCACTTTTCGGCAGGTATCTTGGAAGTTCCTTTTGTTACTAAATTTTCTTTTTCTGAGGGTGAATTACTTTCTTCCCTTTCCCTGATGGGAAAAATTGATTCATCTACTGTTTCAGCATTTATTGCTGACTTATCAAAGCCAAAAATTAAAAGAAAAATATCTCGGCTAATAAAAGCAAGAATAAAAGGTGAAAAGTATAAACCAATATTTATAAAAAAATTAAAACTTTATGATACTGAAGAATATCCAATTTCTAAAACTTTTTATATAAATGTTAGCCCTTCGGAAAACTATCTTGCTTTATGTGATAATCTCTCATACAGGATTTACATCTTTGATTTAAAGACGGGGAAACTACTAAATCTTCTTTATCCCGACTCAACAGAAGAGAGAATGTTTGTTAATGTTTCTGATAATATTTATATTATGTTAAAAAATATGAATCTCTTCAATCCGATGTATTTTAACTGTCAATTTTTGGATGATACAACTATTTTGGTGGCTGCTTCTTTGCCTAAAATTCAGGTTGATACAAGTGAAGGAGAGCCAAATATTGGTTATTATAATGTCCGTTGTTTTATTAAAAAAGAAATTTTTTCTAACAAAGTATTAAAATGTATCCAATTTCAACAGCCTTCTCTTGAAAAGATTTCTTATCTAATTAGGCATACTGATGCCTCAATTATCCCTCAAACTGAATTAATATTTGCTCCATTTAGCAAAGGTTGGCCAATGGGAAGCGAAATGTTAGAGGAATCAAAAATATCTCCTTATGAAAACCCCTTTACTGATGAATTTTATAAGGAGCATTTATATCAGTTTGCGGTTTATAATTTTGAAGGTAAATTTATTCGTTTTTTGGGCAGTCTAAATAAACAATTTGAAAAATTAAAAATGGGCTATTTTCTTTCTGATGGACTTGTAAAGTTTTATTATCCCTACTATTATACAACCGATAGATATTCAGGAAAAATCTATATTTATAATCAAAACTTTAATTTACTTGATTCAATCATATTATTTGAAAACTTTCCCATTATTACTCCTACTATTTCCTATTTAAAAGACCCAGTGGATTATTTAGTAGAAGCATTTAAAAATAATTTTAAACGTCGTATTGTTGATTTTCTTATATGGAATGAATTCTGTTATGCCCTTATTAATGAAGAGGAGCAACCAGTTATATATAAAATAAATCTTAAAAGAAAGGATAAAAGAAAAATTCTTCTTCCAATTCAGATTAAAAAAGAAAAAGTAAATTATTATATTTTAAGAGCAACGGAAGATGGAGTAGTAATATCAGCACTTTTAGAAAACTTTGAGGAAACTTTTTATTCTGAATTAAGACTTCCCTAATAACTCGGTGATTAAATAAGGTAAAATGAAGATGTTTCTATCTTACTAATATAATATTATTTTAAAATCCTATAATCTTCATAACACTGATTTAAACCAAGACTATTTTTTGCTAAAAACAAAATCAAATAATTAAAAATTTCCCTTGACATGAAAAAAAAGCCTATATTTATATATGTAGGGATGCTAATAATGGAGATATTGAAATTATTTTTTAAAAAGTATAAAAAGGAGGAAACATAAAGAAGTATTTAATTAAATTATTTTGTTTAATTTTCTTGCCTTTAATTATTTTTAGTCAATCGTCAAATGCCGAGAATATTTACTATTATCTTTATGAATCTACTGATGAGAATGGAAATCCATTTGCAATTATAGTTGAAATATGGAGTGATAAACCGACATCGCCAGGAGATGAGTTTAAGCAAGTAACTGTTGAAGAGCTTCATAATAAAGGTTACCGAACCCCATCAGAATCTGAGGCCGATGCTCAGGTAAAGGATGAACATGAACATACCGATGGTGGATATTCTTCTTGGATATATTGTGGTTATAGAAATTGGGATAAATATGTGGAATGTGGTTCTAGAACTTCACGTTCTTGGTGGCCTGGATTTTTAGGTCTTGAAGCAACAACTATGCGTCAACGACTTGACCGTCCGGGTCCACGAGAGAGAGTTTCTTATCATTTTTGGGAAACTTGGGGATATCATACTAAATGGATTTATACTTGTATATACCCATCGGATTATATGTATCGGTGGGAGCAATATGGAGCACATTGGTTTAACTCAAGGCGCAATCCTATTTATCGTTCTTATGCTGAAGCAATCTGGTAAGGTTAGCTTTAAAGGTGAGGCACCCGGTTTTTACCAAGTGCCTTTTATAATTAAATTAATAAAATGAAAAAAATTTATTTTATATTTTTTATTCCTATTATTCTTTTTTCTTACGAAACTTTATGGGTAAGAATTTTTGACCAAGGAGCAAAAGAAGCGCTTTCTGCTATCTGTTTTGATAATCAAGATAATATCCTTATTACTGGTGGTATATGGAGAGGTATGAGAAGAAAATGGAATATTTTATTTATTAAATATACACCCAATGGCGAACTTATTTGGACAAGAGAGTATGATAGCGGTCAAAGTGAGAGTGCAATTTGTATAGGTATGGATAGAGAAGGGAATATAATTATTGGTGGTGTGAGCGGTGACGATACGATTGAAGCTCAATATTTAGTTGCCAAATTTTCACCAGAAGGTAATCTTATATGGAGAAGAGATTTTCGTTCAGGAGATCTTTCTAGTTTTTTTGACCTTTTTATTGATGAAAATAATAATATTCTTCTTTGCGGAGGTAGTTATTGGTATGCTGGTGGCGGTCAGAGTGTTGCTTCTCTATTTAAATACGATGCTAATGGAAATTTGTTATGGTATAGATTTTATGATTGGGCATCTTGGTTTTATAGGATACTCCCTTTGCCAGATAGTTCTTTCTTAATTCTCGGAGATGTGCTGGATACTACTGCCAATTCTTTAAATTGGAGAATATTTATAGTGAAGTTTAATCTAAATGGCCATCCAATGTGGATAAAAAAATATATTGGTAGGAATAGGTGTGATTATTGGGCAGCTGGATTAGCTTTGGACCAATTTGGAAATATTATTGTTGGTGGTTATGAATTGGGTAGGAGAAATAATTATGATAATTATGATATATTACTTCTAAAATTTACTGCCACTGGTGACACAATGTGGTCAAAGAGACTTGATTTTACTTCTTTTGATTACATTATGGACATAGAAATAGATGAAACAGGAAACATTTATGCTGCGGGAGGTGTTGGAAAGATTGATACTTTTGATTATCTTTTAATAAAATTTAATTCTGAGGGTGAGACAATATGGACAACCCGGTATGATAATAACGATAAAAATGATGAGATTGGTGATTTAATTATTGATAGAGAAAATAATATTATTGTTACAGGAACTTCTAGGAGATATGATTTGAGTGACTATGATGGGTTGACAATTAAATATCGGGGAACAGAGGGAATAAATGAAAACTTTAAACAACCTTTTTCTTTTGATACAAGATTTAAAATTAATAAATTAAAACAGCAATATCTTATTTTGCCAAATTATGTAGAAAAGATTGAAATTTATGATGTTAATGGAAAATTGATTAAAGAGGACAAAGGGTATAAGATTTCTCTCAAAGGAATAAAAAGTGGTATTTATTTTCTTAAAGTAATTGCCCAACAAAAGTTGTATATTAAAAAATTGATAATAATTTAATTTTTCTTTATTTCAAAATCCCGTAGATTTCATAAAATTGATTTAAACCAAAAAGGGATTTTGTTCTTCCTAAATAGATAAAATTGGTATCATCTTTTGGTGAGAAGTTTAAAAAGATTTTGAAGAAATCAAACATTACTAAGTAGTTTGCATTTTTTATTACATAATCTTTTATATCCCTTTCATTTCTTCTTATATTTTTATAAAATCTTCTCATTTCCGGATTGGTTAAGCCAACTAAATCTAAGATTTCCCTTTCAGAAAAATATTTTAAAGCACCGACATCATGGGTGGCAATAACTGAATTCTTATCGGTTTTCTCTTTAAAATAATTTGACATATCGTATAAAACCTCTTTGGTGGCTAAGAGAGAATTATTATATCGGTGATAGTTATCAATTATTGATAGAAATTGATTAAGGATAATTAAAAATAATAGAAAATAAAATATCTTTCTTTTCTTGGAAAAATTTTTTATTCCCAAACTGATAACACCAATTACAAAGGGATAAAAGATATGTTGATAGCGACACCAATAATGACCAGTGGAGCCAGGAAATAAAATAAGATAACTTAAATAAAAAAAGAAAATAAAAATAAGGTGATAATATTTTTCATACAACCTTTTAGCAAAAGGAAGGAAGATAAAAAAGAGAAAACTAAAGGGATATAAAAGTTGGTAATAGAAAAGTTTTAAGCCATCAAAGAAAAATTGGAGTTTTGTCCTAATTGGCAGATTTATTTCATCAAAGAAATGGGCCTTAACAATTCCTGTTTGGGGAAGAAAAGAATTGGTATTTTTGTAATTGTTAATAAAAAAGGGAAGAAGGATTAAGAAAGAAATAATAAAAGGAAAAAATTCTTTTATTTTACTTCTCTTTAAAATAAAGTAGACAAAAAGGGCAATTCCTAAAAATATACCGTCAGGTCGGGTATAAATTGTTAAGGCTAAAAAAATGCCAAAAAGAAAACTTTTTTTCTCAAAGAAATAAAGAGTTAAAAGGATAAAATCAATAAAAAGGATTGTTTCTAAACCCGATAAGGCATCAAAGATAATTAAACCGGTAGTAGCAGTTAAAAAAGAAGAGATTAGGGCAATCTTTTCATCAAAGATTAATTTATAATACTTATAAGTTAAAAAGATTAAAAGAAAATAAGAGAATATACCGAGAAGAATGTTTGATAAAGGTAGATTATGAAAAAATAAGTCTAAAAAAGCAATTAAAAAGATGTGAAGTGGTGAAGTTGCTCCTTCATTATAATATTTACCATCAAAAGTCAACCCTTTATATTTAAAAAAATTTTTAGCAAAGGTTAAAGTGATATAACTATCATCATAGACTAAAAAGAGTTCTTTATTCTGAGAAAGATAAATTAATGGTAAAGAGAGCGAAATTATGATTAGAAAAATTAAAAAAATTCTTTTCATAAATAATTTATAACCTAAAAAATTTTAAAATCAAATAATTAGAAATTGGATAAATAACCTTCTTTTTATTGACAAAATAAAAATTTTTGGTTATAATTATATAACTAAAGAGGGGAAATGGGGGGAAGGGGTATAAAATTTTCAGAAAAATTAAGTATTTTTCTTTATTTATTAATTTTTTTAACTATTTTATTTTTTATAATAAGTATTTCAAGCATTTTAAAAGCAACCAAAGATTTAGAAAAGATTGAATTAGCTTATAGTAAAAAAAGATTGAAAGAATATTTTGATAATCAAAAAGAGGTCTTAAGGCATCAGGTTTTAGAATTGGGCGTTTGGTCGGAACTCTTTTGGCAGATAAAGAATGGAAGATTAAATGAAAGGTGGTTTAAAGAAAATTTGGATAATTGGCTACCGGTTGTCAAATTAGATTTCAGTTACATTTTTGATAAGGAAGGAAATCTCTTTTATCAAACCCATCCCCTTCTTTTTGACTGTGAAAAGATTATTCCCGAAATCAAAAAAAGAAAGAATCTTTCATTTTTTTTAAAACTTAATAAAGATATAATTTTAAATGTTGCTGCCTCTTTAATTAATCGAAGTGAAGATGCACTTCAAGAAGGTGAATATGCTGGCTTTATTTTTATTGGTAAAATTTTGGATAAAAAGAAATTAAAAGAAGTAAAGATAGAAATAAAAGAAGATTTTGAGATTGTTAATTTTGATGAAAATAAAGAGAAACTTGTTTTTTTAACTGATTATCAAGATAAACCAGTTGCTGTTTTAAAAATACTCCCCTCATCGGAAGAAAGGATTTATAAAAAATTGACTAAATATATTTCTCCCGTTTGGTTTTTGATTATTGGCTCTTTGTATGCTTTAATCTATTTGTCTACTAAGGAGGTTAAAAGAAAGATAAAAGAAGAAAAAGAAAAACAACTTGTCTTTTTAGGAAAGATAATTGGTTTTATTGTCCACGAATTGAGGAACCCTTTGGCAACAATAAAAAATTGTTTTTATCTTTTAAAAGAGATAAAAGATGAGAATAAAAAGAAAACCTATTTAGAAATGATGGAAAAAGGAGTAGAACAAATTGCTCAAACAGTTGATACTTTTTTAAAAATTTCCAAAGGAGAAGAAGGAGAGAAAGAGATGATAGATGTGAAGGATTTAATCAGTGAGATAATAACCGAAATAAATATTCCTTCTTATATTAAAATAGAGAATTCTTTAAATAATATAAAAGTTCTAGGGAATAAAACTCAATTAAAATATATCTTTAAGAACATTATTAAAAATAGTATAGAAAGTATAAAGGAAAAGGGTTTAATAAAAATTTCTTACAAAGAAGAGAATAATAGGTTGAAATTAATATTTTCGGATAATGGCTGTGGAATTAAAAAGAGAGAATTAAAAAAGATTTTTGAACCTTTTTATACTACTAAAGAGAAAGGTATGGGTTTTGGTTTAAGTTTAGTAAAATATCTTTTAGAATTGAATAAGGGTGAAATAAAAATTTTTTCCCAAGAAGGAAAAGGAACGGATGTTTTAATTACTTTATTAAAGGGATGATAAAAATTCTTTTAATTGATGATAATTTTGATTTGGGCAATACCATAAAGGAATTATTGGAATTGAAAGGATATGAAGTAGAATATGTAGAAGATGGATTTTGGGCATTAGATAGACTTAAAGAAGATAATTTTGATTTAGTGATTATGGATATTGTGATGCCCGGGATGGACGGAATAGAAACATTTAAAAAAATGAGAGAGATAAAAAAGGATATAAAAGTTATTTTTCTTTCTGCCTTTGTTGATGAGAAAAGAAGAGAAGAGTTGAATAAAATGGGCATAAAAGATTTTTTAGAGAAACCTTGTGACTTTCAAAAACTTCTTAATAAAATAGAAAATTTATTTGATTATAAAAAGGAAAAAGAGGCTTAGGAGTTTTAAAAGGGTGAGGATAATTAATGTTTGATAACTACCAAAGAGGGGGATTAGAAAACTGCTTCCTAAAATACCGCCTAAAAAACCACCCAGTAGGTCAGCACTATATAAAGTGCCGGCTATTTTTCCTTTATCCTCTTCTTTATAAAAATTAGCTGCTAAAGGAAACTCTCCACCACAGAGAAAGCCGCAAAGAAAGGCAAGAAAAATAAATAAAAAGGGTGGGAAATTATAAATTGTTTTTAATTGGAAGATAAAGAAAAGAGCAAAAAGGATTATAAAAATTTCAAAAAGAATTAAATAAAAATAAGAATTGTTCTTATTTTTGGTAAAAAAGCTTCCCAAGACAATTCCTGTCATAAAGGCACTGGTCAAAAGTCCAATTTGATAATAAAGATAACCATAAACAATTTGAAAAGAAAAGGAGATAAAAAGAGAAAAGATTAAGCTGTAAAAACCTGTTGAAAAGATTATAAAAGCAATTGTTCTTTTTTTATTTCTTTTAAAAAGGTTAAAGAAGAAAGCGAGAATAATAACAAAAAGAATAATAAAAGATAAATTTATTTTCTCAAAGAAAAGAAAGAGTTTTTGAAAAAGAGAAGAGAAATGGGAATTGAAATAAGAGAGGAAATAATAAAGACCAATAGGTGAGAAATCAGAGTTTATTTTACCTTTCACATTTTTAAGTTGGGAGTTAAAAAAATCAAAATACCTTGGAGAAAGGCGAAGGTTTAAATAGTTTTCATTAATAATCAAAGATTCCTTATTTTCTAAATATTTTAAAGAAGTTTTTATTAAAAAAGGAAGCCTCTCTTGGGTGATATTTTTATTATCAGTAGCAATAAAAATATTTTCTTCTCCAGGAATTATTAAAACATTAAAAAAGACTTTTTTTAAGGTATTTATCAAAGTTTTGGTTAATAATTTTAACTCTATTGGTAGATAGGTTAAAGAGCCGGGTAAAGAAAAAATAAAAAACCCTTTTTCTTTTAATCGCTTTTTTAAAAGAGAGAAAAATTCCCAAGTAAAAAGACGGGTTATTTGTAGGTCAGGAAGCTCTTTTATTCCTAAGTAGATTAAATCATACTCTTTATTATATTTTCTTAAAAAATAACGGGCATCAAGATGATAAATCTTTAATTGTTGACTATTTAATTCTTTCTCGGTTAAAGCGGTTTTAAATTTCTTTAAAGCCTTAAAAATCTCTGGGTCAATTTCCAAATAGTCAATATTAATATTTTTATAACGTAAAAGTTCATAAATATTGCCACCAATTCCACCACTTAAAAAAAGGATTTTTAAATCTTCTCTTTTATTTTCGGAAAGATATAATAAAAGAGGGAGATGGATAAAATCTTGAGAAGAGGCAATAAAGGGGGTTGGAGTTACAATAATCGGAATGCCATTATGAAAAAGGGTATATTGTTCCTCGTCTTTTAAAATAGTAATGTTACCATAAAGGGAATTATGATAATAGACTACTTCCCGATTTTGCCATTGGTTTTCAATTGTTTTCTTTTCAATCTTTTCTAAAAAATAAAGAAATAGAAAATAAGGGATTAAAAGAAAAAAAAATATTTGCCTTTTTTTATAATTAAAGATAAGGATTAAAAGATTTAGAAAAATGATTAGGGCAATAATGGAAAAAGATTTAAAGTATTTGATTAAGAAGAAAGTAAAGATAAGACCACCTAAGATAGTTCCGAAGGTTTCATAGATATAAGTTAGGGCAATACCTTTCTTATGATAAAAACTTAAATATTGGGCAAAAGAGGTGAACAGAGCTCCGTGGGTAATACTTACCGGAAAGAGGACAAATAAAGAAGAGAAAAAAATTAAATGGATAGGAATTGTCTGACCAAAAGGTAGCGATAAAATATTTTTTAAATTCCTTAAAATAATTAAAGAGAGGGGAAGGGAGATAATAAAAAAAGTTATTAAAAGATTATAATTTTTTATCTTTCTACCAAGATAAAAACTTCCTAAGGCTTCTAAGATAAGCCAGTTTGCTAAAATTATTCCTAAGGTAAATTCATTACCGTAATAGATAATAAACATTTCTCTTATCAAAAGTAATTGGGCAACAATTCCGGAAAAGCCGGTGATAATAATAAAGATAATCTCTTTATTTTTTATTCCCATTTACCAGGAATTAAGG
>JANXBG010000021.1 GCA_025060715.1 Caldifarciminota bacterium | reverse complement strand
TAATCAAAGCATTGTGATAGTGCTCCATTCCTCGACCAGTTTTCATCATACTAAAGTCTTTATCTATATTGAGTGAAAAGTCTATCCAGTTCATATGTTCTAAATATTGACGAATCTTTCTTTGGTTATCAAAATCCCCAGAAACAACACCTTGTGTCTCACCAGTATTACCAACGCCGGCAATACTTGTGACATCCAAAAAAGTATCACCATTCACATTTTTATATAATTTATTCTCACCATTTCTACCAATATAAATGTCGGGATAAAGGTCATTATTATAATCAAAAACAGTTCCGGTATTACCATTAATAAAATTATGGACTATTTGAAAAATGCCATTTTCTTGTTGATAAAGATAGCTTGCCTCTTCTCTAATTATTAATACATCTAAATAACCATCCCGGTTATAATCTAAAAATAGTGAACGATAACCGCCAGAGGTTAATCCCAAAGAAGCAGAAACTTCGGTAAAAGTGTTATTGCCATTATTTCTAAAAAGATAACAATCACTTCCGTGAGAATTGGCTAAAATATCTAAATAACCGTCATTATTATAATCACCAATCACTAAATTTCTAAACTCATAATTATTTAAACCTGCTGAATCAGTAATATTAGTAAAATTTACTCCTCCATTATTTCTAAATAGATAAATTCTTTCACCCGGGTTAAAAAGAATATCTAAATAATTATCATTATTATAATCAAAAAAGGCACAACAAGCTCCCAATCCGCCAGAAACATTTATCCCCAATTCCCTTGCTACATCCCGAAATCTTATCTGTTGAGAAAAAATTTTTAAAAAAATAAATAATAATATTAATAATTTCACCATCTTATTTAAAATTATAATAAGCGGGAAGCCAAAAAGACTTCCCGCTTTCCTTTTAATTTCAATTCATTATCACTATCTTTCTGTTTACTTGCTCTTTACCTTCTATCTTTAAGAAATAAACTCCTTTATTCAATTTAGGAATAGAAAGTAATTCACCATTTTTTAGATTCCTTTTCTCTTTCAATATTACCCTTCCGCTAATATCAGAAATTGTAATAGAGTAGATACCCGATTTATTTATCCGCAATTTATTTTCCTTAGAAAATTTCTCTTCAATGCCAACTAAACCGGTATAAAAGATAAAGAAACCACCATAGGTAGCACAATAACCATATTCATCCTCCTTTGACCAAACATCGGTCACAATTCCACCATAACCAAATTTCGCCTTTAAGTCATAATAACCATATAATCTTAAATTTTGGCCCGCATCTGTTTTGAGGACATTAAAAAGGTTATCACTGCCACAGAAGATTGCTTCTCTGCCAATCCGAACATCCTCCACATAACCTTCAAAATCAACTGTGCCGATAATCTGGGGCGAGGATGGGTTTACGATATTAATAGTATGAACTCCTGCCATATAATCGCCAACAGTAATTATCGGCACATAACCAAATTTATCCACTCCCCGACATTGTCCAGGAGTAGTAAACTCCGTTATTAGAATGGGATTTTGTAAATCCCTGATATTCAAAATCCCTAAATCATAATAGGTAGGTTGAGGATAATCACTCCAACCGCCGGCCATCAGTAATAGAGAATCATATTTAGAAATTTCTAATGTGGGATGTCTATCCCAATAATAATTACCTACTTCTATTATCCGCCTTGGATTTCTTACATTTAAGATTTTCAAATAAGTCTGACCAGTTAATGCCAAAGGAACAAAAGCCAAGGTATCTTCTACATAAAATTGATTACCACCAGCATAACCTCGCCATATCCTTGTGCCTACCCATTCAGGACGATTTGGATTAGAGACATCAACAATTGCTAAATAACAGAACCAAGGAAAACCGCGGATAATTAAATAGATATAATTATTTTGATAAAACATACCCCCAATATCAGCAACCCAAGTTCCAGAAGGTATGGATTCTAAATATTTATCATAATAAGTAATCTCTCTAATTTTATTTGATTGGGAAATATCTAAAACCCTTAAACAACCATAACTATCATAAAGATAAGCAATATTATTATGAACTGTTAAATAATAGGGATTTCCTAAATAGACATAATAATTAACAAGTTGTGGACTATAAGGATAGGTTATATCATAAAGAACTGCCCCTGTTAATGCCTGATTATAAAGCCTTCGTCTACTTAAATCAATATAAGTAGCCGTAGAACGAACATTTACTTGCGTTACTAAGGCAGGATTTAATGGGTCAGAAACATTATAGATTCCTAATCCCCGAATATCATTTACGAAAGCATAAACCGTATCACCAAAATTTATCACATTCACATTTTGAACTTCTAATAAATCTCTGGGATTAGCTATTAATCTTGGATTTCTTGGATTAGCAATATTGATAATATAAAAACCATAATATCGGGCACCAACATAGGCTAAGGTATCTTTAATACAAAATCTCATTCCTCTTTGCACTCCACCACCAGCATAAGCAACAATTGTGGGGGTTAATGGATTTTTAATATTATAAACAATAAAACCAGCCGTATCTCTTCCATCGTAATTAGTAACATAAGCAAAGGTATCTTTAATGATAATATCCATTAACCAACTAAAAGACCTTTCATTAGCAACAATTCTGGGGTTTAATGGGTCACTAATATTAACCACATAAAGACCACCAACCCGCGTGGTAATAAAAGCAAAACTATCTTTTAAGGCAATACCTGTTGCTCCCCAACCATATTGGGGATTAGAAGTTGGGTCCTCAAAAGGAAGATAAAGGTTTTTAATCCATCGGGCTTGGCTAATATTACTAAAATTAAAAATTACTAAACCCATATCAGCACTGGCGCAATAGATTAAGGTATCCTTAATCTCAAAATCAAAGATATAACCCGGGCCAGAAATCTCCGCCACTTTTACTAAACTTTCTTGACAAGAAAAAACATAAAAACCACCACCCGAAGAGAAGAGAATATGATTTTGATAAGGTTTCACCTGCCAACCGCTCATATTCACATAACCACCGGCAAGATTATATTCACCTTGAAGAGTAAGATTAAGGGATTCTCTTCTTTGATAATTAAAAAGTTTTTTATTGATTGATAACGAAAAAGAAGAAAAACAAGGATTTATCATTATTGGAAAAGAAGAAACCGGTTTTTCAGTTAAAAGACCGCGATTAAAATCAATGTTTAAATTAATTAAAAATAAAAAGGTTAAAAATATGTTCATTTTTCCTCCCTTTTTAAATCAACTTTTTTACCTTTTTGCCAATAATATTCAAATCCGGCTTTCATTAATTCTAATAAAGCCGGATGGGTAAAAAGAAAGATAACCACATCTTCTTCATCCTCTCCCAATAGAGAGAATGTAGCATTCTTATTATCAATTATTGTTAAATTCATTGGCAAATAATCAATAACTCTTGCCTCTTCACCATTCTTTATTAATTTTTTAATATAAGGAAAAACATCCGGGTCATTAAAAAAACTTCTTTCGTAAAGACAACGGACCTTAACTTTATTTTTTAGCGCTTCCATTTCCATATTATAAGATTTTTCTAATCTTTCTTTTGTCTTTTTAAGAATATATTTACAAAAAACTAATACTTCCTGTTGAGCCTTTCTTAAAAGAGATGTTAAGTATTCTCTTCCTGATTCTCCTTTTATCACTTCAACAAACCCAAAAGATTTAACATTATTTTCCCTTTTTTTGTAAATCTTTTCTAACTCCTTTATTAAAGAAAATTTCTTTTTCAATTCTGCCTCTTCTTTTTCTAAAAGTTTCTGAAAGCCAATTTGTGGCGGAAGACAAGAATAATATTTTATCTTTCCTTTTTTCTCGGCGCATAATCCTAAATCAATCAATCTCTTCAAAATAAGATAAATTTGTGGCCTGGGCACATTCACCATTTCTGCCAAATCCGACACCTTTGCCTTATCAACTTTTAACAAAGCACCATAAACCTCTGTCTCATAATTTGTTAACCCAAAACTTTTTAAAATCTCAAACAATTTTTTATCCATATTGTTAGTATATAATAAACTAACAAAAAGTCAATAAACAGGGCGGAAAGGAAAATTTCCGCCCTCTCCTTTTAAGAAACCTAGTCAACTTAATGGATTATTAATTTTTTATTTACCTTATACTCGTTGGCATTGAATTTCATAATGTAAATACCACAAGCAAACTTCTTTTTATCAATCACAAAGTAGCCTCTATCCGAAGTGGCAGTATAAACAAGTTCACCAAGAGCATTGTAAATCTTTAAGGATGCCTTAATATTAATTGGTAATGTGTAAGAGACTTTGAGGTAATCTTTTGTCGGGATTATTTGTAATGTGAAGTTCTTTAAGTTCTTTGTCTCAGCTTGGATAGCACCGCCAGAAGGTTTTACACTTGCCAAGAAGGTTCCGCCACCAGGCATATAGAACCAGAACTCATTAGTTCCGCTACCAACAAAGGCATAAAGACCACCAGCAGCACCTGAATATGTTAAGGCACCACCACCCTTCACTCTCTTTCCCGGTGTTCCAGTAGGTTTTCCAACATCTTCAAGTATCTTCCAAGAATCAGTAGCAGTATTGAAGGAGAAGAATTCTAAAGTATTGCCACCTTTTAACGCATAAATCTTCTTATCAGTAGGATTATAAGCACCAGCACTTCCTTCCTTTGCCTTCTTCCTCTTACCAGTGGAACCAATTAACGGCATCTCAGGTTTTGGTGCTGGTGTGCCATCAATCGGGATAGCATAAAACTCATTGGTCTTGCCACCAACCCTTAAAGCATATACCTTAGGCGTATTACCAGGAACATAAACAATCCAAGAACCGGTCTTCCATTTATCAGCCGGTAAGGAAGCAGGATTGCAAGCCTCAAAGGTATCTCTTGTCACATCAAACCTTATCCATTGATTATTATTAGAACCAGAGATTAGGTAAATATATCTGCTACCATCAAAAGTCATTGAACCACCCTTAATTCCTTTCTCAAAAGGAACTGTAAACTCTTTCCAGGAATCTTTTTCGGGCTTATAACGCCAGAACTCCTTGGTATTGCCACCCTTTATCACATAGATCCAACCTCTATGATCAGCACAGATAGCACCACCCTTCTTCACATTCTTCTTCTTACCAGTAGCAGAAAGAAGTGGCACTTCGCTCTTCTTTGTCCAAGTATTAGCACCAACATCATAAACCATCAAGTCTCTTGTATTATTACCAACTAAAGCATAGACTTTGTCGCCAACAGCAACTAAGGCACCACCACTCTTCACCGGTTTTGCAGCACCAGAGACATCTGCTTTCCTATGCCAACCAGGAGGTGTTAAGATAACTCTAAAGGTGCCAGTAATTGAATCATTTGCCGAATTCATATCACCAACTAAGAGAGTTCTCATCACCACTCTAAATTCACCCGTATCTGCTGCCCAAGCATAAGGTGTAAAGGTTAAGGTTACCTCTTGATTAGGTGCTAAATTTGTTGTTAGAAGAGAATCAATATAAAGTAAGTCAGCGCCTTTATAAATTCTGAAGAAGGTCTTAAAGGTTGCTGCGACTTCACCAAAGTTCTTTACTTTACCAGAAACTGGTTTCTTAGCAGTATCCTTTTGAACTGTTGCCCCAACTGATGGACTAATAATTGCTGTTGCACCAACATCCAAAATACCGCCACTATAAACACCTTGAGCAACATCGTTTGTTGGGTCTAAATCACCGGAAGTTGTTGTTTTGAAGAAGACGGTGTGGGAACCAGGATTTACAGTAAGAGTATCTGTAAAAGTAACTTCTACTTCACTACCAGGGGATAAATAAGAAATTATGACTTCATCAAAATAGTTCTCAGTAGGAATAGAACATTTAACAGGAACATTAAATTCTTCTAAGGTTCCATAATTTTTTACTTTGCACTTTGGTAATAGTTTTGTTCCAGGTGTATAAGAACCGATTGGTTGAATAATTTGGGAAATACCAACATCCTTCCAGTAAACAGAGAAGTTTTGTCTTAATGTATCATTTCGCCTGTTTTGGTCTGCTCCCCAATAGATAATACCAACTGCCTGATAGTTACCCACTGTCTCCGGGGTCCAAGTTGAATAAGTTAAAGTTGTTTCTCTTTCGGAACGTAAAAAAGCAACAGTTTTTGCTTGGTTATAAACTATTGAACCAGCTTCATTAAGAATACGAAAATAGGTTATAAAACTTAAAGCATTAAATCTACCATAGTTTTTAACTATCATTGTTGGTGCAATTGGTTGACGAGGAACATTACCAGCAGGTGCTACAATCTGTTTCACGCCTACATCATAAGCAGCATTTATAGTTAATGGCTGATCTAAGATGCTATCTAACAATAAATGATTATGATAAGAACTGCCGGTGCGGTAATCAATTAGGTAAGTATTGGGGATTGCTGTAGACATCACATAAAGATAAACAGTAGCGACATAAGTTCCACTACCCATTGCAGCATAAGGTTGGGTTTGATAACCCCACCATATCATATTTGAATCAGGTGGAAAATTGCTGTTCGCAATATTATTCACCACTGAGCTAGTATCTGTTAAAAGTTCAGTATAACCATTGCTGGTAGTATATCTAATACTGTCTACCCTCACACCAAGAGGCAGCATCATTGCCAACCAAGCTCTAAATGAAAGATTTTGCGGATGATTAAAATTACCGTTGATTGTAATTGTAAAATAATCACCGATGTAGACCGAATTTGGTTGGATTACATTATCAAGGTAAACACAGGCAAGAAAAAATAACAATGATAATACAAATAATTTTTTCATTTTACACCTCCTTTTACTTAAATTAAGAACAAATATTTTTAAAGTTAACCAGCGCCCCTTACTGGTTAACCCAAAACTTTTTAAAATCTCAAACAATTTTTTATCCATATTGTTAGTATAATAAAAACTAACAAAAAGTCAATAAAATAAATGTGTTAAAACATGGTTATTATGTTTAAAAAGGCATTTTAAGTTTTTTAAAATAATGGTGCTCCTAAAAATAAGGGAAATTAAAAAGTTAAAAAAAATATCTATGTTTTTATCCAAAGAGAAAGGCAGAGTAGTAGCTAATTATTTCAATTTTATAAAAAAAGTGCTAACCTTTAGGGCTCTTTTTTCGTTATATATATAGAAGGAGAAGTTTATGGCTAATAAGATAAGGAAATATTCCTTTGCTTTCGGCTGGAATTACCAAAATCTAATATTCCGATATTACTACCAAAAAGGACTTACAAATTACTAAGGAAAATGAGAGTATTAGATTTAAAGAATTTGATTAAGAAAAAGGAGGTATTAGGGAAGTTATATATTCCTTTGTTAAAAAATAAGTAAGTAATTCCTTTAAATATTTTCTTAATGCTACATTGATAAGACAAGGGGGTTTTACTTTCTATAAAGAAGGGGGCAGTATAGTAGATGGTATAGGCTCTTATATAAGTTATCGTTAGTTTATATATAATAAGGGAAAATTAGCATTTAGAATTTTAACAGGAAATGAGAAAAAAATATTTATCAAAACTAACTTCACTTTATTAAATTAAGTAAGAAAGACGATACTTTAAAATTAAATCAATAAATTTTTCTTTAGTAAAGGGGTTTTCTTTGAAATAATAAAGATGGCTATCACATTGGCAATCACTACAACCAAAATTTTTTATAAAAGAGTTGGCAATCTTTTTTATATCTTTTGCTAAAAGACACTCTAAATCTTTTGCTGTTCTAATTGGTATTGGTTTAAGATTATTTAAGGAATCTATTAAGTAGTCAATATGCCATCTCTTTTTCTTAATTTTTCTTAAATGTCTTCCAATTCTTTTACTTAAATTATTCATTGCCTTACCAACATAGATATAAAATCCCTTTTTAAATTTTATCTCCCCTAATTGGGAGATAGTAATTTTTCTATCTCTTTTTAACTCCCCTATTATTAAATAAACTCCCCTATCTTTTCCTTCCTTTTTTAATGTTTTCCAAGGAATTTTTAATTTTCTAATAAATTGAAAATTCAAATTTTTATCAATCTTCACACTGATCGCTTTAATTTTTATTTTATCCCTTAATTGGTAAAGGGTTTGGGCAAAAGAAAAATCGGTATGAAAATCCGGCAAGAAATATAAAACCTTTGGAGAATAGATAATAAATAGTATTATGCCTCTATTTTTACTTAAAAGAAAAAGATGTCTTTTTCCCCTTTCCGTTGGAGCGTCAGGAAACATTGCTAATTTATCCTTAAATAAAGTTACTGATTTTGCTTCTAAAAAAAATTCTTTATCTTTTCTTTTCAATAAAAAATCAATGCGGTGGTTATTAATTTTTGCCTCTCTTTTAATTATTTGAAAAGTCTCTAAACCCTTTATTCTCTTTTCTTTTATCAGTTTTTCAACAATCTTATTAGTATATCCAGTATGCAACAGAACAAATTGGTTATTTTTTCTTACCCCATAAATTACATAGGGCAACTTATTCTTCTTATCCGATTTTTTAAGATATAAAATTTTGTTAGGTAATAACAGTTCCCATAATCTTCCTGGATTTGGTAGATAGGCTTTTATTTTTTTATTATTTATTAGACATTCACAGGTAAAACGGTTTAACCTTTTAAGAAATTTACCAATAATAAGATTCATTAAGATATTTTATCTTTTTTATTTTGTTTTTCAATTTTCTTGAAAATTTATTAAAAATATGTTATAATATCCTTTATGAAAATTATTGTTTGTATAAAAAGTTGTCCAGAAACTGCTGAATCAGAAATTAAATTAACTTCTGATAAAAACGACATTATTCGAGATAAATTGGTTTATACAATAAATGAATCTGATAATTATGCCTTAGAAACCGCCTTGGTACTAAAAGAAAAATATGGAGGTGAAATTACTCTAATTACTTTTGGCGATAAAAAAAGTGAAGATATATTAAGAATGGGATTTGCTAAAGGTGCTGATTATGGAATCAGAATTGAGGAAGAAAAAGAAATAAAAGACCCCTTATTAGTTGCCCAGATCTTAGCTTTGGTGATAAAAAACCTTAATTTTGATTTAATTTTAACGGGTATCACAAGTAGTGATAGGGGCTATGGAATTACTAATGTTGCTTTAGCAAAATATTTAAACCTTCCTTTTACTACTTTGGTTAAAAAGGTTGAAAAAGAAGATAATTTTTTACTAATTGAAAGGGAGTTGGAAGGTGGTTTAATAGAGAAAAGAAAAATAAAACTTCCGTGCCTTTTAACAATTCAAACAGGGATTTATCCTTTAAGATATGCCTCAATCTTGGCAGTCAAGAGAGCAGTAAGTAAGGAAATTAAATTGATAAAATTATCCGAACTCAATTTAGAATTAAAAGAAAATATCTCTTTAAAAGAATATTTTATTCCCAAAAGCGAAAGGGAAACCCTTTTCCTTAAAGGAAGTGAAGAGGAAATAGCAGATAATTTAATTAAAATATTAAAAGAGAAGGGAATTTTATGAAAGAGATAATCGTTTTTATTGAACACCGCTTTTCAGAAATTTTAAATAATAGTTATGATGCCTTAGCCTTTGCCTATAAATGGCAAAGTTTAAGGGGCGGTGAAATATCTTGCCTAATTTTAACTTCCGAAGAAAAAAGAGAGATTTTTAATAATTTAAAGGATTTAGCAAATAAAATTTATCTAATTAAAAATAAACTCTTAGAAAATTACCATCCGGAATTATATCTAAAAGTGATTAAAGATTTTCTGAAAGAAAAGGAAAATTATTTATTTGTTTTGGGACAAACCAGTAATGCCTATGAGTTAGCATCTTCCTTAGCTATTGAACTTTCTACTCCGGTTATTACTGATATTAATGGTATCGAAAAAGTAAATAACGAAATAAACTTCATCCGTTATTTTTATGGTGGTAAAATTTGCGGAAAAATTAATATCCTTGATTTTAATAAAAAACCTTTCATCGTTACTATTCAAAGTGGTAGTTTCAAATTTGAAAAAAGAGATATAAAATCAGAAATTATTGAAAGAGAGGCGAATATAGATATTGAAAAAAATATTGAAATTTTGGGATACGAAAAAGAAGAAACTGGGGAAATTGATATCACAAAGTCCGAAATTGTAATTGGTATTGGTCGCGGTTTAAGGGATAAAAAGAATCTGCCAATGGTTGAGGAATTGGCAAAAAAATTAAAAGGGGTTTTGGCTGGTTCAAGACCGGCAATTGATGCTGGTTGGTTAACAAAAGATAGACAAGTAGGTTCTTCTGGAAAAACAATAAAACCAAAATTATATTTAGCCTTAGGAATTTCTGGTGCCTTCCAACATATTGTGGGAATAAAAAATTCTGATTTAATTATTGCGATAAATAAAGACCCAAATGCTCCCATCTTTTCGGTTAGCCATTACGGAATTGTTGAGGATTTAACAAAAGTTGTTCCTGCCCTATTGAAGAAATTATAAAAGAATTAACGAATCTTTTTTTGATATAATAAATAAAGGATTAAAAGAATTATAACCACCAATAGAGCTATCCGCATATAAAATTTTAAGAATTTTTATCTCTAATTTCAATAAATTAATAAAAAAGTATAAGCCAAAGAAAAATTTAAAGAACCATTAATAAAATTTTATAATTCATCAAAAAACTTCAAAAAAGATTTATCCAGCATATTAGTTTATCAACCAAAAGGTCCTTTACTCTCTGTAAAAGGTAATACTGAAAATATTTTTACCGTTGGTAAGAATTTTTAACCAAGTGGGAAGAACATCTTTTAGGTAAGCCGTATAGACAACTTTTAGCCTCTGCCCAAATTACTCGCCAAAGAGCGTTAAAATTCTATTTCTTCTAAAAACTATTTCGGGTGGGGTCTAACATTTTAATAGCCCATCCGGTTACCGTAAACAATATGAACATAATTCATCCGCTCAAAAATATGTTTTGCCGGGTCGTTAAATGTTTCCATTTATTATAGGTAATCTATTCCCAATTAGCAAAAAGGTTACCAAATAATACATTTTCATTTGAAATATAACTCTATAAATAGAGATTTTACTATCTTTTAGTAAATAATGTTTTTAGCTAATTATAATTTCTCAGTAGTATCTTCTTTTAAAGATTTTCCAGTGTGATAGATAAAAACATCTTCTAAAGTAGGTTCTAAATTGACAACAGATAAAATTTTACATTTTTTGCTATTTAATATTGATAAAATATCATTTAAAATCACTTCGGTATCTTTACAAATAAACTTGGCGGTCCAAATTCCATTTTCGCTAAATAGAGTAAAATTTTCAACACCCGAAATCTTTTGGAAATCCTCTTTTTCAATAAATCCCAAAAACCTTATCTCTAAAACATCTTTATGAGGAATTGATTTTTTAAACTCTTCTGGAGTTTTTACATCAATAATTTTTCCATTATGAATAAAAGCAATCTCTTCACAAAGCTCATCTGCCTCATCCATATAATGGGTAGTTAATAAAATTGTTTTCCTTTGTTTTTTTATCAATTCTTCTTTAATAAAATTTCTGATAAACCTAGCAAAAGCTGGGTCTAAACCTAAGGTTGGTTCGTCTAAAAGTAAAATTTTAGGGTCGTGTAATAATGCTCTTGCCAAAGATAATTTCTGTTTCATTCCTGAGGAATATTTTTCTACCCGTTCATCAGCAAAATCTTTTAACTCTAAAAGTTCTAAAAGAAAATCAATTCTCTTATCCCTTTCCTTTCCTGAAAGACCGTAAAGGGCAGCAAAGAAACGAAGATTATCAATCGCTGATAACTTCCAGTATAAAGTTCTTTCACCACTGGTCAATAGCCCAATATTTCTACGAGCAAAATTGGGATTTTTAGAAATATCCTTTCCCAAAATTCTTATTTCTCCCTTATCAGGAATTAATAAAGTAGCGATACATCTTACCAAAGTAGTTTTTCCTGCACCATTAGGGCCTAAAAGACCAAATAATTCACCTTCTTTAATTGTTAAATTAACATTATCTAAGGCAATTTTTTCTTTTTTTTCTTTTTTGAAAATATATCTCAATAATGAAGTTCTCCTCTTAAACTTTTTAGTTACACCAATAACTTCAATTGCTGGATTCATAATTTAATACCTTTTCAATCAATTCTTTCATCAAATCAGCTGATTTTTCCCAAGTAAAATTTTTTGCCCAAGCTAGCGCTTTTTTACCCATCTCTTCTCTTAAACTATCGTTTTCTAATAAGATTTTCATCTTTTCTGCCAACATATTAATATCCCCATAGGAATAGAAAAAACCCGTCTCACCATCAATTACTGTCTCTTTTAAACCCGGTGTGTTTGCTGAAATTACTGGTATGCCACAGGCATTTGCTTCTAGTACAATTAGCCCCCAACCCTCTTTTATCGAATTCTCAACAAGAAATAAAGAAGTTTGATAAATATTTATCTTTTCTTCTTCCGAAACATAACCAGTGAATTCAATAATTTTTGATAAATTTAATTTTTTAACCAATTTCATTAACCTTTCTTTATCGTCTCCTTCACCAACAATTAAAACTTTAAAATTATCAATTTTTTCTTTTAGTATTTTAACCGCATAAATAAGATGATGAACTGATTTATATTTTTTAAGCCGTCCAACATGACAGATAATCCTTTCTTTCTTTTTAGAAAAATCAGGCTTGTATTTATTAAAATCAATCCCTGGTGAAATTATATAAATCTTTTCCTCTATTTCTTTTTTATTTTTAAAAAGTTTTAATAAATCCTCTTTTGTGCTTTGGGATAAACAAGCAAAATAGTTATTTTTATAAATTAAAGGTATCAAAGATTCCGTGAGATAAACATAAGAGCCAAAAAATATATTTGTCTCAGAAAATATTACGTTACGAAAAAGATGCATTACCAAAGCCAAGACCGGTATTCTATTTTTTAGAAAATAAGGAGAATAAAAAGGAATTTTATTTAAATCATCAATTACTAAATCAAAATTATTATTCTCAACAATTTCATTAATGTTTCTATAGACAGAAAAATTAAAAGTCCATTTATTACCAATTCGCAAAATCCTTATTCCCTCGATTTCTTCCTCTTCTTTACTGTCGGGAAATCTTTCTGCCAAATAAGTTATTTCATATCCCCTATCTTTAATTCTTTTAAAAATCTCATAAGCATATATTTCTGCTCCCCCTGCTAAAGGGTTTCTAGGACATCGCCAATTAATCAGGAGAATTTTAGGCATAAAAAGGGAAATAAAAACTGGGTCGTGCAGGACTCGAACCTGCGGCCACCTGATTAAAAATCAGGTGCTCTACCAGCCTGAGCTAACGACCCTTTTAAGTATTATAACTAAAAGTTAAATAAAATCAAGAAAATTATAAAGTAAGTAGAAAGTTTCTTAAAAAATATTCTTTTGCTTTTAGATAATTATTATTATAATCAAAAGGCTTACAAAATTAGCGAGGAAAGTTATGAGTATTATCTTTGATAAAAAACAAGTAAGTAATTCTTCTAAAAATCTTTTTAATGCTAAATTTATGCAAAAGGTTAAATTGTTTAAAAAATTATCAATTTTTTAATTTTGGTCTTCTTTTTAATAAAATAGATACCCTTTTTAAGTTTTTTACCTTTAATTTCTCTGCCAGTTAAATCAAAAATCTTTTCTTTTATTTTCTCTTTAAAATTTTCACTATCTTTAAAAGCGCTAACCATACCAATTGCAAAAGGATGGGGTGTTATGACCGAAGCAGTATCATTGGGAGTGAAAATAGTGAGTTTTAAATAGCAATTATTTCTTATTACATTAGGTATTCGCCACTGGAAAAATCCCGTATTAGGAAAAGAATCAACAACCGTTATAAAAGGTCCATTAGGACCATCACTTGAAAATTGAATTTTTATATAGGAAGGGATTTCGGGATGGTTAGGAATTGCTGAAAGCCATTTAATAAAATTTACTGAATTAGGTTGAAATCGTTCATAACCTCTAGGAAAAACAGGATAGATATTTATATTTGAAGGTATTGAAGTTTCTTTGAAAAATCTTGCCCGATTACGAGCATTGGGCGACCCTTCCCCAGCCACTAATATAATATCCGGATAACCATTATGATCACAATCTCCACCAACTTTTAATTCCCTTCCTGTTCCTGGAGAAGGAGTATTAATTGTTATTATCTCTTGCCAATTTCCATTACCATTGCCTAAATAAATTTTTAAAATTCCATTACCTTGAGCAATAACATCAATAAAACCATCAAGATTCATATCAAAAAGTTGAATTCTCTCATAAGAACCAGTGGAAGGTAAATTACCCGAAAAATTTTGCCAACTATCTCCCTCTTCATTGAAAATCCAAACCTGAATACCACCTTGGGGATTGATAAAACCTAAATCCATACCACCATCATTATCCACATCATTTAAGGCCACATTATTAAAACCACGAGCCCCCAAAGAGGGTAAATTTCTATGGGCTAGAATAAAATTACCTGTTCCGTCACCAAAATAGACACTGCCATATTGATGGGCTACCGCAAAATCAACATTACCATCTTTGTTAATATCACCAAAAACAAAACCATGGCCCGAATAACCACCAATAAAACCAAAAACTCTTCGCCAAACTCCATTACCTAAATTTAAATAGATATGTATTCCATCATCATAACCAAAAGCATTAGAGCCGATATCTAAAAGTCCATCGTTATTAACATCCGCAAAATCAACACAAAACATTCCCCAATCTTGACCATGGGTCGCTAAACTATCATCCCAAGGAATCCAATTTCTGCCTGTGCCATCACCTAAAGCCACTTCTAACAACTGGTCACCAAAATCATTTCTTGAATAATTATGATGCATTCCATAGCCAACATCTAAAAAGCCATCATTATTCACATCACCATAAGCAATACCACCGTAACCAAAATTGCCATTCATATAAACCTGCCAATTTCCTCTACCATCGCCAAACCAAACCATAATTCCGTGTTGGTCTGTATTAACATAAGGAGAACCATGGTCACCAATAGAAATTAAATCTAAATTACCATCCTGATTAATATCAACCATCTCAATTTCTAACCTTCCTATTTCTAAGGTTGGCGGAATTAAACCATTTGAAGACTCTTGGTATTCTAAATTGATAAGGGATAAAATAAATATAAAAGAAATTATCATATTTAAATAATATAAACACTATTTGAAAAATCAATAATTCTGTAATTTCTAAATAAGTAGTTTTAAAAAGCATATTTTAATTACCTTTAAAAAACTTTTGAAACTTTTGGAACGATTGTTGATTTTTATCCAAAATGGTAAACAATTAATGATCCTTAAAATTGACTTTATTATCGATGTTATTTAAAATTTATTATGGAAAGTGAAGAAATAATTTTAAAATTAAGAGAGGCTAAAAGGGCAATAGAAAAGGAATTAAAAAAAGTTATTATTGGTCAAGAAGAGGTTATAGAAAAAATTTTAATTACTTTAATTGCTAATGGCCACGCTTTAATTATTGGTGTGCCAGGACTTGCTAAAACTTTGATTGTAAATACCTTATCCCAAGTTCTAAATCTCTCTTTCAAAAGGATTCAATTTACTCCTGATTTAATGCCTTCTGATATTACTGGTACGGAGATAATTGAGGAAGATAAAATAACCGGCAAAAGAGAGTTTAAGTTTGTGAAAGGGCCGATTTTTGCTAATATAATTTTGGCTGATGAAATAAACCGGACACCGCCGAAAACCCAATCTGCTTTATTACAGGCAATGCAAGAATATAAAGTTACGATTGGTAATGAAACCTACCCTTTGCCAAAACCTTTTTTAGTTTTAGCTACTCAAAATCCTATTGAAATGGAAGGAACCTATCCTTTGCCTGAAGCCCAATTAGATAGATTTATGTTTTGTATCAATATTACCTATCCATCAAAAGAGGAAGAAAAAGAGATTGTAAAAACCACTACTTCAGCTTACACTCCTAATATCTCACCAATTCTTTCAGGAGAAGAGATATTAGAACTCCAAGCGCTTTTAAGAAAAGTTCCAATAGCCGAAGAGGTTTTAGACTTTGCTGTTAATTTAGTAAGAGCCACAAGACCACAAGAAAATAGTTATAAAATTATTAAAGATTATGTGAGTTGGGGGGCTTCGGTTCGAGCATCTCAATATCTTGTTTTAGGAGCAAAAGGAAAGGCAATATTAAACGGTCGGCCAACACCAACAATTGATGATATTAAAGAAATTGCTCCCTTGGTACTAAGACACCGAATCGTATTAAATTTTGCTGCTGAAGCTGACGGAATTACTCCTGATTACATTATTGAAAAATTATTAAAAGAAATAAAATGAAAAAAATCGATAAAAGATTTATTTTTACTGCTGGTAATTTAAAGGAGGGAAATAATAAGATTGAAATAGAATTTTCACCTGAAGATGTACTGTCTTATTACGGAGAGGAAAAAGGAGATTTAAAAAATACTAAAAATAAAAAAATGCTAATTTATCTTGCCTGTTTTTTAGGTTTTGGACCAAAAATAAACCTAAATCTAAATCTTTTTAAAACTGGTGATAAGGTAATTGCTGAAGGTAATATGATTTATACAATAAGTTTAATTTGTGCTTTATGTAGTAAAGAATTCACTTTAAATCTCAACGAAAAAATTTACTGTGTCTATTTAAAAGAGTTTAAAAGGGAATATTTTGCCTCGGAAAGAGAAATCAATAAGGAAGAAGCTTTTCAAGAATATTATACTACTCAAATAAATATTTTACCTTTAATTTATGATACCCTAATCTTATCCATTCCTATTGCTCCCCATTGTCCGGAGTGCCAAAAAAATTTTTAAATCTTTTCTAAAAAAATTTGCCACCATTTTTTATTCTGTAGTACCTTTTCCATTATAAAACTGCCTTCTTGAATAAAAGGACGAAATTCCGAAGCATAATAAAGCCTTCTTTGTGAAGGATCATGGGAATACCATCTTCTTCCTTGTCGCAAAATTCTATGCAAAGTTGCATCAAGGGCACCTGTTTGAGTTTTAAAACCGTAATCTAAAAAAGTAATCAACATTCCAACATGACGAGGATAACCAACAATGGAATAGGCTTTATTAGCTTTTGCCAATTCAATACCAACTTCACAGAATAAGCGAGAAAAACCTTGTCCCCGAAATTTTGGCCGCACATAAGCACGAGTAATTTCCCAACGGTGTTTCTCTTTTTCCTTCAACCCTTCTTTCCAATCAGGATCTAACCGAACATAACCAATTGGCTCTCCCGGATAACTAAACCAAATCTCCAATAATTTTTCATTAGTAATAATATCTTGATATTGATAGAAGCTAATAATAAATTCATTAACCTGAAACTTTTTTGGAGTTTCTAAGGTTATTTTTGCTTGTGGTAATTCATCAATAAAATCTTTAACTGCTTGTAAACTCTTGGTGGGAACAATTAATAGGATTTTTTTTATTATTTCATCAATTATCTCTCTTCTCATTTTAAATTATTTCGCAGAGAGTTTAAAATTTTATTTAATTCTTCTTCCGTTTCCACTAATACCCTTCTTGATTTTGAACCAACAAAAGGCCCGACAATTCCTGCTTGTTCTAACTGATCAATAATCCTTCCTGCCCTTGCCCAACCAATATCTAATTTTCTTTGTAACATTGATACAGAAGCTTCCCGAGCATTGAAAACAATTTTTGCTGCTTCAAAGAAAAACTCATCTAACTCTCGCAATTTCCCTTGCAACCTTTTTTCTTTTTTCTTTTCAATCACTTCTTCTTCAGGTAATGGTTGATGATAAGGAATTGAGAGCAATTTTTCTAATATTTCCTCACCAACAATCTTTGCTATTTTTTTTCTTTCCTCCTCAATGCTTGCCTTTTCTTTATTTATCAAAATATCTAAAGCCTCTTTCCTAATAATCTCTTCGGCCTTTTCTTGAGGATTATCAAAAAAGGGTGATAGCAACTCTTCCAAATATCTTTTTGTCCATAAATTTACTATCCGTTTAGCTTCTTCTACAGAAATGAAAGCTCCATGTAATCTTAATGGATCCCCTTTACCTGGCGGCAAAAAGAGCATATCACCTTTTCCTAATAAACTCTCGGCACCATTCATATCTAAAATTGTTCGGGAATCGGTTTTTGAGGCGACCTGAAAGGCGATTCGGCAAGGGAAGTTAGCTTTTATCAATCCTGTAATCACATCCACCGATGGCCTTTGGGTTGCCAATATCAGATGAATTCCTACTGCCCTAGACATTTGTGCCAAACGAGTAATCTTTTGTTCAATCTCCACAGGTGCTCTCAACATCAAGTCGGCTAATTCATCAATAATCACAACAATATAGGGTTTTTTCGGTAAAGAAAATTCTTTAGCCTTTTGGTTAAAACCTTCAATATCCCGTACTCCTAAACGAGCAAACTCTCCATATCTTTCTTCCATAATTAAAATTATTCGGTCCAATTGTTCAATCGCCATCTTGGGATCAACGGTGGTTGGTGAAAGAAGATGGGGAATTGGATCATAAATTGGCAATTCTAACTGTTTTGGGTCAATTGTTAAAAATCGGACATCATGATAATCAGAATGAAAAATAATTGAGGAAATGATACAATTAATACAAACACTTTTTCCTGAGCCAGTGGTTCCAGCGATCAAAATATGGGGCATTTCTCTTAAATCGGCAAAATAAGGTTCTCCAGTAATAGTTTCTCCTAAGGCAAAAGTTAAGGCACTGGGATAATCTTGAAAAGCTGAGGAAGAAAGCACTTCTTTTAGATAAACAGTTCTTCTTTTTTTATTAGGAATTTCAATCCCTACTGCTGATTTTCCCGGAATTGGTGCGAGAATTCTAATTCTCTCTGCTTTTAAGGAAAGCGCCAAATCATCTGCTAAACTTTCAATCTTTTGAATTTTTATTCCTGGTGCCGGCTGAAATTCAAAACGGGTGATTACTGGTCCAGTAATATAAGAAATAATATTTCCAGTAATACCAAACTCTTTCAATTTGTTTAATAAGATCTCTGCCTCCTCTTTCAATTCTTTCTCATTTTTCCCTTGCTCTTCTTTTGGCGAAGTTAAAAGAGATAAGAATTCTTTTTGGAATTCACTTTTTATTATTATTCTCTCTCTTTTTCGCTCCTTTAAAATTTTATTTTCTATCACTTTTTCTTCTATCACTTTATCTTCTGAAATTTTTTCTTCTTTAATTTTGGAGAGCTCTTCTATAACTTTTGTTTTTTCTTTTATCACTTTCGGTTTTTCTCTTTTCCTAACAGATTTTTTAATACTTCTAATAACCACTCCGACTATTTTTTCAAATTGAGAAAAAAGAAATTTTAAAAAAACTATAAATTTTTCTTCTGTTAATACTACTATTAAAATTAAAAAAATTCCGATGATTAAAACATAGCTACCTACTATCCCGAAAAGATTTACCAAAAGATTGCGGAGTAACCAATTTATTCCCGAAAGATAATAATCAATCCTACCAAAGGTTAAAGTAAAATACTGAAGAATAATAATGCTAAAAGCGAAAGTAAGTATTATAATTTTTATTAATTTATTTTTATATTCCCTTTTTTTGAAAGATATTATGAGACCTATAAGAAAAAGGGCAAAAACAACTGGTAAAGAAAGCAAACCTAAGGTCTTTAAAAATAATTCCGAAAGATAATAACCAATGGCCCCGCAAAAATTTTTTTCTTTTATATTGCCCTTAAAAAAATAGAAAGAAAAAATACTTAATAATAAATAGATACCAAAAAGAAATAGTAAGGCAGTTATAAGATAAGGCTTATTCTCTTTTTTTATTTTTCGGTTATTATTTTTCATATCCCTGTGCCAGTAAAAATCTGATAAAAAAAGTTAATAAAAGGCAAAATAACTTTCCAGAGAATAGGAATTCCAGTTAATGAACCAAGGAAAATTAAACCGATAAGAATATAAAACCCATAACTTTCTACTTCCATATAATGCTCCCGATATTTATAAGGTAAAATATACATAAAAATTTTTGAACCATCAAGAGGAGGAATAGGTAAAAGATTAAAGAAAGCAAGAATTAAATTATAAATAATAAAACTTCTGAGGAGTAAATCTAAAAAAAGAGAAGATGGATTAATCACTCGGTATAAAATACCGAAGACCATTGCTGATAGAAAATTAGCAAAAGGACCGGCTAAAGATGTTAAAATAACACCTTTTTTAATATCAGTGAAATTATAAGGATTAATTGGAACAGGTTTTGCCCAACCGATGCGAAAGAAAAAAAGAGCAAATGTACCAATCAAATCTAAATGTTTTAAGGGATTTAAAGTTAAACGGCCAGCTAATTTAGCAGTTGGATCGCCAAGTTTATATGCCACATAAGCATGCATAAACTCATGAAAGGAAAGTCCAAAAAGAATTGCTGGTGTTGAAAGAATTAACGTTCTTGCGTCCATTTTATAATCTCCTTTATCTCTTCTTCTTTGCTTTTTAATTCGCCATCAATCTTTTTCAATTTTAAATGGAGCAAAATTTTTGAAAAATCCTTCTCTTTTAAATTTTTAATCACCCCTTTTTGAAGTAATTTTCTTAACTCTCTTCCATTAATTAAAGTTCTTTTTTCTTTAATCTTTTCATAAATTTTTATCTTTCTTCTCAAAGAAATCTCTAAAGCATAAATAATTTTTAAAGTAGATAGAGATAAAGGAGATAGTAATTGATAAATTTTTGAATATCTTTTTGCTCTTAATAATCTCCTTTTTATCTTTCTAAAATAATCCAACTCTTCAATAATCTTTGCTTCCTCTTTTTTTAATATTCTTAATTCTCTAAAATCTAAAAGATAAAGAAGATAAATAAAAATTAATTCCAAAGGGGTTTTTAAAGATTTTAATCTCTCTAACTCTTTAATATTTCTACGGTAAAGAGACTTACCAAAAATTTTTTTAAAAATTCTTAATTGGGAAAGAGAAAAAAGAATTTCATTAAATTTTTTTTCTTTTAAAATTAAATAAAGCTCATGAAAAATTCTTTGATAAGAAATAGTTTTAAGATAACTTTCTTTGATTGCCCTTTTTAATAAAGTAAAAGTTTTTTTTTCAATCTCAAAATTAAATCTTTTAGCAAATCTTATTGCCCGAAAAATCCTTGTCGGGTCATCAATAAAACTTCTTTCGTGCAAAATTCTTATCTTTCTTTCTTTTAAATCCTTAACACCCGAAAAGGGATCAATAATTCTATCTTCTAATAAATCATAAGCAAAGGCATTTATCGTAAAATCTCTTCTTTTTAAATCTACTGTAATATCATCAATGGGAATTACTTTTGGTAAAGCACCAGGTTCTTCATAAATCTCATCTCTTAAACGAGCAATATCTAGATAATTGGAATTATAAATTATTTTGCCTGTTAAAAATTGAGGATGATAAATAAATTTACCCTTTAACTTTTCCGCTAACAGACTGCCAAATTTTTTCACATCGCCATTAATCGCCAAGTCAAAATCTAACACTTTTTTTCTTAAAAAAATATCTCTTAAAGGGCCACCAACTAAAAAAATTTTTATATTAAATTCCTTTGCTAATTCCACTGCCCTCGCAATAACTGGTTGATTTTTAAAATCCAAAAGGCTTTTTTTCTTGTCTATGATGTTTGATTTCACCAAATTGATTTTCGTATTTTTTAATATTATCCTCTAACGCCGAAAGTAACAATTTAGCATGGGCGGGAGTCAAAATCACCCGAGTAAAAACCTTTGCCTTTGGTAATCCGGGAAGCATCCGTGCAAAATCAATAATAAACTCATGGGGCGAATGAGCAATCAAAAAGAAATTACTGTAAATCCCCTCAGCCTCTTTTTCGCTAATCTCAATACTTATCTGATGCTTTTCATTCTCCGCCATATTTAATTTTAATAAAATTATCAATAAAGTCAATATATAATTGACAAATTAGTTGATTTTCCTAAAATTATTATATAAATGAAAATAAATTTTAGCTTCTTCTTTATCTTTTTAAGTTTTTTTCTCTTCTTTTTAAGCGAAATTGTTTTCCCTTTTATTGAAGCAATAAATTTTGATGTTTTTGAAAATGTAAAGAAAATAAATTATTTAAGAAAAGAAAGAAATAATTATCAAAAAGAGATTAAAAAAATTAAAAGATTGGTAAGATTAAAAAAAGAGGAATTTTTTTTAATTAAAAAAGAGGAAGAAGAGGACGAAGAGTATTATTGCGTAATCGACCTTTTTTCTCAAAGACTTTATTTAAAAAAAGGAGCAAGAATTGTTCAAGAATTTAGAATCTCCGGTGGCTCAGGAAAAATTTTAACAGGTCCTTTTGGTAAAAAATGGCAATTTGTTACTCCCAAAGGGGTTTTAAGAGTTTTAAGAAAAATAAAAGACCCAATCTGGTATAAACCGGATTGGGCTTTTATTGAGGAAAAAAAACCAATTCCACCCAAAAATTCGCCTTTGAGAAGAGTGAAAGGGATGTTAGGTGAGTATGCCTTAGATTTAGGAGGTGGAATTTTAATCCACGGCACCCCTTATGAACATCTTTTAGGAAGACCGGTATCTCATGGCTGTATTAGAGTAGAAAAAGAGGGAATTAAAATGCTTTATGATTCGCTTAAATTAGGTGCTAAAGTTTATATCTATGGAAAATGAAAAGATTTTTTAATTTTTCTTTAATCCTCTTTACCCTTGCCTTCATTCGCTTTAGTGATAGTGTGATAAAAAAAACAATTTTTGTAGAAATTAAAAATAGAGAAAATGAATTAAAGGAATTGAGATTTTTAAAAGATAGTTTAGAAAAGGAATTGAATGAAATAGTCCAAAAATTTGAATTACAAAATCTTAAAAAAGAATTAAAGGAATTAAAGAATTTTTATTTAGAATTGGACAGAAAAAATAATGTTGCCTATTTAAAAATTGAAGATAAAGTGTTAAAAAAGATGAATTTTGAGGTTTTCCTTCAAGAAAATTTTTCTTTACCAAAAGGAATTTTACAGGTGATCGCTAAACAAGAGACAACTTATTTTATAATCCCGGATTATTATTATGAACTCCTTGGAAAAAAATTGCCGGCAAAAAAAGAGAGAATAATAAAAAATGGTCTTTCTCCTTATCTCCTTTCTTTGGGCGAAAGGCTAATAATCTGTGGGCCTTTTTCTGAAGAGGTGCCAAAAGATTTGATTAATTTTAATGCCATAATCTTTTCCTTAGAAGATATAAAAATTATTTTCCACTCTTTAAAAGAAAATAGCAAAGTAATTTTCTATTAAAATTATCTAATGCCTTTTATTTTTAATTTATTAAGTAATTCCTGAGAATAAAAAGTATAAGGTGTTAAAGGGTGATTTAAAACAATATCTTCTAAAAGCATAATTGCCCGAACTTCATCTTTTTCTAACAGAAAAAGGGCAAGAAAATATTGAGCTTTAGAATGAAAATAATCGTCCTTTGTTTTTAAGGCATTCTCTAAGGCGCTAAGGGCTAATTGAATCTTATTTTCTTTTTGATAAATTTCAGCCAGTTTAATTAATGAATAATCCTGATTAATTTTTTTTAAAATATCAATCGCCTTTTCTTTTTCACCAACATTTAAAAGCAAGAGGGCATAGAAATAGTCTTTTAAATCTTTGCCACTGCTTAATAATAGACCAATTTCTTGAACATCTTCTTTTAAGGGACTTTTTTCAAAACGAATAAGAAAATCAAAAATGTGAATAAGAACGGAATCGGTAAAACCAAGATTACCCAATAATAATATTTGATAATAAGTCTTTAACTCCTCTTCTGACAAAAGATTTAAAAATTCTCTTGCCCTTTTAAAATTGTTTAGCTTTATTAAGGAAAGAAAACTCAAAATGGGATAATTTCTATCTTCTACCTCTTTTTTATACTTTTCTAACAATTCTAAAACAAAAGGATTGCTTTCTCTTGAGATTTTTAACGCCTCTTCTAAGTAATCATAACCTACTTGGAAATTTTTCTTAATTATCTCTATCTCTCCTAAAGTAATCAAAATTAAAACTTCCTTCGGATATCTCTTTAAAAGTTCTAAGGAAAAGCTTTTAAGTTCATCATATTTTTTTTCTTTCAAACTTGATTCTTTATATTTTAAATAAAGAGAATCTTTAAAACCTTCTTTTAAAAGTTTTAACTGCCAATCGTTACTTAAAATAAAAAAGAACAAAATCAACTCTTTCATTCTTCTAATAATTTATAAAAATACTCTTTAATTAAAGGATAATATTCTTTGGGAAAATCTTCTTTTAATATTTTTAAAATCTCTTCTTGAAGGTATCTTTTCCTTTCACCATAATCCTTTGGTAAAAAGATTTTTTCTTTTGCTTCATATTCCTTTCCCACTTCGGCTTCATATTCTTCCCTCTCTTCTTTTTTTCTAATGCTCCTTTCCACATCTAATAATCGACGATAAATACCCGCAGTCCTTTCAATCAATTCTCTTTTTATATTTAATTTACTCAAATCTTCTTCCACCTTTTTCATCTCTTCCAAAATCCCTTCCATACTACTTGTTAATCCTGGTTCGGAAGAAAGAGTTTTCAAACTCTGTTCCAACATCTCCCTAAGAGCACGTAATTTATTTACCATCTCTTGTAATCTTGCTAAATCCATTCCCCCCATTGGCATTGGTATCGGCAGTCCTCCCATTTCCGATAACAACTCACCAAGCATTTCGCTTGCCTGCTGTAAGGCATTTAAAAAATCCTCTAAACCACCACCTCCTCCCTTTGGTCTTTGATTTAAGAGATATATAATACTTAAAAGGGTATTATCAATATTCAACTTTACCTTCTCTAAAATATTTTTGGCATAATTAAAATTCTTTTCAGCAATATACCTACTAACTTTTTCTAATTCTAAAATTCCTTTTATTAACCCTTGGGCTAATTTGGGTGAGATAAGTAAAGATTGATTACTTAAAGAGATTAAGGAATCGGAAAGAAGCTTTATACTCTTATTAAGGAGACTAATTTTTTTACCAAAATCTTTTTCGCTCTCTTCATCTTTAATAGAAAAATTTATTAAATCTTTACTTTCTTTACTTAAATCATTTAGCGCAAAACCGATTTTTAAAAGATTATTAAAAATCCTTTCTTTATTTTTTTCACTGATACCCTTTTGAAAATCTCTTAATCGGTTACTTAAATTTTTTAAATCCTTTCTTAAAGAAGAAGAGAAATTTTTCGCCGAAGCTAAATTATTTTTTTCCATTTCTTGCGCAATTTTCCCTGCCCTTTCTTTCAAATCCAATTTTTCTAACAATTCCTTTAACTCTTTTTGAAACTCTTGATAATCCTTATTTTCAAATCGGTATTCCTTTATCTCCTTTTCTAAATTGGCTAAATTTTTTTCTATTTCCTTCTGCTTCTCAATTGGTAATTTTTCTATATCTTTTTCGATCTCCTCCTGCAGTTTTGCCAATTCTTCAAACTTTTTCTCCCACTCCTTTAATTTGGCAGAATTTAATAAATTTTTTAAAAGCCTTTCTGCCCGTTCAACCATCTCTTTTAACTCCTCAGTGCTCATCTTTAATTGAGAAAAATATTCCTTCCAGTTTTTTGATTTCCCCAATTCCTCTCGCAATTTTAATAGCCGCTCTTTTAACTCCTGAGGAAGTATCTCATCTAATATTCGAAATAATTCCATCAGTTTATTTAAGGTTGCTGGATCAAACAATGGATATTCTTCTAATTCTTTCAAAAAATCCTCTATTTCTTTTTTCAACTCGGAAATTTTATTAATCAAATCTTTATTCTTTTCTAAAAGGTTACTTAAACTCTTTCTCTCTTCATAAGAGAGTTCTCTCCTTTCTTTAAAAGCCCTTTCTAACTTTTCCACTTCTTTTAAAACTTCATCCATTCCAGTTTTTTCTTTACTCACTTCCGAATAAACATTCTCAATCCTTTCCGTTGTTTTAGTAAAGATTTCTTCAATTGTTGGAAATCTTATTTTATAAATATTAGTTTTTGAAACCTTTGGGCCTTTAATAATATCATTATCATAACAAACAGCATAATAGAAAATCTCATTACCCGGCAAAAGATTTAAATCGGTTAAATCCCAAAGAAAATTAAGAGTGTCAATTTTTTTATTAATAACAAAATTTTTAACCAAAAAAGTATCTTTCTCTTTTATTCCATAAATCTTTGCTTCCTTAACTTGAAAATCATCCAAAAGATAAATCCTTAAAGGAATCTTCATACTTTCGGGAATATCAATATCTTTATTAGGAAAAAGAAAAGTAATATAAGGATATTCGTCAGACAAAAAATTTATTCTAATATAAGTGGTTTCATTATTTAAAATAATCATCAAATTTTTTTCTTCTTCCTTAAGGAGCGAAAAAATACAGGAATCTTTATTTTCACTAATGATTCTTTCTTCAGTTAATACTTTATTAAAAGAAGGTTCGGTTTTTAACATCACTAAAGAACCAACTATTGCCGAAATCTCCTTAGGAAAAGAGTACTCGGTTGGCGGAAGTTGGGTATAAGAAGGTGGAAGGATTTTTAAATTTAATAAAGAAAAACTCTTTATTGGAAAAAAATTAATCCGATAAATTGGCGATTTCAAATTTAGGATCTCAAAATAATAATCAAATTCTTCTTTAGGAACAAGGGTTATTTTTGCTGAATCTTTAGATAATGCCAATTTTGTTTTCTTTTTAAAATCTTTGCCATAAACAAAATTAACTTTTTTAAATTTAAAAGGTGAAATTACTCTTACTTTTATTTCTACCTTCTCACCCTTTTTAATAAAAAAATTTTGGGGCTCCACTTGGAAATAAATCGGTAGTTTATTTTTATTAAAAAGAGAGAAAAAACCTATTTTAAAAGGTATGGGAAAGATGATAAAATATAAAAGAAAGATAAAAAAGGAAATAGAAAAGAAGTAGAAATTTTCTTTTAATCTCTTTTTAATGCCTAATCTTTTTAATAAATTTTTCTTAATAAGAGAATAATTCTCTTTAAATCTCTTTTCGCCATTTTTTATTGCCCAATCAATCAAAGAAAGGGAATAATTCTCCTTGCTTTCTTTATATTTTTCGTAGTCCTTTAAAAAAGAAACGGCTGGGGTCAATTCCTTATTTAAATTCTCAAAATTTTCATCAAGGCTTTGGGCAATTTTAATTAAAGAATAATCTTTAAAAAAGGGAAAATAATTCCTTTTTTTAATGAATTGATAGAGAAAGAATAGAAAAAGAAAGAGAAAGAATAAAAAAATAATTAAATAACTACCTTCAAAAATTAGAAATCTACTAATTAAAAGAAGAAAAAGAATAATAATTAGAGAGAAAGAAGAAAAGAAAAAAATAGAGAAATGGGTAAGAAAAATCTTTCTTCTTAATCTATTAATCTCCCTTAAAAGCATATCTTATCTTCTTCTCCTTCTTCTTTGATTTTTTAAAGTTTCAATTGTCAATTCATCTTTCAGTTGTCTAATCTTATCTCTCAAAAAGGCTGCCTTTTCAAACTCTAAATTTTCTGCTGCCTTTTTCATCTCTATTGTCAATTTCTCAATAAGTTCTAATTTATCATCACTATCCATTAATTCATCAATTTTGTACTCTTCTTCTTTGGCATCAGCCACAACTGTTGTTAATAATACCTGTTGGACAGTTTTTTTAATACTTTGGGGTTTTATTCCGTGTTTCTTATTATATTCCAATTGAATTTTTCTTCTTCTTTCTGCCTCTTTTAATGCTTCCTTCATTGCTTCGGTAATATTATCGGCATACAAAATAACTTCACCCCGAACATTTCTTGATGCCCGACCAGCAATCTGGATTAATGAACGGGCATCTCTTAAAAATCCGGTTTTATCAGCATCTAAAATACAGACCAAAGAGACCTCGGGCAAATCTAACCCCTCTCTTAAAAGATTAATTCCAACTAAAACATCATAATTTCCTAATCTTAAATTTCTTAAAATCTCTACCCTCTCAATCGGGTCAATTTCGGAATGTAAATAATTAACCTTAAAGCCTAACTCTTTTAAATAATCTGCCAAATCTTCGGCCATCCTTTTTGTTAAAGTAGTTACTAATACTCTTTCTTTTTTCTTTACCCTTTTTCT
>JANXBG010000020.1 GCA_025060715.1 Caldifarciminota bacterium | reverse complement strand
TTTACCAGTAGCAATTGGTTTTAAGAAGAAAGGAATGCCTTTAGGTCCAATTTTAGCCTTTTTAGTAACTACGCCAGCCACATCTATTTCTGCTATTCTGATAACCTATCAACTTCTTGGTTTGAAATTTACGATTTATCTCTGTATCTCGGTTATTCTCATGGGAATTATTATTGGAATTATCGGTAATCTTTTAAAATTAGAAAGAGAAACAGAAAGACAGACCAGTAGCTGCCCAATGTGTGAAGAAACAACTTCTCATCTTTTCCACATGCATCACCAGAAAGGATTTAAAAAGAAAATCGTTTCAATTTTAACATATAGTTTTATTGATTTACCAAAAGAGATTGGTTTAGAATTGATAATTGGAATAATTTTGGCAGTAATTGTGGCGACTATTTCACCGATCGGACTCTTCATTAAAAAATATTTAAGTGGTTCTTATGGGTACTTATTTGCTATAATTTTTGGATTATTAATGTATATCTGTGCTACTGGTTCAGTGCCTTTGGTTGCTGCTTTTTTAAATCAAGGTTTAAATATTGGTGCTGCTACGGTTTTACTGTTAGTAGGTCCCATAACCAGTTATGGAACAATTTTAGTTATTCGAAAGGAATTTGGTTTAGAAGTATTAATTATTTACCTTTCCCTAATTGTTATTTTATCTCTGTTTTTTGGCTATTTGTTTACCTATTTTTAATCAATTACAAACCATACATTTCAATAATTTCTTCTTTTTTCTTCCCACGAATTTTATATTTATCGCCGACTTTCTTAAAGGCCTCTAAGGCTTGGTCGATATGGTCTTTTTCATGGGCGGCAGAAAGTTGAACCCGAATTCTTGCTTCTCCTCTGGGTACAACCGGATAAAAGAAACCGACAACATAAATTCCTTCATAATATAAATCTCGAGCAAAATCTTGGGATAATTTTGCGTTATAAAGCATTATAGGAACTATTGGATGAATGCCCGGTTTAATATCAAAACCTAATTCCATCATTTTTTCGCGGAAGTATTTTGTATTCCATTCTAATTTATCTCTTAATTCGGTTGTTTCAGTTAATAAATCAATTACCGCAATCGTGGCATTAACAATTACTGGGCTCAAAGTATTAGAAAATAGATAAGGTCTTGAGCGCTGCCTTAAAATCTCTACAATTTCTTTTCGGGAAGCAGTGCAGCCACCAGAAGCTCCACCCATTGCTTTTCCAAAAGTTGTGGTAATTATATCAACCCTTCCCATTACATTATGATATTCTGGTGTTCCTCTTCCTGTTTTGCCAATAAAACCGGTAGCATGAGCATCATCAATCATCACTAAGGCATCGTATTTATCAGCCAATTCGCAGATATCCGGGAGATTGGCAATATCGCCATCCATAGAGAATACGCCATCAGTAGCAATTATTCTAAATCTTTTATGTTGGGTAGCTTTTAATTTTTCTTCTAAATCTTTCATATCACCATGTTGAAAAATAAATCTTTCTGCCTTACACATTCTTATACCATCAATAATTGAAGCATGGTTTAACCTATCCGAAATAATTGCGTCTTGCTCATTAAAGAGTGGTTCAAAAAGTCCAGCATTAGCGTCAAAACAAGAAGAATATAAGATAGCATCTTCGGTTCCTAAAAATTGGGCAATTTTTCTTTCCAAAATTTTATGGATATCTTGAGTTCCACAGATAAAACGAACTGAAGAGAGACCAAAACCGTGAGATTCTAATCCCTTTTTTGCTGCTTCAATTACTTTTGGGTGGCTGGATAAACCTAAATAATTATTAGCACAAAAATTTAAAACCCTTCTTGGTTTAGCTCCTTCCGGATATTCAACAATTATTTCTGAAGATTGAGGAGTTAAGATATATCTTTCTTCTTTATAAAGCCCAGCTTCCTTAGTTGTTTTTAATTCGTTAGCTAAAAATTCTCTAATTGCTCCGTATGCCATAAAACCTCCACTTTTAGATTTTATATTATATTATAAAAATTTACCTTTAAAAGTCAAAAAGAATTTTTATTAATTTGAAAATTTTGGATTTTAATTGTATAATTTATTATCTAATGAAAAGTACTTATTATTTTTTTCTCTCTTTAAGACCTCATCAATGGTTGAAGAATATTTTAATCTTTGCTGGTTTAATATTTGCTCAAAAACTTTTTAATATTTCTTTACTTTTAAAAACAGTTTTTGCTTTTTTGCTTTTTTCTTTTGCTTCGGGGTCCCTTTATATTCTAAATGATATTAAAGATTATGAAAAAGATAAACTTCATCCCGAAAAGAAAAAAAGACCAATAGCCAGCGGTTTAATAAATAAAAAAATCGCTTTTATTTTTGCCATTATTTTACTTATTTTGTCATTAATTTTTTCTTATATTTTATCCCCTTCTTTTTTTTGGGTTTTGGTTTTTTATATTGTTTTGTTTATATTTTATACCCTTTATCTTAAAGATATTGTTATTTTAGATGTGATCGTAGTTTCTATTGGTTTTCTTTTAAGGGCTTGGGCGGGAACAATTTTAATTAATGTTTCTCTTTCCGAATGGCTTTTTATTTGCACTATCTTACTTGCCTTATTTTTAGCATTAACTAAGAGAAAAACCGAACTGGAGATGCTAAATGAAAAAGCAATTTTTCATAGAAAGGTTTTAAAATATTATTCCCATAATTTCCTTGACCAGATGATTAGTGTGACAACTGCTTCTTCTCTGATAGCTTATGGTATTTATACCGTAGCACCCGAGACAATAAATAAATTTAAAACAAAAAGTTTAGTTTTAACATTGCCTTTTGTTATTTATGGGATATTTCGTTATCTTTATTTAGTTTATCAGAAACAATTTTTTGAAAATCCTGATAAAGCTTTTATCAAAGATATTCCTCTATTGATAAATATTGTTTTATGGTTTATTTGTGTTGTGTTTATTATTTATAAAGTAGTATGAGTGAAGTTTTCGTCATGAAAACCCACCCCCAAAGAGTGTTAGAAGACTATGAAAAATTATTTCATTTAGCAAATTATCAGGAAATTTTAAAAAAAGATGAAGAGATAATTATTAAACTTAATTTATCTTGGACTCTATTTTATCCTGCTTCTTCATCTCCGCCTTGGCAATTAGAAGGAGTTGTAAGAACTTTATTAAAAGATGGTTATGATAAAGAAAAAATTTATCCTTGCGAAAATAAAACGGTTGTTACGGATGTAAAAAAGGGTGCAAGAAATCAAGGATGGTTAAAGGTACTGAAAAAATACGGTTTAAAATTTTATCCTCTGCCTGAACAAGAATGGATAAAATATGATTTTAAAACACCATTACTCAAAATTGATAAGATATTTAAGGAAGGAATTTATATTCCAAAAATTTTTATTAATAAAAATGTTATCCATTTACCAACAATGAAAACTCATGGACATTCCATCACTACTGGCGCGATTAAAAATGCCTTTGGTGGATTATTAAAAGAAGTAAGACATTATGGTCACGAATTTATTCATGAAGTATTGGTTGATTTGTTAATGATGCAAAAGGAAATTCATCCGGTTATTTTTGCTGTAATGGATGGCACTGTTTGTGGTAATGGTGCTGGTCCAAGAACAATGTTGCCTTATATTGGAAATTTAATTCTTGCTTCTTTTGATTCAGTAGCTTTGGATGCAGTAGCAGCGAAAATAATGGGTTTTGAACCTTTAAAAATTGATTATTTAAGAATTGCCCATGATTTAGGATTAGGGTGTGCTGATTTAGAAAAGATAAAAATCTATGGCGATGATATATCCTCTTTGAATTTTAGATTTAAGAGCAAAAAAAGTTTTGTCATTTTTGGGGACCAACAACTAAGAAAAGGGTATTTAAGATTTTTAAAAAAAATCGCTCTTCATTCGCCTTTATGGATTTGGGCACCTATTGCTTCAACTTTTTATCACGATTTTCTGTGGTATCCCTTTATTGGCAAAGTTCGTTTAAAAAGATTTTTAGAAAATGAATGGGGAAAACTTTTTAATAAATATTTAAAGGAGGAAAAATGAATGAAGAAATAAAGAAAAATATCAAGGAAGCTTTTGAAAAAGAAATAAGGCCAGGGTTAATGGCGGATGGGGGCGACGGCGAAATTGTAGAAATTACTGATGAAGGGGTTGTTAAAGTAAAGTTATTTGGTAGTTGCGCTTGTTGCCCCTTTGCCACCTTAACCCTTGCCTTAGGTATTGAGCAAAAATTAAAAGAAAAATTTCCGGAAATTAAAAAAGTAGAAAATATTACATAAATTTAGGGAGGAAAAGGAAACCCTTCTAAAAGATTTTGGCGGTAGGCAAGATTTAAAGGTAGAGAGTAAAAGAGAGTATTATAAAATCCAACACGATGGAGTCTTTTAGATAAGCGATAGATAATATTTTTTAATGAATAAAATTCTCTTTTTAAAACTATTGGTGAAGTGTCGGGTAAAAAAGGTTGGTAGACAGGATAAATTAAAAAGAGTTGGCTATTTTCTAAAAGAAAAAACCTTATTTCCAAAAAATCAAAATCAATTTTCTTTAAAATATAAAAGATTTCTTTAAAATTTAGTCTTTCTTCTTTTAGGATAAAAGAAAGTTTTGCTCCCACAAGAATTTTTTCCTTTTGAATTGACTTAACTTCTTTTCTTTTTTCTTTTATTAAACTCTCTCTTCTTTCTATTAATTCATCTAAATTTAACCAATCTTCCTTTAAATAAATAATCTTAACTCCGGCTTTGGCTAGAAGTCGGATAAATTTGGGATTTGCGAAAATATTTCTTGAAGCCTTTACAATCCAATGCTTTTTAAAACGCCAAGCATATGAGAAAAAATCAGAATAATAGGTAAAATTATTAGTTACATCTTCATCGTCAATTTCAATTAATTTATTACTATTATTAGAGGTTTCTTTAATGACTTCTTTTATTTCTCTTATTTTTTTATTATCTTTAAAATAAAGGAAGTTTTTACAGAAAGGTTTAAAAATTTCTAAGCAATAACAACCAAGGATTAGGGAAATTTGGGAGTTAGAAGGAAAATAATTAGGAGTAGAGGAAGCCTGATAAATTTTTTTTATCCTTTGGATATTTATATCCTCTAGAATTTCTGAGATTATATTAGGTAAAAAACCAATTATAAGGGATAATTCTTTTTCCTTTAAATTTTCCAATAATGTGGGTTGATAATAAAAATAATGGGTTATTAAGGGGCCAAAAAGAAAAAGTCTTTTTTTATTAATTAAGATTTCTTCTGTTAAAAAATTAATGGTAGGAAAATCTGTTAAGAAATCGCAATAAAGAAAAATATATTCATAATCTTTTAGGTCTAATTTTCTTATCCTTAAATCTTGATAATCAAAAGTTAATAAATTTTTCATTTGAATAATTTCTTCTTTTTCTTTTAAAAAATAATCAGCCCCTTTGGGTGGGAAATTTTCTTGATAAGAAAGATTGGAAAAAGGGGAATAGAGGAAGAGAAATTTTTTCATTTTGTTTTAAATATACGGGAAAGGTCATTATAAAAGGTAAAAAGAATTAAAAGCATAATTATTATCCAGCCAATGGTGATAGCAGTATTTAATTCCTTTTTTGTTAATCTTCTTTTTATAATATGTTCAATTATAAAAATTACTCCCCGACCACCATCTAACACAGGAATGGGTAACATATTAACAACAAAGAGGTTGATGGCTAATAAACCAAAAAGGGCTAAAAAGTATTCCCATCCCCAATGAAGGCTTTCATAAGTTAACTGAGCAACCATAATGGGACCGCCCAAAGCTTTTCGTGAAATTTCACCGATAATTAATTTGTAAAGAATTACAAAAGTTTGAAAAATTACATAACCACTACGAATGATTGCCTGGTAAAAAGCAGAAAAAAAATCTATTTTCTTCTTCGGCAAATATACCCAAACACCAATTTGGCCAACCTTTTGGGAAGCGGTATCAGGAGCTACTAATTGAGGTGTAAGATAAGTGGAAAAAACTCTTCCTCGGCGATAAGTAATTTTTATCTCTTTTCCTCCTGAGCTCCTTATTTTTTTAATTAAATTTTCCCAACTATAAATAAATGTATCATTTATGGCAATAATTGTGTCCTTAGGTTTTAAGCCTGCTTTATCCGCTGGGCTTCCCTTTTTTACTTTTTCCAACACCGGTAGAATTAAAGGAGAGAGATTGCGAAAACTATCATTTATTATCCAATTGAAATTGATTATTTTACCTTTTCGTAAAACAGAAAAAGAAGCTTTTTTATTTAGGTTCTTTTCAAAAAATTCATAGGCTTCTTCAAAAGATTTAATAGTATCATTATTAATAGCAATTAAAATATCGCCTTTTTCAAAATAACTAACTTTTCTTTCAAAATTGATTATCGGTGGTGAATATTTTATTCCAAATAGAAAGTATAAAAGAAAAATTAAAAAAACCCCCAAAATCAAATTGGCAAGAGGACCCATAAAAACAACCATCAATTTTTTCCCTGTCGGTTGAAGCAAAAATCCATTCTCCTCTTCCTCTTCTTCGCCCTTTAATTTTATATAACCTCCTAAAGGTATTAAAGAAAGGGAGTAGGTTGTTTCTTTAATTTGTTTTTTTATTAATGTTGGCCCAAAACCAATGGAAAATTTCTCCACGGGAATTTTATAAATTTTAGCAGTTATTAAATGACCAATTTCGTGAATAGTAATTAAAACACCAATGACAATTGCTACTATTAATAAATTCATTTTCTCTCCTTTTTCATCTTTTTGATTAAATTATTAGCATAATATCTTGCCCAACTTTCTACTTGGATTAACTCTTTTAAACTAGGGTTTAAAATTTTTTTATGGGCCTTTAAGGTTTTTTTTATTATTTTTATAATATCCGTAAATTTGATATTACCTTTTAAAAAATTCTCTACCGCTATTTCATCAGCACCTACTAACACCGAAGGTTGGGAAGTGTTTTTTTCTAAGTATTTAATTAATTCCAAAGCAGGAAAAACTTTTTTATTTGGTTTAATTAAAGTTAAATTTAAAGGAAACTCTTTTATTTCGTTATCAAAAAGGTTATATTCTTTATTTATCATTTTGAAAAGAGCATAAGAAAGAAAAATTTTCATATCGGGTTTAGTAAGCATTCCGTAAATAATTCCGTTATAATTTTCAATAAGTCCATGGATTATTCCTTGGGGATGAATGAGGACATTGATTTTTTCTATTGGTAGTTCAAAAAAATAACTGGCTTCTATTATTTCAAAAACTTTGTTAATTAAGGTTGCTGAATCAATTGTGATCTTTTTTCCCATTTTCCAAACAGGATGTTTAAGGGCTTCTTTTGCGGTAATTTTATCTAAATTTTTTTTATAAGCAAAAAAATAACCCCCCGAAGCAGTAAGAAAAATTCTTTTTAAATTATTACTGCCATATTTACTTAAAAGAGATTGAAGGGCTACTAATTCAGAATCAATAGGAATAATTTCATTTTTTTTCTCTTTTGCTAATTGAAAGATGGGTGAACCAAAAGCTACTATTAGCTCTTTAGAAGCTAAAGCAATCTTTTTCTTTTTTTCAATTGCTAAAATTAAAGCTTTTAAACATTTTGTTTTTGCAGCAAGAAAAAGAACACCTTCTACCTCCGGATGGGCAACAACTTCTAATAAGCCGTCATCACCATAAACAACTTTGCCATTTTTATAATAATTTTTTTTCTTAAAAATTTTAAAAGCTTCAAAATCATAAATCTGTAAATAGCGGGGTTTATATTCTTTTGCCTGGGTTATTAATAAATCAATATTTTTTTCACAAGAAAGAGCAAATATGTTAAATTTATCTTTTAACTTATTAATTACCTCTAATGCTTGTCGTCCTAAAAATCCTGTAGAACCAATTATTGCTAAATTTAATTTCATATTAAATTTTTTATTAATTCCAAATCTTCCTTTGTAGTAACTTTTAGATTTTTTTTATCGCCTTCAAAAAGATAAACGGGAAAACCCGCCTTTTCTAAAAAGAAGGCATCATCGGTCCCTTGCCATTTTTCTTTTTTTGCTAATTGATAGGCTTTTTTTAAAAGATTAATTTCAAAAAATTGGGGTGTTTGGATACGATAAATATGTTCTCGGTCTAAAGTAGCAATTACTTGGTTATTAAAAACTGTCTTTAAGGTATCTTCACTTTTTATTCCGAAGATAACTGCTTTATATTTTTCTACTAACTTAAAACCTTGATTTACAAAAGTAGGAGTGATTAATGGTCGGGAGGCATCATGAATTGCCACGTAACCATGATTAGGTAAAAATTTTAATGCCTTTCTCACCGAATGAAAACGTTCTTTGCCACCAATAATTACTTTCTTTACTTTCTTAAAGGATAATTTTTTAATCCAATTCCAAACTTCCTCTTTTTTATTTTTTAAAGTTACAATAAAAATTTCGTCACACAGAGAATTTTCAAAAGCGATCACGGAATAGATAAAGAGAGGATTATTTTTAATAAAAAAAAATTGTTTTAGAAAACCAAACCTTCTCCCTTTGCCCGCAGCCAGAATTATTCCGTATTTTTTCATTTAAAATAATCAATTTTAATTGCTGCCCGAACTTCTTCTAAAGTCTCTTCGGCGATTTTCTTTGCTTTTTTTGTCCCTTCATAAAGAATTTCCATCACCTCTTTTTTTCTTTCTTCATAATATTTTCTTCTTTCCCGAATAGGTTCTAAAAATTGGTTAATAACAGAAATCAATTTCTCCTTACAGGCAACACAACCAATTTTACCCTCCCGACAACTGTGTTCAATTTCTAAATAATCATTTTGATTAAAAGCTTTGTGATAGGTAAAAACAGTGCATACTTCCGGATGGCCTAAGTCTGTTGGATGGATCCTTTTTGGATCCGTTACCGCTCTTTTTATTTTTTTCTCCACCACTTCTTTTGAGTCTCCCAAATAAATGCAATTTCCTAAACTCTTGCTCATTTTTGCTCCACCGTCTAAACCTGGCAAACGAGGCATATGGGATAAAAGAGGTTCCGGTTCTACAAGCACTTCACCATATAATTGATTAAATTTTCTCACAATTTTTCTTGTTAATTCAATATGGGGAAGTTGGTCTTCACCCACCGGAACTAAATTGGCTTTACAAAAAGTGATATCTGCTGCTTGACTTACCGGATATCCTAAAAACCCATAGGGCATACTTTTTTCAAAATTATATTGTTTTGCCTCAGTTTTAATTGTTGGATTATGGGAAAGAAGATTTACCGAAACAAGCATTGAATAATAAACGGTCAGTTCAGCAATCTCAGGTATCATTGATTGGATAAATATGGAAGAAATGTTAGGATCCACTCCACAAGCTAAATTATCTACCGCTACTTGAAAGACATCATTTTTTAATAATTCGGGATGTTCAAAGTTGGTAGTTAATGCCTGAACATCAGCGATAATAATGAAGGTTTCATATTCTTTCTGTAATTTTACTCGATTAATAATTGTGCCCACGTAATGTCCTAAGTGCAATGGACCAGTGGGTCGATCACCGGTTAAAACTCTTTTTTTCATAATTAAATTATAAATTAGAATTTCAAAATTGTCAATTTTAAAAAATAGAAGAGATTGAGAGATGGTTATATTAATTAATAGTGTTAAAAGGAGTTGAAAGATATGTCAATTAAAAAGGATAAGCCCAATTAGCAGAAAATGCGCAGTTTCCAGAAATAAAAAATTAAAATTCTTAGGTTTAGCCAATTTGATGAAAACTTTATTTTAATTATTACCTTATAGGTATTAAGAAGATTAGTCTCTACCCAAAAGCTTACTGGGTGTTTTAACAAAAATATTAATTTGTTAACTTAATATTTTTAACTGATATTTACCTAAACCAAAGGTTGTTCCTTTGCCAATATGAAGTTTTTCGCCAATTTTAAGATAAGGGATAAATTGGGATAGATTACCTTGATAGATAGCTTCACCGATAAGTCCTTCCATCTTTATTAATCGACGTTGACGAAAAGAATAGCGAGATAACACTATTCGTTTAAATTTTGCCTCTTCTGTTTTTATTTGTAATGCCTGCTCTATTAATTCCTTAAATTCAATCTCAAAAGGTTTTTGGGAATAAAAATAGGATAATAGACCAATCCTTCGGATAAGACTGCGTAAGATAATTGAAAAATCTAAACTCTCGGCAACCTTTCCTTGATAAATAATACGTACTGGAGTAAGAAATTTAATTGCTATTCTATTTACTAATTTCTTAGGTTTCTTAAGTTTTAACTCCTTTTCTTTCACTTTATTTTTTATAATTTTGCTCTCTCCATCATAAATAATATCATCTCCTTGTTTTATTGATTGAATCACTAACTTATTTCTACCTTTATTAAGCCCTCTTTCTGCCATATGCTCAAAGGCATAAATAAAATAGGGTAAAAATTCTATGGCTTTTCCTAAAAGAATAAAATTAAAGGACAATAAATCACCTTCTTTATATTCGGTTTTGTTGTCCAAAGGTGGTTCAATAATAAAGGGATGAGGAATGTTTTCATATTTTCTCATTATTGCTGAATTTTCTGGTCTTTGGGTTTCAAAAATATAAATATAAACACATTTGGGTTTAAGTAGACATTCTTTGCAATCCCGACTACTAAAAGGACAACAGACTTTTCTTAAAGCATATCCAAAAGCTCCTCTTAGTATGGAACCTTTATAAGCTGGTAAGTTAAGGTCTTTTTTAACTTTAAAATAAATTGTTAATTCAGCAATTTTCATTATTAAAAATTAAATTTTCAACTTTTTAAATTATATTTGTTATTGAAGAAAAGTCAAGGAGTTACAATGGAAATAAAAAGATAGTGACCTTTTAGGTACTTTTTTCGTTATATATAATAGAAAAAGAAATCTATGGCTAATAAAATAAAAAAATATACTCTCTCTTTGAACTGGGATTATTTAACTCCAATATTCCAATTTACTATCAAAGAAGAGGGTTATAAAATGTTGAAAAATTGTATTAATAAAAAGGAAGTATTAAGGAGGTTATATATATTGTAAATAAATAATTAATTCTTTTAAACATCTTTTTGATACCAAAGTAATAAGGTAAGGGGGTTTTATTTTCTATAGAGAAGGGGGCAGTATAGTATATGATATAGGAATTCCTTTCAATAAAAATGATGAAAATTAAATAAAACTACTTTAAAGGCAATTCTTTTAATATCCTCTTCTACTAAAATTACTTGATTTTTTTGGCTTCTTTATTATAATTTTTCTATTATGAAAAAAGAGAAATTTGATTACGAAAAAATTAAAAAGGAATACGAAAAAGCGGGTTTTAGTGTTGCGAAATTAGCAGAAAATTTGGGAATTTCTTATAAAAAGGCTTATTATCTTCTTAATTATAAATCTCTTCTGATTGAAGATGAAAGTACTTATGAGAAGATTAAAAAGCTTTTAAATAAAGGGATAGGTTCAATAAAAGAATTGGCTGATAAAATTGGAGTGAGTGAAACAGTGATACGTTGGCATTTTAAAAAATATCCAAATCTAAAAGAAAAATTTTTGAAAAACAAAGAGAGAGAAAAAGCCAAAAAGAAATAAAGACATCTCTCAGAGATGAAGATTGTTGCCCAAAATCGAAAAGCAGCCCATAATTATTTTATTGAAGAAAAATATGAAGCAGGTATTGAATTGAAAGGTAGTGAGGTGAAATCAATAAGAGAAGGTAGGATTTCTATTGAAGAAGGGTATTGTACTATTGAAAATGGCGAAGTTTTCTTAAAGGATGTTCATATTGCTCCGTATGAAAAAGGGGGTGTTTTTAATCCAGATCCAAAAAGAAAACGAAAATTATTGCTTCACAAGAAGGAGATAAAAAGGTTGATTGGCAAAGTAGAAAGAAAGGGATATACTCTTATTCCTTTAAAAGTTTATTTTAATGATAAAGGAAGATGTAAAATTGAGATTGCTTTAGCAAAAGGGAAAAAAGTTATTGACAAAAGAAAAGAGTTAAAAGAGCGAGCACTTAAAAGAGAGGAAAGATATTATCAAAAATATAAATGGTAATAAAAAAAGTGTTCTTTTTTCTCTTATTTTTTAATTTTCTTTTTGCTAGAAGAATTGTTATTGGTAACGAAACTACTGAGACAGTTGTTTTTGAAGAGAGAGAATATTTATTATTGACAGATTTTATAAAAGGATTAGGGGCTAAATCCTGGTTGGTTGAAGAGAAAATTTTTTTAATTCTTGACGATTCCTTAAAAACGGAAATAGTTATTGATTTAAAAAAACCGATAATAAAAGTAAATTTTGAAGAAATAAAAGTTCCCTATCCGATTTTGAAAGTTGGAAATAATTATTTTCTATCCCTTTTTACTTGTGAAAAGATTTTGGAGAAAATAGGGATAAAAAAAGAAGAAGCAGTAGTGGAGGAGAAAATTATTATTCCTGAGATTAATGAGATAAAAGTTAATCAAAAAAAGGATACAACAATAATCATCTTTTCTTCAAATACCGATGTCTATTTTTCTACAAAAAGTTCTTCCTATTTGGACTATGAGATAAATTTTCAAGCAAAATCAAAAATTGATAAATTATCAATTTTGGGGCACTTAAAAAGTTATGAAATAAAAAAGGAAGACGGTTTTGGTATTAAATTTTATCTAAAAAAAGAGTGTGATGTTCGTCTTAATAAAGAAAAAAATAAAGTAGTATTAAAATTTTTACCCCGTTTAAAACAAGGAATAAAATTAGTGGTGTTAGATCCTGGTCATGGTGGAAAAGATCCTGGAGCGATTGGGAAGATGGGTACAAAAGAGAAGGATTTAAATTTAAAGATTGCAAAAAAAATAAAAAAGTATTTAGAAAAATTGGGTTTAGAGGTGATTCTGACAAGGAATAGTGATGTTTTTGTTTCTTTGGGAGAAAGAGCAAAAATTGCCAATGATAATAAAGCCGACCTTTTTATTAGTATTCATTGTAATTCAACGCCTAGAAAAAATTCTTATGCTTGTGGTTTTGAAGTTTTTTTCCTTTCTGAGGCGAGGACGGATTGGGAACGAGCGGTTGCTCAAGCAGAGAATGAAGTAATTAAATATGAAATTACCAAAAATGATATTAATGACGACTTCTTATCTTTTATTTTAGCTGATTTAGCTCAACAAGAATTTTTAAAAGAATCTCAGGAACTAGCAGTGGCAATTCAAGATGCGGTGTGTGCGGCTTTAAATATTGAAAATCGAGGGGTAAAACAAGCGGGTTTTTATGTTTTAAAAGATGCTTTTATGCCCGCGGTTTTAATTGAATGTGGTTTTTTAAGTAATCGAAAGGAGGAAGTCCTTCTGCGAAAAGATTGGTATCAAGAGAAATTGGCAAGGGCAATTGCGGAAGGAGTTAAAAAATTTATTGACCAAAAAAAATGATCGGTGTCTTTGATTCAGGTCTAGGAGGTTTAACAGTAGTGAAAGAGATAATAAGATTAATGCCAACCGCAAGAATTCTATATTTTGGTGACACCGCCCACTTACCTTATGGTGAAAAATCCGAAGAAATAATAAAAAAATATACCCTTGCAGCTTGTAATTTTTTAAAAAAAAGGAAAGTAAAGATTATTGTTATTGCTTGTCATTCTGCTTCTTCAGTTGCTCTTGACTATGTAAAGAGTAAGATTTCTTTGCCAGTTATTGGAGTGATTGAAACGGGTGTAAAGACAGCTCTAAAAAAGACAAAAAATAAGAGAATAGGTGTAATTGGAACAAGAATAACGATTAAATCTGGTGCCTATGAAAGGGTTTTTAAAAATTATGATAAAGAAATAGAGATAATTGCACGGGCTACGCCTTTGTTAGTGCCTTTAGTAGAAGAAGGCTGGATAAATCATCCCATTACAAAAGAGATTTTAAAAATTTACCTTGAGCCTCTTAAAGAAGAAGAAATTGATACCTTACTTTTAGGTTGCACCCATTATCCTTTGCTAAAAAAAACCATAGAAGAGATATTTAGAAATAAGATTACTATTGTTGATTCAGCCGAAGAACTTGCTAAATCAATAGTGGATTTTTTTGATTATAGAAAAATAAAAAGAATAAAAGGAGAATTAATAATTTATCTTACTGATATTCCACCCGAGTTTGAGCGGGTTGCTCGTAATTTTTTAGGTTTTTCCCCTGATAAAATTATGCGTGTTGCTCTTCAAGAATAATAAATATTATGGTAATAAGAAAGGGAGGCAGAAAATATGATGAAATAAGGAAAATTGAAGTAAATGTTGGCTATTTAGAAAACTCCTTAGGTTCTTGTTTAATAAAAGCTGAGAAAACGATTATTTTATGCACTGTTAATTACGAAAGAAAAGTTCCTTCTTTTTTGTTAGGAAAGAATAGTGGTTGGCTTACTGCTGAATATTCTTTACTTCCGGGTTCCACTTCGCCCAGAACTCCTCGGGAGGGGACAGGTTTAAGAATCAATTCTCGTGCCCATGAAATAAAAAGGTTTATTGGACGTTCTTTAAGAGCAATTGTTGATTTATCAATATTAAAAGAAATTACCATTTTTATTGACTGTGATGTCTTACAGGCAGATGGAGGAACGAGAACTCTTTCTGTTACTGGTAGTTTTTTCGCTTTAATGGATGCGGTGAATAAAATGCTTAATATGAGAATAATTGAAAAAAATCCGGTTTTGGATTATTTAGGAGCGATATCGGTAGGCATTGTGAATGGTAGAATGCTTTTAGACTTGAATTATGAGGAAGATTTTAATGCGGAAGTAGATATGAATGTGGTTTTGACTGGCGGAGGGAAAATAGTGGAAATTCAAGCAACAGCAGAAAAAGTGCCTTTTTCTTTAGAAACCTTTTCTAACCTTTTTCAATTGGCAAAAAAAGGAATAGAGGAAATCATTGCTTTAGAAAAACAATACTTTACTCTTTGATAGATATTCTTTCTTTAAAAAAAGAACAGGAAAAAATTGCCCAAAAAGTAAAATTGGTTGAAATAAGAGAAAAAATAGAAATAATTGGCGCTAGTGATGTTGCCTTCTCTTTAAACTATGGTTATGGGTGTTTTGCTACTTTTACCTATCCTAATTTAAAGGTTTTGGAAGAGGTAATTGTCAAAGATAAGATTGATTTTCCCTATTTGCCGGAATTTTTAAGTTATCGGGAATTAAAATTTATTCTTAAGGCTTATCAAAAGATAAAGATAAAACCAGATGTAATTTTAATAGATGGACAAGGCATATTACATCCTCGGAAAGCAGGTATTGCTACTCATTTGGGAGTAATCGTTAATAAACCAACTATTGGGGTTGCTAAATCATTGTTGATTGGTGAAATAAAAGGAAAATTGAAAGAAGACAGATTTTCTTATTTACCAATTTTTTTAAATAACGAAATTTTTGGTTATGTATTAAGATCCCGAGAGAAAACAAAACCAATTTATATCTCTCCGGGAAATTTAATAACTAAAGAAAAAGCATTAGAAGTTGTTATCAATTGTTGTAAAGGGTTTCGAATTCCTGAACCTTTGAGATATGTGCATACCAAAGCAAAAATAGCAAGACTAAAAGATGAAAAAGGTTAGTTTAAAAGAGTTAGCTTGGAATTTTTTTAAAATTGGTCTTATTGGTTTTGGTGGCGGAATGGCAATGCTGTCGATTATAAGAGAGTATTGTGTAAAGAAAAAAGGATGGATTAATGATGATGAGTTATTAACAGCAGTGGCGATTGGTCAAATGCTTCCTGGTCCTTTTGTTCCCAATTATGTAGAATTTATTGGTTATTCTTTAAAGAAAATTAAAGGAATGATTGTTTCGGTAGTATTTTTTTTATTGCCTGCTTATCTTATTACTTTAATTTTAACTATTTTATATTTTCATTATCAAAATTTAATGATGATAGAAAAAATTTATGAATATTTATTGCCAGCAATTCCCGCGATTCTATTTTGGGGTGGGTTTGGGTTAGCCAGAGATTTCTTTAGAAATAGAGAAATAAGCGAATTCTTGCTATTAATAGCAATTGCTATTTTAGCTTTTTTATTAATGAGTTTAAAAATAGAAATCTTTTTTATAATAATCACTTGCGGTCTTTTAGGAGTAATAAAAAGATTGAAAGATAGAAAATTTTCAAATTTTCTTTTTTCTTTATCACCTTTATTTATCTTATTTTTTATTTTTTTTAAAATTGGCGCTTTAACTTTTGGCGGCGGTTATGCAGCAATTCCTTTTATTAAACAAGAATTTGTAGATTTCCGACAGTATCTTTCAGAAAAAGATTTTTTGGTAGGAATAGGAATTAGTCAAATTACACCAGGGCCAATAGCAATAATTGCTACTTTTATTGGTTATAAATTAGGAGGAATAATTGGAAGTATTATTGCAACGATTGGCATTTTTTTACCTTCCGCAATAATGCTTTATTTTGTAATAAAATTTTATCAAAAATTTGAAAAAAATTTTTATATTCAAAGTTTTTTGTTTGGTGTTAAACCGGCAATAATTGGATTTATTTTTCAAACAGGTCTATTTTTCTTTTTGAAAATTATCAATAATTGGTGGTTAACAATATTTTCACTAATTCTTTTTTTTCTTTTGATTATAATTAATTTAGAACCTTTTTATATAATTATTTTTAGCGTTCTTTTAAATTTTCTGATTAATAATTTTGTTCTCTAAGCCACTAACTAAAGAATTAGAAAAATTATCAGTAATTCGTTGATCCGTGCGTTAAGATGAGTATAGAAGTATAATATGATCTTTTTCTATCTTAAAAACTTTTCTAATTTATTGACATAAGAGAAAAAGTAGATTATAATATCTTAATGGATAAGAAAGGTTTTACTCTAGTAGAGTTATTAGTAGTGATTATGATTATTGGTGTATTAATTTCTTTACAAATACCCAATCTTAATATAATGCGAGAAAGAGCAAGACAGACAGCAGTAAAATCTAATCTCCATTATTGTCAAGTTGTTATTGAGACTTATCATTTAGAACAAGGGCATTATGCTGAAGATTTTTATGAAGATGGTTATGGTTCTTATTTTCCGGGAGGAGTTTTTGAAGTAAAATTAGGAAAATTTCCCATCAATCCTTATACGGGTAAAGAATTAACGCCGGAGGATTTTGAGGAAGAGGATTATGACAATAAAGAAGATTGTTTTGACAAAAGGGAAGATGGTCCTAATGATGTATGGGGATATGACCCGGGAACAATTAGATACGGAATGTGGTATCCTCCGGGTTCTCAATATCCTTCTAATTATGGGTTAATTGGTTTTAATATTGCTGGCGAATCAATTAGGAGTTATAATCCAGAGCATGATGAGGTGATAATTTTTGTTTTACATAATTAAGTTATGAAAAATAAAAGAGGGATTACCTTAGTTGAATTATTGGTGGTGATATTTATTTTTGGTATTTTAGTAAGTTTTTTAGTCCCGCCGATTGTTTCGCGAGTTACTCAGAATGCTCGAATTACGGTTGCTAAAAATCGGTTATTTCAATTGAAAAGAGCGATTGTTGGTGAAATAGGTGCAAATTATATTGATTATGGTTTTAAAGGAGATGTTGGCAGATTTCCCAGACATTTAATTGAGTTGGTAACCAATCGTCCCGATACATTAAGAGAATTTACTTATCCAGGAAAAGAATCGATCCCTGCCTGGAATCCTTTTACTAAAAAAGGATGGAATGGTCCTTATATACGGGATGATCCGGACCATTCTTTTTTATATGATCCATGGGACACACCAATTATGTATTATTTAGGACCGAATGGGGAAACTTTAGGTTTAAAAAGTGCTGGTCCAGATGGTGAGTGGTATGACCCAAACAGACATCGAGTAAATGATGATATTATAGTTTTATTTTGATGAAAAATAAAGGGGTAACTCTTTTAGAATTATTAATTGTAATGATAATTATTGGAATATTAGCTTCGGCAGCAGTAAAAACTTGGGATGTGACATTAGAAAGACAAAGAATTGAGGAAACGATAAAAGAATTAGATGAAATTGGGAGAGCGATTGTTGGTGATGAACGAGTAGTTTATATGGGTACAAGAGTTGATTTTGGTTTTGTTGGTGATTGTGGAATGTTACCCCGAGCGCTAATTGACCTTTCGTTAAAGCCCGATTATGTTGATTCGGCTTTGTGGAAAGGACCTTATATAAAATCAATATTTGCCGAAAATCCAAAAGGTTTTTTAACTGATGCTTGGGGAGATTCTTATAAATACTATCCAGAAAGTTTAATTATTAGAAGTTATGCTGGAAGTAATGAGGTAAATTATCAAAAATGGCTTACAAAAAAATTGGCAAACTCTTTTTCTGACCTCTTTAATAATGAAGTAAGTGGGTTGGTGTACGATGCTTTTGGGAATACTCCAGATTCTTTAAAGGCTACTAATATATTAATTACTCTTTTTCATCCCCGAGAAGGAAAGTTGATTATTGATTCTATTCATCCACGGAGCGGCGGAAATTTTATATACTCTGGTATTTCCATTGGAAAAAGAAGATTAGTGTGTGTGTATCGGGATACTTTGCAATATGATTCTATTGAAAAAATTATTACTGTTTATCCTCGAATTGGAGCAAAAAATATTGAGTTGAAATTTAGTCGTGTAAATTTTCAAGAATGATTATGAAAAAGAGTAGCGGAGTCACGCTTTTAGAAATGATTGTGGTGATGGTGATTATTGGTATTCTTGCTGGTATTTCTTTAAGTGCGATCGATCGTATTCGTGAGCGTTCACAAATTGATGAGACGATGGAAGAATTGAAAAGAATAGGCAAAGCGATAACCGGCGATCCCGAATTGATTGTTGATGGAAAAAGAATTGATTTTGGTTATGTGGGAGATATGGGAAAATTACCTGATAGTTTAGGCGCCTTAATAAATAATGAAGGAGGTTTATGGAGAGGTCCTTATTTAAAGTTAAACTTTTCAGAAGATAAAGAGAGTTATAAAATTGATGCGTGGGGAAGATATTATCAATACACCCCTGAAGATTTAAGTATCAGAAGTTTTGCTAATGGCCGTTTTACTTTGACTTATAAAATAGCAGAGAGTTATGATGAGTTATTTAATAATAAAATTTATGGTTATATTTATGATAACGAAAAAAATCCTCCTGGAAATAAAGCAGCAGAGTTTCGAGTAAGTTGTGAATATCCAAGAAATGGAGAAAGAGTATATGTGGAATCAATACCTAAGGAAGATGGGTTTTTTTCCTTTGATAATATTCCGATCGGTACCCATTTAGTTAAAGTTTATTCTTCGCGTGAGACTTTGCAAAAATACGTGACCGTTTTACCTCGGTCACAAGTTTTTATTGAATTTAAAATTCCTCGCATTTTTCGGGGAGGTTTGGTTTATGTTGCTAATTCAGCCAATTCTTTTCCTTCTCCTTTTGATACTGTTTCTAATAATTTTTCTTTTGAGTTATTTAATCCAACAACCGAGACAATAAGAATTAATAGTCTTAATTTATTATCTTTATCTACTGATAGAGTATTTTATGAAATTGTTACCATTGATAATGATACCATAGCTAACTTTGGCGGAGGTATGAGATTTAAAGTTAATCAAAATGTAAATTTTGATAGTATAGTTGCCTTTGGCCCCTATAGCAAAAGAATAGTTTCTTTGTTAGGATTTTATAATGATTCAATCGGTGGAAATTCAATCAGTGTAAAAAATAAGTTAGTAAAAATTAGAACCAGTGATGGTTCAGTAAATCAATTTTTAATCCCTTAAAGGGGGTGAAAAGTGAAAGGTATTGATTTTAAAATATTTAAAAGAGAAGGGAAAGGTGCTTTATCAATTGACATTGGATCTCAATCGGTTAAGTTTGTTTATATGGAGAAAGATAAAGTTTGCGCTTACGGTTTAAAAGAGTTTATGGAAATTCCGGATATTAGCGGGATTATTAAAGAGTTAATTAAAGATTTAAAACCAGCAAAGGTTTATTCCTTCGTTAGCGGTCCTTCAGTAAGTTTACGCCAAGCACCTTTTCCCAAAATGTCAAAAAAAGAATTGAGAGACGCTATTTTTCTTAGATTAGATAAATATTCACCCTTTACTATTGATGAAGCAATTTTGGATTATAAAACATTAGGGACGATTGAAGAAGCGGGTAAAGAAGCTAATAATGTGATGGTGGTTTCGGTAAGAAAAGATATTATTGCTGATCATATTGCCACTTTAAGGAAAGTTGGTTTAGAACCCTCAGCAATTTCGGTCATTCCTTTTGCTTTAGCAGCAGCGGTAAAGAAATTTGGTGATCTTAAAGAAGAAGAGGTTGTCGCTCTTTTAGATATTGGTGCAGAATTTACTGATATTATATTTATAAGAAATAAACAATTAGAATTTACGCGAAGTGTTACTACTGCAGGTAATTCAATTACGGAAGCAATGACTGTTGCAATTATGACCGAGGAAGGAGAATTGGCTTTAAGTCTGGAAGAGGCAGAAAAGTATAAAAGAATATATGGTATTCCAGAAGAAACAAGTGAAGAAGTTTTACCTAGCGGAATAAAAGTAAAAAGATTACTAAGTTTACAACGACCAGCATTGGAGAGATTTTTAGGAGAAATAACTCGAACCATTGATTTTTATAAAAGAGAATATAATGTTCCAGCAATAAATCGAATTTTAATCTGTGGAGGTGGAGCAGAGTTAAAGGGTTTAAAAGAATTTTTAGAAGAAAATTTAAAAATTAAAGTTGAGTTTTTTGACCCCTTTAAAACTCATAATCTTTATTTATCAAACTATCCTCAAAATATTGGTCATCGTTTGGTGGCTTGTTTAGGACTTCATTACGAACCCGAGGCAGTTGATCTTTTACCATCGGAAATTAAAGCTAAGAGATATGTTGCTAAGGATTTACAAATTGTTGGTGCAATAGCCATCATTTTAATTCCTTTGCTTATTCTTATAAATATTGGATTAGAGGTTCAGAAAGCTTTAGAATATGGTCAAGTAAGAAGACTTCAAAAGGAATTGAAAGAGGTAGAAGTGATCTCTCAAGAATACACCAATTTAAAAAATAAAGTTGAAGAATTAGAAGCTCAACAAAAATTACTTAAAGGAATTGTTGGTGAAACTGAATTGGTTACACCCTTATTAAGGTTTTTTTCTAAGGAAGTGCCTTCTAATATTCAACTTAATAGTCTTACTTTCACAGGTCTTTCTAAAATTAATCTAAAAGGAATTGTTACTGGTAAGCCCGAATATTTAGAAGTGGATTTAGCAGACTTTATGTGGAAATTGGAGAATAGTAAAATGGTAAAAGAGGTAAATTTAATTAACAAAACAAAAACTTATCTTGTGAATGAAGAGGTTTTGAATTTTGAATTGGAATGTTTATTAGAATAGGGAGGTGAAGATGGAGTTTTTGCAAAGAAAATGGTTATTTGGTGGACTTATTATTCTTTTTTTGATAATTGTGATTTTTATAATTTTTCTTTATCAACCCAAAATTGCTGCTCGGGCGAAAATAAAGGAAGAAGCAAAAGCGCTAAAAACGAAAATTGAAGAATTAAGAAAATTGGCAAAGGAAACAGAAATTTTAAAACTGAGAATTGCGAAATTAGAGGAGGAGAATAAAGAATTTGTGGCAAAGATTGCTCCGCGAAGTGAAGTTTTACAGTTAGTTAAACAATTATCTGAAGAAGCTAAAAAATATAATATAAGATTTCTCAGTATTCGTCCACCAGGTTTAGATACTCTCTTAGCTCAAGAGACGAAAGAAACTCCTTTAAGACCAATTCCTTTTGAAATCACTTTACAAGGCAGATATTTAGATATTGGAAAATTTATTGCTAATTTAAGTAAATTTCCTTATTTTATTAAAGTTTATGAATTAGAATTTACTGGCAAAGATGAGATAAAGCCATTAATTGAAGCAAGAATTTTAGTTAATATTTTTGCTTCTAGTTTAGTAGGAAAAATTTTGTAGGAGGTTTTTTATGAGAAAGATAATAACACTTTTGATCCTTGTTTTTATTTTAGTTTTTGTTGGTTCTCGGTTATTAAGAAAAAAACCAGTGCAAGAAGCAGTAAAGAAAACTCAAGAGATAGCTGAGGGAACCAGTCGGCAAGCTAAAAGAGCAGGAAAAAGAACCGGCAGTTTAGAAAAAAGAGAAAGGAAAAGTAAAGAGGAAAGAAGAAAAGAGAGGGAGTTAAGAAGATTGGAAAGACAACGGCTAAGAGAAGAGAGGAGAAGACAAAGAGAACTACAAAAATTAGAAAGGGAACGGAAAAGAAGGTCAAGAAAAAGAAGAGCTGTTGGTATGCACATTTTACAGGCAATAGTAACCGTTGAAAATACTCCTTATGCTTTAATTGACGGAAAACAGTATAAAGTGGGAGATGAAATAATGGGAAGGAGGATTGTAAAAATTGAATCTGATAGAATTCTTCTTGATTATTTTGGCGAAATTACCAGTGTGCGGGTGGGTGAAGGGTGTATTCCTTTGGCTTCGTTAAAGACTAAAAGAAGGAGATAATTTGACATTTTTAAATTTTTTTATCATAATATAAAATATGCGACAAAGGGTGATTATTTTGATTGGAATTTTAGTAGTCCTTTTAGTTTTTTTTACTTTATTAAGACCAAAACCTAAATCAAAAATAAGCACAATAACAAGAGAAATAAAACCAAAAGTAAAACAAGAGGCGCCCACAGCAACTGCGGCAAAAGAAATAGAAAAGGAATCCGTAACGATGGTTTCGCCGATTAAAAAGGAAACCCTAGCTTTGGTTAAACCATCGGTTAAAAAAGAGACATTGGAATTAAAGCCAATCATCACCAAAAAAATAGAGGAAGATACGGAGAAATGGGGTGATGATCCTTTTGTGCGTGATTTTTCCTATCTTGCAGAAATGAAATCATTAATTGTTTCAGCAATTACGATAAGTGAAAAGGAAGCCTACGCTATAATTAACAATCAAGTAGTTTATGTTGGAGATGTTATTGAAGGGAAAAAAGTGGTGGCTATTGAAAGAGATAAAGTGATCGTAGAAAAGGGTGGAAAAAGATTTCCAATTTTTTTAGGCGAATAAATTATTATTAGTAAAAGGAGGAAATTTATGAAAAAGTATATTTTATTTTTAACGTTAATAACGCTTTCTTTTTCGCAAGAAAATTTTTTAAGAAACATTTATTACGAGGAACTTTTAGAGAAAATTCGGGTTACTTTCAGTTGCGATACTTTTTGTGAATTTAAAACTTTTCTTAATTTTTATCCTCCAACAATTGAGATAACTTTATTTAAGGTAAAATCTTTGATAAAAGAGACTACAGAAGTTGCTAAATTTGGTATAAAAAATGTTATAATAAAAGAAAGTGATGAAGGAGTAAAAGCTTATATAAATTTAGAAGCTCCTTATGCTTATAATGTATTTCAACAGAATAATTTAATAGTTTTGGAACTAAGTAAAGAAACTGTTTCGCCGCCTACTGAAAAGAAAATGGTAGAAAAAACAGTTTCCTTAGAGATGAAAGATGCTAATATTATTGATGTGTTAAGAATGCTTTCTCGATTAGGGAATATTAATATTATTACTTCACCAGAAGTAAAGGGAACAATAACAATGCGTTTTGATAATGTACCTTTTTCAGTGGTCCTTTCCGCTGTTTTACGGGCAGTAGAATGTAATGCAGTAGAAATAAGTGAAGGTGTGATTTTAGTAAAACCTTTTAAAAAAGATATAGAAGGTGAGCTTCATACCCGAATTTATAACTTAAATTATGCTGAAGCTAAGGATATTAAAAAAATAGTAGATAAATTTCTTTCTCCCAAGGGAAAAGCTGAAGCAGTGGAAAAAAAGGTAGGTGAAGGTGGAGGAACTAAAAGAGCTTCTTATTTGGTAGTTACTGATATTCCAGAAAAATTGGTAGAAATTGATAAGTTAATTGCTGAAATTGACAAACCTTCACCACAAATTGCTATTGAAACAAAATTTATTGAAACAACAATATCCTCCGATAAAATTTATGGAATTGACTGGTCAACAAGAATAACAGCAACTGCCGAAACTCCTGATATTGGAAAAGAAATAGCAATACCAATAATGTTTAATTATTTAATAATTGGTAAACTTTCTTTTAGTCAAATGTCAGCAGCATTAGAAGTGTTACAATCCGAAGGAAAAGCAAAACTTCTCGCCAACCCCCATACTTTAACGATGGATAATCAAAAAGCTGAGATTGGAATGGTTACAAAAGTCCCTTTATTAGAAATTCGTGTTGATCCTGAAACTCGAGAGAGGGTGTATACTTGGCGAGAAAGGTCAATAGGTATTATGTTATCAGTAACACCTCATTTAACCCAAGATGGAACAATAACAATGGAGATAGAGCCAAAAGTAGAGGCAATAGTTGGATGGCGCAGTGCTGCTGAACAAGAAGTGCCAATAGTTGCTACTCGAGAGGCGAGAACCCAAGTTGCTGCGAAAGATGGTGAAGTTATCGTAATCGGAGGCTTAAAAAGAGAACAAGAGACAAAAACTGAGACAAAAGTTCCAGTGTTAGGGTGGATACCAATTTTAGGAAAATTATTTACCAAAACATCAATAAGAAAAGAAGAAACCGAACTTCTAATTTTTATAATTCCCAGAGTTATAGGAAGTTAAAAAGTTCTATATTTAATATTTCTTCTTAAATGACCAAAACAAAAAGGATATTACTCCTAATACTTGACTAATAATGAAAGTAAGAGGTGTGCAAAAATTTTGTTTTTTTAAAGAGATTAGAGAAAGGATAAACTTTTAGATATGTATAATATCAGTGTTGTTTTTCGGATTAATTCAGTAAAAATAAAAATCTTAAAGAAATTACCCGTATTCCTAATAATTGCTAAATAAGTAAGAAAAAATGATTATAGTCCCGGATTAATTTGTTAGATAAAAAGGTTTTAAGGATGATTACAATTAAAAACAAAATAGAATATGTTTTTAAAGAAAGAACTTGTTTAAAAAGTCAAAGAAAAATTCTGAATTCCTTTTTGTTTTTATGTCAATTTTGTAATTTGTTTATGGAAAAAATCAAATGTGATTTTGGTTGGGGAAATGCACTATTTGAAAACTATTTTCTTTGAGGTTTACCAATGTTAAAACTAGCTATTTGGTTTCTTTACTTTCATATTCATTCTAATAAAGTAGTAGAAAAAGTTAGTCGAGTAATTAATTTTTTTCCTGCTGAACAACAAAATTTTATTACACATATTTTTGCTAATGTAATTCTTGGTATTATTTCTCAAATTTTGATGTCAAGAAGAGAAGGTGGTAGAGAACCAGCGATGGAAATTCTTGTTGGAACAACTGCAATAAAAAATTTCATTAGAAAAAATAAGTTCTATCAAATTCCTTCTCTTGTCCAAACCGAAATCGAATTGAGAATGCAAACCTTAGACCAATCTTTGATTAAACTTTCTCAACAAGTGGTAATTAATCGGGAAATTTTATTTGAATATTGTATAGATGAAAAATTGTCAGGAGTGTTTTAAGTGGAATTTTTAAATAGAATTTTTATTTTTGTTATTGGTTTAGTTTTTGGAAGTTTTTTCAATGTTTTAATATATCGGACACCCCGAGGACTTTCTATTATTAGACCAGGTTCTTTTTGCCCTCATTGCCAAAAAAGTATTAAATTTTATGATAATATTCCTTTAATAAGTTTTATTCTCCTTTTTGGTAGATGTCGGTTTTGTAAAAAACCAATATCTTTGCGATATCCAATTGTTGAATTATTAACCGGTCTTATTTTTCTATTTAGTTATGAAAGATTTAATTTTTCGCCAAAAACAATTTTATTTATTTTTTTATTAAGCGCCTTATTAATTATATTTTTTATTGATTGGGAATTTCAGATAATACCCGATTGGTTAAATTATCCAGGAATATTATTGGGCTTTTTATTTAATATTGAAAAATTTCCTTTTTTTTCTTTATATGGAATTATTGCTGGAATGGGTTCTTTGTTTCTTTTAAGAGCAATATGGTTAATATTAAGAAAAAAAGAAGCAATTGGCGGTGGCGATATAAAAATGGCAGGATTTTTAGGCAGTTATTTAGGTTATAAAAATGTGCTCTTTACTATTTTTTTAGGAGCCCTTTTAGGGCTGATTATTTTTCTTATTTTAATAGCAATTAGAAAAAGAAAGATAAAAGATTATATACCCTTTGGAAGTTTCTTAGCTATTAGCACAATTATCAATCTTTTCTTTGGAGAACATATTTTTTATTGGTATTTAAATCTTTTTAAAAGATAATCCTTTTCTTTTCCAATTTAAATTTGCCTTCATCTTCATGATACTCTAAAAAGGAATCGATCTTAATATTTTTACAAAGCTGGCGAATTTTAAATTCATATCCCTTTGGATAAAAAAGGGCAAAATGTAAAGAAAGAGTAGAAAAATTTTTCCATTCTTCAGCTTCTATTTCATTCAAAGTTGAAATAGTTTCTACTTCAGCAATCATAATTACTCTTTCATTTCTTAGATCAATTACTACTATATCGGGATAGTGATATTCACCATTTATGGTATATATACCTTTCTGCTTATCTGGATGATTGGTATAAGTTTTCAAATATGGATATTTCTCATTAGGATAGCGATAAACAGTCTGCTTTAAACAAGCAATTAATTTATCATGAATGATTAATTCCTCGTAAGGCCTTTCTGCCATTCCTTAAAATATGAAGTAAAAAAATTTTTTTGTCAATAATTAGGATCACATAATTATTAAGTAGAAAAAAATTTAGAAATAAATTTATTTAAGATGAATTATGAGAAGTTTTTGATTTCAATTATTTTATTTTCCGTAATTTTGGCAAGAGGACTTGATATAGGAATTGAGGATTCTTTGCGAATGATTCATCCCAGAAAAAGAGCAAGGTGGTTGAAAATGAGAGGGATAGAAAAAGATTTTTCTCCTATTAAGCCTGATTCCTTAAATGTAAGATGTGTTAGTAGATGGAGTTACGGTCTTCCTAGGAGATTAATGGTAAAACAACCGGTAATAATACTTATCTTTTCTTATCAAGGGGAAGAGGAGTCAGTGTTTTAAAATTTATTCCTCTGGATTCAATAGAACTTTTAAGCGATATAAATGCTTCGGGCTTAGTAATGGAACAATAGTTAAAGATACTTAACTTTTTTAGGTTGCTATAATTTTGGTAAGGTCCTTATGGTATTGTAGTTAAAGATACTTTTGCTTATTTAGCAATAAATTATTGCGGCATTCAAATTTGGAATATTAGCAATCCTTCTTCACCCTATTTAATAGATACTGTTTATTATCCTCGCGGTTATGATGTAGTAGTGAAAATTCTTATCTTTATTTTGGTGGTTTGGATTTCAAGATATTGGATATTTCCAATCCAACTTGACCAAGGGAGATTGGCAGATACACTACCCCTTATCGGGTGAAAAGAATTTTTGTTGATTCTTTTTATATCTATTGTGCTTATTTTAGTGCTGGTGTTTGTATTTTAGAATATTCACCATCAGGACAAACAGAAAATAAAAATACTAATAAAAAATTAGATTTTAAAAAAGAAAATAAAGATGAAGATTTAATTTATGATTTTACTGGTAAATTAATCAAAAAAGAAAATATTAATAATTTACCAAAGGGCATTTATTTTATTAAGAAAAAGGATAAAAAGGGATTTGAGAAATTTATTAAGGTTAAGTAATTTAATAATATCTTAATTTATTGATAGAAAATGATTTAAAATTAAAGAAAGACCACAGGCAAGTCTTTTCTATCTTTATATAAACACATTTACTCTGTGGTTGGTTAAAAAATTATTATTAGTCATAAAGTGACGATAATCAGGAGCATAATTATTTTATATATACTTTTGAGGGTGAAATAAATTGGGTTTTAATAACCGTCTCTTTCTCGTTTTTCAATGGAACCTTAGATGCTAATTTTAATACAAATATAAACCAAAATCTTATTTTACCATAAATCCAATTGCTATACCATATACTATACTGCCCCCTTCTTTATAGAAAATAAAACCCCCTTGTCTTATCAGGGTAGTATTAAAAAAAATATCTAAAAGAATTACTTACTTATTTTTTAACAAAGGAATAGATAACTTCCCTAATACCTCCTTTTTCTTTATCAAATTCTTTAAATCTAATACTCTCGTTCCCCTTAACAATGTGTAGGCTTTTTTGGTAGTAATATCAGGATATTGGACTTTAATATTCCCAGCCAAGAAAAAGAATATGTTCTTATAATATTAGCCACAAACTTCTCCTTATATACTTATATATATATAATAACGAAAAAATAACCCCAAAGGTTAGCATTTTTTTAGTTTTTTCTATTCTATTTTCTTGACTTTTGAGAAATTTTTATTATAATTCTAAACTATGAAAAAAGTGGTAAGAAAATCGGTTTTTTTGGTAATTCTGTTAGCAGGTTTTTTTTGTAAAAGAAATCGTCCGCCCGAATTAATGGAATCAATTTTTCCGCAAAGGGGAAAAATAAAAGAAGTAATTTATTTTAAAGTAAAAGCCAAGGATCCTGAAGGAAAAGAAGTTAGTTTTAAGTTTGATTTCGGCGATAATACTCAATCAGAATGGTCCCATTATATCTTTAGTGAATCAGTTTATACTGATACTCATACTTATCAACATTCGGGTCAATTTGATATTAATGTAAAAATAAAAGATATTAAAGGCAAAGAAAGTGAATGGATAAAATTAGGTAAAATTGTTATTGCCCCTTTAGCAATGGGTGAAGTTATTTGGACCTTTATCTGTGAAGATGATGGTGATACGGCAATTTTTTATTCTACCCCAATTATTGATGAACAGGATAGTATAATTTATATCGCTTGTGAATTTGGTCATTTACATTCTATTAAGTTCAATGGAGAAGAAAAATGGCGTTTTTCTTTA
>JANXBG010000001.1:95993-114243 GCA_025060715.1 Caldifarciminota bacterium | reverse complement strand
ACTCCAAATGTTAACGAAGAAAAACCAAAAATAATAACAAAAGAAAAATCTTTAAAAACCAAAAAACTCTACGACATTACTGGCAAACTGGTTAATGAAGGAAAACTGAAAAAAGGCATTTATTTCAAAATAACCGAAAAAGGAAAGAAAAAGATATTGATTTTAAAGTAATTAAAACTTGCTTTTTGAAAATTTAGTTAGATTTTACAAATTCAGAAATTTTTTCTTTTGAGAATGGGTGATAACGGATAGTGCTAATTTCTTTCAAAACAAAGTTTTTCTTTTGATCTTGGTTTCTTAGTTGACATTAATTTTTTTTCTTTTAAAATTAAATATTATGTATCTTTTTAATACCCTCTCAAGAGAGAAAGAGGAGTTTAAGCCACTAAAAGAAAATGAAGTTAGAATTTATACTTGTGGAATGACTGTTCAAGATGCTCCTCATTTAGGACATTTAAGAACTTTTATTTTTGCTGATGTATTAAGAAGGTTTTTTGAGTTTTTGGGCTATAAAGTTATTTATATCCAAAATTTTACTGATATTGATGATAAAATAATTCAAAGAGCAAAAGAAGAGAAAATTGACTGGCGAGATATTGGCCAGAGATATATTGATGAGTATTTTTATGTGAGTGATTTAATGAATATCAAAAGAGCCGATGCTTATCCTAAGGCAAGCCAGTTTATTTTGGAAATGATAAATCTTATTCAAAAGCTATTAAAAAAAGGATATGCCTATAAGACAAAATCGGGAATATATTTTGAAGTGGAGAAATTTAAAACCTATGGAAAACTATCTAAAAAGAAGATTGATGAACTTCTGGCCGGTGCCCGCGTAGAAGTAGATGAAGAAAAGAAAAATCCTTTGGATTTTGCCTTATGGAAAAGTTATAAAGAAAATGAGCCCTATTGGTATGCTCCTTTTGGCAGAGGTAGACCCGGTTGGCATATTGAATGTTCAGCAATGTCTATGCATTATCTTGGTGAAACCTTTGATATTCATATTGGTGGTGAAGATTTGATATTTCCCCATCACGAAAATGAAATTGCCCAATCGGAAGCAGCAACTAATAAACCCTTTGTGAAATATTTCCTTCACAATGGCCTTTTGCTGTTAAAGGGCGAAAAGATGGCAAAATCAACAAAAAATTATTTTTTAGCAAAAGAAGCCCTAAGAGAGTATGAGCCCGATATAATAAGATTATTTTTATTAAAAGCCCATTATCGCTCTCCCTACGAATTTACTACTGAAAGATTAGAAGAAGCAAAAAGCCAATGGCAAAGAATTAAAGAGTTTTTTATCTTTGCTAAAAAAGGAAAGGAAGCTTTTCGTTTCATTGTGCCGGAAAAGATTGTAAACGCTTTATTAGATGACTTAAATACCCCTTTTGCCTTAGGCGAAATTTTTAAAATGATTGAGGAATTTTTCAAAACCAAAGACCTCTCTTTATATTCTCTGGTTTATTCTTCTTTGAAACTTTTAGGATTTAAACTAACCGAAAAAGAGCCCCTCTATTTAACAACAGAGGATAATATTGAAAACTTAATCAAAGCCCGAACAATTGCTCGGAAAAATAAGAAATATGATATTAGCGATAAAATAAGAACCGCTTTAAACTATCTCGGTTATGAATTAAGAGATACTAACGAAGAAACTATTTTCTTTAAAAAGGAAGAAAAAGAAGTTAATAAAGAAGAGTTTAAAAAAATTGTTGATGCTTTAAAAAAAGAAATTGAAGAGCAATTAAAAGAAGAAGAGTTTCCTTATCTAAAAGAGATTTTAGAATTAATAAAGGAGTATTAATATGATTAATATGGAAGAAATCAATAATTTTAATAAATATATTGACCATACTTTATTAAGACCCGAAGCCATCAAAAAAGAAATTGTTCAAGTGTGTAAAGAGGCAATAGAGTACAATTTTGCCACCTGTTTCGTTCCACCTTGTTATCTTAAATTGGCAAAAGAAATTTTAAAGGGTAGTGAGGTAAAATTGGGAGCGCCAATATCATTTCCCTTTGGTTATCAAAATACGGAAATAAAAATAATGGAAACAAAAAAAGCAATTGAAGAAGGGGCAGAAGAGATTGATATGGTTATTAATATATCTTATTTAAAATCAGAGGAATATGATTTAGTTTTAGAAGATATTAGTAAGGTAGTAGAAAGTGCTAAACCTTATGGGGTAAAAGTGATTGTTGAGACCTGTTATTTAACAAGAGAAGAGAAGATAAAAATATTAGAACTCGCAATAAAGGCAGGAGCAGAATATATAAAAACTTCCACTGGCTTTGCTCCCAAAGGTGCTGAATTAGAAGATATTAAACTTTTTAAAGAGTTAGCAAGAGATAGAATAAAAATTAAGGCCTCAGGTGGTATAAGAAGTTATTTACAAGCAAAAAATTTAATTCTGGCTGGTGCCGAAAGAATTGGCACCAGTGCCGGTGTTAAGATAATGAAAGAATATTTAGATTTAATTGGGAGGAAAAAATGAAAATGAAAGCAGTAAGAAAAGTAAAACCAGGCTTTGGAGCAGAACTTTGTGAAATTGAGATACCGAAAATTCCTGATGATTGGGTGTTGGTGAAAGTAAAAGCCACTTCAATTTGTGGAACTGATGTTCATATTTATAAATGGGATGAATGGTCTCAAAAAAGAATTGGTGAAAAAAGATTGCCCCAAACTTTAGGACACGAAGTAGCTGGAGAAGTGGTAGAAGTGGGCAAAAGTGTTAAAAGAATAAAAGTGGGAGATTATGTCTCGGCAGAAACTCATATTTATGACCCTGGTGATTTAACCTCTCTTTTAGGAATTTTCCATGTTGGTGAACATATGAAGATTTTAGGTGTGGATTGTGATGGTGCCTTTGCGGAATATTTTGCGATACCAGAAATTGTTTGCTGGAAAAATGATAAAGAAATTCCACCAGAATTTGCAACAGTCCAAGAGCCTTTAGGTAATGCTACTTACGCGGTTTTAGGAGAAGATGGAGATGTTTGTGGAAAAACAATGCTTATTACTGGTGATGGACCAATATCTTTATTTGCTATTGGTGTTGCTAAGGTGGCTGGAGTTGCTAAAATTATCCATTTTGGAAAATATGATTTTAATATGGAGATCGGCAAAAAGATGGGTGCTGATTATCAAGTATGGACAAATAAAACAACGAGTGAAGAAAGATTAAAAATTGTAAAAGAACTAACCGATGGTAATGGTGTTGATATCGCTTTAGAAATGACCGGTAGTGAAGATTCTATATTAGATTGTTTTAAAATGGTAAGAAGAGGTGGTAGGGTAACTGCTTTTGGAATTGCTTCGGTCTCTCCCCTACCTTTTGGTTTTGACTATAATAATGGTATTGTTTTTAAAGGTTGCCAAATTCACGGAATAAATGGTAGGAAAATTTTTGATACTTGGTATCGGGTAAGAAATCTTTTAAGTTCTAAAAAATTAGATATTAGTCCAGTGATTACCCATTTATTCAGTTTAGATGAATTTGAAAAAGGTTTTAACGCAATGTTAGAAAGACCAAGAAGAAGTGCGAAGGTTGTTTTATTTCCGGATAAAGAAGAATTGAAGAAGGCAAAAGAAAGATTAAAATTATGATAGAAGGAGTAGAAATAAAAAAGTTAAGACTAATCCCTGACGAAAGGGGCTTTGTGTTAGAAATTTTACGTTCCGATGATAATCTCTTTATGAAATTCGGTCAGGTTTATATTTCGGTTGCCTATCCGGGTATTGTTAAAGCTTGGCATTATCATAAAATCCAGACCGATTTTTTTACCATTATTAAAGGAATGGCAAAAGTTGTTTTATACGATTATCGGGAAGATTCAAAAACTTATAAAGAGATAAACGAATTTTTTATCGGTGAACTAAATCCCTTATTAATCAAAATTCCGCCACTGGTGTTGCATGGATTTAAGCCTTTGGGAAATGAACCTGCTTATTTATTAAATATACCAACGGAAGTTTATAATTATGAAAATCCCGACGAGTATAGAATAGATTATAAATCAAAAGAAATACCTTACCAATGGTAAAAGTTTTACTTACTGGTGGAGCAGGTTTTATTGGCAGCCATTTGGCAGAAGAACTTGTTAAAAGAAATTATGAAGTCTACGTGTTAGATAAACTAACTTATGCGGGAAATTTAGAAAATATTAAAAAACTATTAAGAGAAAAAAATTTCCATTTTATCCGCGGTGATATTAATAATAAAAACTTAGTTAAACAACTGTTTAAAAAAGTAGATAAAATTATCCACCTTGCAGCTGAAACTCATATTGACCGTTCCCTTTTAAATCCTGATATCTTTGTGAAAACTGATTTTTTGGGAACTTATAATTTATTAGAGAATCTAAAAAATTATCCCAGAGAGAGATTTATTCATATATCAACAAGCGAGGTTTATGGCACTGCTCTTATTATTCCAATTAATGAAAACCATCCTTTAAATCCCCAAAGTCCTTACGCAGCAACAAAAGTAGGCGCTGATAGACTATGTTATGCCTATTACATAACTTATAATCTACCAATTATTATTTTAAGACCCTTTAATATTTATGGTGAAAGACAATATCCCGAAAAATTGATCCCCTTCTTCATTACCCAGGCATTAGAAGATAAACCATTATTTATCTATGGTGACGGTGAAAATACTCGAGATTATCTTTATGTTAAAGACCTTTGTGAAATAATTTTAAAATTTTTAGAAGTTCCAATAGAAAAATATAAAGGAAAAGTTTTCAACATTGGTAGTGGTTTAGAATATAGTGTCAACGAAATTGCCTATCGGATTTTAGAATATTTCAAAAAACCAAAAAATTTATTAAAATTTATATCGGATAGAAAAGGGCATGTGAAAAGATTAATTTGTGATTATAGTAAACTGGAAAAGGAATTTAATTGGCAACCAAAAACTTCTTTTGAAGAAGGGTTAGAAAAGACAATGAAATGGTATTTAGAAAATGAAAGATGGTGGCGGAAGATTAAAAAAAGTAAAGTATTTCAGAGGTTTTATTACCTAAACTATATAAAAAGAAAATGAAAATGAAATTTGCCAGTATTGAAGAAGCAATAAAGGATATTAAAAAAGGAAAAATGGTTATTGTTGTAGACGATGAAGAGAGAGAAAATGAAGGTGATTTTGTTTGTGCTGCTGAAAAAATCACACCCCAAAAGATTAATTTTATGGCAAAATATGGAAGAGGATTAATCTGTGTTGCCTTAGAGGAAGAAAGAATTAGAGAATTGGAATTGCCTTTAATAATTGATGAAAAAAATCCTGCAAAATATGGTACACCGATGACTGTGCCAGTAGACGTAAAGATAGGCACAACCACTGGGTCTTCGGCTTTTGACCGAGCGAAAACAATTAAAGCTTTAATTGACCCAAAGTCAAAACCTGAAGATTTTGCTCGTCCCGGTCATGTTTTTCCTTTACGAGCCGCTAAGGGCGGTGTTTTAAGAAGGGCCGGCCATACTGAAGCAAGCGTAGATTTAGCCCGCTTAGCCGGCTTTTATCCAGCCGGTGTTCTCTGTGAAATTATGGCTGAGGATGGCAAAATGGCAAAACTAAAGGATTTATTTAAATTGGCAAAAAGATTTAACATTAAAATAATTACCATCAAAGATTTGATTGCCTATCGTAAGAAAAATGAAAAATTTATTGAAAGAAAAGCTATAACTAAACTACCCACCCCTTATGGTGAATTTACTCTTTATCTGTATGAAGATCTATTGGACCATCAATTACATCTAGCATTAGTAAAGGGTGATGTAAAAGGAAAAGAGAATGTATTAGTAAGGGTCCATTCTCAATGTTTAACCGGTGATGTTTTTCATTCTTTGAGATGTGATTGTGGGGAACAATTAGATACTGCTTTGAGAATGATTAGTAAAGAAAAAGAAGGGGTACTTTTGTATATGCGACAAGAAGGAAGAGGCTTAGGGCTATTTTTAAAACTAAAATCTTATGAATTACAGGATTTGGGTTTAGATACTGTTGAGTCGGCAAAGGCATTAGGAAAACCTCCTGATTTAAGAGATTATGGCATCGGTGCTCAAATTCTTGCAGATTTAGGAGTTACCACAATTAGATTACTTACCAATAATCCTAAAAAAATTATTGGATTGGAAGGATTTGGATTAAAAGTAGTAGAGAGAATCCCTTTGATTATTAAGCCTAATAAAAGAAATATAAAATATTTAGAGGCAAAAAGAGATAAATTGGGCCATTTATTAGGAGATTTAAAAAGTGAGGTGAAAAATGGAGATTAAAGAGTTTAAAGGTTATTTGGATGCAAAAAATAAAAAATTCGCTATTGTAATTTCCCGTTTTAATGAATTTATTACCCAAAATTTATTAAAAGGGGCTTTAGATTGTTTGGAACGGCATAATGCCCTTTCTTGTGATATCTATTGGACCTTTGGGGCCTTTGAGATTCCTGGGGTTGCAAAGAAATTGGCAGAAAAAAAGATTTATGATGCAATTATCTGCTTAGGAGTAATTATTCGTGGTGATACTCCTCATGCTGAATATATTGCTAACGAAGTAACAAAAGGAATTGCCAAAGTTTATTTTGATACAGGTATACCAACTACTTTTGGAATTATTACTGCTGAAAATTTAGAACAAGCAATTGAGCGAGCAGGAACAAAAGAGGGTAATAAAGGCTTCTTAGCAGCCTTATCGGCAATTGAAATGGCAAATCTTAAAGAGAAGCTTTGATAGGTTCTAGAGAACCTTTAAGAAGAAAAGCCCGAAGGACTGCTTTAATTATTCTTTATATTTATGACCTTATGAATTTTCCTCTGGATGAAATAGTGAAAGAGATTTTAGAAAAGGTTAAATTAAGTGAAAAGAATTTAGAATTTCTTGATAAACTTATTTCAAAAATAAAAGAGAATAAAAAAATAATCGATAAAACAATAAAAAAACATTTAATCAATTGGAAGTTAGAACGTCTTTCTTACATTGACCGAGCGATATTAAGAATAGCTACTTGCGAAATTCTTTTTTTTGATGATATTCCACCAAAAGTAAGTATAAACGAAGCCATTGAGTTAGCGAAAGAATTCTCCGACGAAGACGCCAGAAGATTTATTAATGGAGTATTGGATGCAATATATAAAGAAATAAACAAATGAAATTTGGTATTCTTTCTGATATTCACGGTAATTTAGAAGCCTTAGAAGTAGTTTTAAAGGAAATAAAAAAAGAGGATTGTAATGAAATAATTTTTTTAGGCGATATTGTTGGTTACGGTGCCAATCCTAATGAATGTATTGAATTACTAAGACAAGAAAGAATAGTTGGTGTGGCTGGTAATCATGATTATGCTGTTTTAAATAAAACCTCTATTGAAAACTTTAATCCTTATGCAAAGGAAGCAATCCTTTGGACCAAGGAGGTATTAACTAAAGAATCTTTATGGTATCTTGATGCCTTTCTTTTGATTAACAAATCTTATCCTTTTCATATCGTCCATTCTTCACCTGATGACCCTACTGATTGGTATTATCTTTTCACTATTGAAGATATTATTCCTCAGTTTAATTTTTTCAGTTATCCTGTTTGTCTAGTGGGCCATACCCATATCCCTTTTGTTGTGGCTAAAAAAAAAGATGGAAAAATTGAGGTAATAAAAAAGAATAAATTTGAATTAAATCCTGATTGGCAATATATAATAAATGTTGGTAGTGTTGGTCAACCTCGCGACCAAAATCCAAAAGCCAGTTTTGCCATCTATGATACTAAAACAAATATTTTTGAAATAAGAAGAATTGATTACGACATAAAAACAGCAGCTGAGAAAATAATCAGAGCAAATCTTCCCCCAATATTAGCAGAAAGATTATTTTACGGTCAATAATCTTAAACTTTGAATTTTCCCTTTTTCTTTTAAAATAAGGTAATAAATTCCTGAAGAAAGATTCTTGATATTAAAACTTCTTTGTTTTTTGATATAGCCTTCATAAATTTTTTGGATTATCTTTCCTTCAATTGTTGCCAAATAAATTTCTCCCTTAAAAGGATTCTCTACTGAAAGAATAAAGTAATTTCTTGTTGGATTAGGATAGACTTTAAATTCACCTTTTAAATTAACTGTAAGTCTTTCTTTTTCCTCTTCAATCCCATAAGGTAAAGTTTCACCAAAGAAAAGTAAAATTCTTCTTAATAAGGCTGGCCTTTGGATATAGCGAGTAGGAATATAATCTACTGCTTCGAAAGGAAAGGCAAAATAGACTAACCGATAATTTCCTTCGTATTTTATTCCGGCATAGGCATTTGGTTGGTCTTTATAAAAATGGGTAGCAATACTGCCAGAAATTGGTTGAATTACATCATTAGAACGGGCATTATTAGCACCGCCACCACCACCAGCAACCACAGTATCACCACCACCAATAGGGTCGTTAGAAACTCCAACAATCCAATAGGTATTAGCATTAGGGGCAACGTATCGGGCTTTTAAATAATTTTCATAAAAAGAGGTTGAACCAATATTTTGACCAATATTTTGACCAGAAATAAATAGATTGCCACCATTGTTTAAATAATTAGTTAAAATGGTTCTTTCGCTTTCGGTTAATGAATTAATACTATCTAAACCTGTGAACCAAATTACTACGGGATAACGATTTAAAGTATCTTGCGGTGGCAAACCTAAAGTATCAATTGACCAATAACGATACAAAGCACCGATTGAATCAATTGCTCCTAAATAAAATCTTTGATAATCTCTTCGGTCATCATCATCAACAACAATAATTCTAGGTAAACCACACACAATTTTTAATTTCCAAGGCCTTTCGATATAAGGCATTGGATTAGCCATTATTTTTACCTCAAATTCAACAACCTGAGAAGGAGCATTTTCGCGCATTCGGAAAGAAAAAGAATCGCTACTTAACCAAACACTGTCACCGGCGGAAATTTGAGAAACTGTAGCAATCGGTTTAGTAATTTCAATATAAGGGTTTCTTGTAAATAAAGAACAACGAACATTAGAAGCATTTTGCCAGAATTTTGAATTTCTAATTTGAATAATTAAGCCAACTATTTCTCCCCTTTCAGGAACACCATTATTATTTCCGCTGGCATCATTAATTCTAAATCTTCTTAAAACTAAATCCGATTTTTCTCTCATAGAAAGTGCCTTTCCCACATTAATCCGTCCAAAACCTAAAAGACGATACCGATAAAGGGTATCAGGCATTGTATCACAAGAATAGAAAATCATTGTTGTGCACTCAGCATTGGTGAGTTGGGGAAATGCTGCTTTTAAAAGGGCTGCTAAACCGGCGACACAAGGAGCTGAGGCTGAAGTTCCGTCAAAGCCAATATAATTATTATTAAGATCTGTAGTATAAACATTTGTTCCTGGTGCCGAAACATCTACCCACCAAGCATAATTTGACTCTTGACCACCACCCCAAACTGAACGATAATCATTTGGGTCAGAAGCTGCGGTGGCAATAACGCGGGGATAGCAAGCTGGATATCTTGGTGCACCTCCCGAATAGGTATTTCCTGCCGAACCACTTAACACACATCCCATCTCCCAAGCATATTGAATGGCATCATTTAATGGTGGATAATAACTTGGTCCTCCCCAACTCATACTTATTGCCCAAGCACCATTTTGAGCAGCATATTGAATTGCAGTAATCGCTGGAAAGATACTAATTCCTCCGCCGGTTCCACATTTTAAAGCCATAATCCGACATTTAAATCCAAACGAAGCAACACCAATTTCATTATTAGTCACTGCACTTGCTACACCAGCACAAAGAGTACCGTGCTCATCACCATAAGGAACCGGATTAGGGTCTGGGTCATTAAAATAGAAATCATAACCAATCACATCATCAACAAACCCATTACCATCATTATCTATTCCATCTAAATCTCCTCCCGGAATTTGATAAGGGTCAAATCTTCTATTACCATTCCAATCTTCTAATCGATTAATCCACATATTATCAACTAGGTCTTCATGATTATAATCAACTCCATCATCAATTGGTGCAATAATCACACTTGTATCTCCTTGGGTTCTCATCCAAGCTCTTGGACAATCTGTTTTTTTCAAATGCCATTGATAGATATACCTTGGATCATTAGGAACAAAAGTATCAATTTTATCAAGAGGCACTCTTAAATGAGGTAACACATATTCAAAAATTCCTAATTTTTCATATTCTTTAATTACTTTAGAAACTTTTTCTTCTTTTTCATAATGAAAGAGATAAAGTAAATCAAACCCATATTTTAAGAAAAGTTCATCCCGCCTTCCTTTTATTCCTTCAATTTTATTTACCAAAAAATATTCATTCAATTTATCACAAGTTTTTATTCCTGTATAAAAAATTCCGTCTTGAGAGTGAATTTTAATATAAGGACGAAACTCTTTTTTAAATTTTACTACTACTTGGTTAGGAATTGTCTCTTCAGCTAATAAAAAAGATATTAAAAAAGATATTAAAAATAATATAATCCCTACTATCTTTCTCTTCATCTTTTCCTCCTTTTATTTTTATAAATTTAAATTATACCAATTATACTAAAAAATTAAAAAATTTTCAAACAAATGAAGATAAATCAAAAACTTTATTTTTCTTAACATTTTGACTTAAAGAAATTTTTTATATATAATTTAAAATTGAAAAGTATAAAAAATTTAAAGATTGGTTTTATTGGCTATGGAAGAGTGGCAAGAGTTTTTGTATTTTTTTTAAAAAAGAAAGGATTTCAAATAAAAGCAATTAGCGATAAAAAAATGAAAAATTTTGATAATATAAAAGTTGCCAAAAATTGTGATTTAATTTTTGTTGCCACCCCTGATAAAGAAATCAAAAAGGTTTATTTAGAAATAGAAAATTATTTAAAACCAAACACTTATTTAGGCCATTTTTCTGGTTCTCTACCGGGTGATATATTAAATTGGCAAAAAAAGAAAAAAAATATCCACCTTTTTTCCCTTCATCCAATTTTAACCTTTGGTGATTTTAAAAAGGCAATAAAATATTTACCCAAAACTTATTTTGCTCTGGAAGGAACAAAAAAGGGAAAAGAGCTAGCCAAAAATATTGTTAAAGAAATTTCTAACAAATATTTTTATCTAAATAAAAAAGACAAACCTCTTTATCATCTAATGTGTACTACTACTAATTTTCTTTTTCCTCTTTTTTATCTTACTTTTCAAATTGCTAAAAAATTAAAAATTTCAAAAAAAACCCTTTATCCCTTAGTAAAAGCAACTATTGAGAATATTTTTGAAAAAGAGATAAAAAAAATAATAACTGGACCAGCAAGGAGAAAAGAAAAAAGTATTATTAATCTTCATAAAAAGGTTTTAAAAAAATATTTTCCTAATTATTTTAAAATGTATGATATATTAACTAAAACAATAATGGAAATAGTAAAAAATCGATGAAAAAAATCTTTTTGCTTTCTCTTTTATTATTAATAATAAATTGTGCCCGAAAATTACCTCCGCCAAATCCTGATATTTTCTCACCCGAAATAGAAGATTATTTTATTCCTAATAATTACACGATAAAAATTAAATTTAACGAAAATCTTTCATCAGAAATTGATTTAACAAAATTCTTTATACTTTCGGAAAAGGAAACATTAAAAATAAAAAATATCTTTGTGGAAAATGAATTTTTAACAATAATCACTGAAAAACAAAGACCGATAGATTACCTTCTTTTTGGCGGAGTAAAAGATTTAAAAAATAACTTCTCTTCTTGGAAAATTAAATTTAAAGGAAACCCAAATCCTGATACTGTTAAACCTTTTATCCAAAATATTTCTATTAATCAAAAAGAAATAAGAATAAATTTTTCTGAACCAATGAAAGATACTAATCTTTATTATTTTTTATTCCCTTCTACGGCTATTGAAACAATTTGGAACAAAGATGGTAAAAGTTTAACATTTCTATTTAAAGAAAAGCCTAAGGAATTTTGTTCTTTTCTTATTTTGCCAACTTTAAAAGATTTGGGTGAAAACAATTTAGTAGAGGGGAAAGAGGCTTTTGAAATTTTTGATACTGCTACTAAATTTATTAATCTTACTGGAAAAGTCTTCTTAAAAGAAAGTTTAGTTAATAATTCTATTATTATCTTTAAAAAGAAAGATATTTTCTCTTTTGCGTTAACCAAAAAAGGAGTTTTTAAGACAAAATTAAAAGAAGGAAAATATCAAATTATCTCTTTATTAGACAGTGATTTAGATTTTCTCCCCGAATTTTATGATATAACGGAAAAGACGATTGAGAAAGACACAACCATCTCTATTTTTTTATTACCCGTAAAAGAGAAAAAAAGAATTGATGAATATCTTAAATAAACTTTCCGCCTTTCGAATAATTGTTGCCCTTTTATTGATTTTTATTATCTTTGATTTTACTTTTAATCTTTTTATTTCTAAAAGACCAAAGGTTTTTCTCTTTTTAGACTGCTCTTTAAGTATGGCTGATGAAAAGAAATTTAATAAAGCAATTGACTTTTTAGAAAATTTTAAAAAGGAAGCTAAGAATTTCAAAATTTTTTCTTTTGGTGAAACCATAAAAGAGCTTCACCAAACCAATATTTCTTGCCAAGAGAAAAAAACCGATTTCAGAAAAATCTTTGATTTCTCTTTTTTGAAAAAACCAGATGTTATTCTAATTTTAAGTGATGGACTTCATAATTATGGTTCCTTTTCTTTAACTGAAAAATTGCCTTTTCAAGTTCACACAGTCGGCTTTGGCTTACCAAAACTTTATGATTTTTCCATTTTTGATGTCAATTATCCAAATTTTGCCTTTGTTAAGGAAACCATAAAAATAAATTTTCGAATAAAAAATACTAATTTAAAAGGATCTATACCTGTGTTTTTATTAGCCGATGAGAAGATAATTCAAAAAAAAGAATTAATTTTCCCTTTAGAAAATGTGATTTTAGAAGATTCCTTTAAAATTACTTTTTTAGAAGAGGGAAAAAAATTCCTTACCTTAAAAATTTCAGAAGTCAAAGAAGAGATTGATTATTCAAACAATCAATATTCTTTAACAATTGATGTGAAAAGAAAATTAGCAAAAATTCTTTATCTCTCTAATCAACCGACTTTTAATTTAAAATTTATCAAAAGAATTTTAGAAGAAAATCCTGATTATCAAACTGAATTTATTTATACCTTTGATAAAAAAGGTTTTAATATGTTAACTAAAGATTATTATGAGGTTATTATTTTTGATAATTTTGATTTTAATGTTTTAAAGAGTAATGAAAGAGAAATTGTTAATAATTTAATAAAAAAGGCAAAAGGAATTTTATTTCTGATAGACAAAAATGTTAATTTTGCTAACTTTTCCGAATACCTTCCCCTTTTGCCCGAAAAAATCCAATTAGAAAAAGAAGTTTATTTTCAATTAACAGAAAAAGGAAAAGAAAGCATAATTTTAGAGAATTTTTTAGAAATTATTAATAATCTCCCACCTTTTTCTGGTTATTTAAAAGGAAAAGCAAAAGAAAATAGTCAGGTTTTTATAATAACTGAAAAAGATTCCTCCCCTTTGTTTTCTTATCATTTTTATCAAAACAAAATAATCGCTCTTTTTAGCGGTTTCCCTTTTTGGCGATGGTTATTTCTTCCTGATGAACTTTTACAAATAAAATTAAAAGATTTCTTTTTTTCTCTTCTCTCCTTTTTAAAAGAAGGAAAATATCGGATTGATATATCTTTAGATAGAGAAGTTTTTTATTATGGTGAAGAAATAAAAATCAAGATTTTTGCCTTGGATGAAATAGGAAAACCGGCAAAGGATTTAAATATAATCTTAGAAATTCCTAAATATGAAATAAAACAAGTTTTTAATGAAATAGATGAGGGGCTCTATCAAACGAAAATTTTACCACCTGATAGTGGTGAGTTTTCTTTTAAAATTTCATTCTTTAAAAATAAGGAAAAAATAAAAGAAGAGAATCTAAGATTAAAAATTTTACCTGAATTAGAAGAGAAAAAAACTCCTTATTTAGACACCTTATTTTTAAAAAACCTTGCTCAAAAAGGCAACGGTGAATTCTATCTTTATCCAAATGTGCCAACAACTTTTCCCTTTTTAGAAGAAAAGAAAAAGATAAATTTAAAAATCTATTTTCAAAATAATTTTTATATTTATTTAATATTAATATCTCTTTATCTTTTGGATATTTATTTAAGAAAAAAGAAAGGACTGCCATGAAAAAAATTTTTTTAATCCTTTTTATTTTTTTATTTACCAGTTCCTTATTTGCCTCTTCTTGGGATAAAAGGATAATAAATTATTTAGAAAGCAAAAATATAAAAAAAGAATTAATTGTTTTAATTATTGCTGCATTGCCCATTGTGGAATTGAGAGGCGCTTTACCCATCGCCTTACACTATTTCCATATTCCCTTTTTAGAAAGCATCTTCTTATCAGTTATCGGTAATCTTTTACCTATTTTACCAATCCTTTTTATTTTAAAATTTTTTGTCAATTTACTTACTAAAATAAGTGTATTCAAGAAATTCTTTGATTGGCTTTTTTTACGAACTAGAAAAAAAAGTAAAATAATCGAAAAATACGAAATTTTAGGACTTATTATCTTTGTAGGAATTCCTTTACCCACTACAGGTGCTTGGACAGGCGCTTTAGCTTCATTTATTCTAGGACTTAATCCTTTTTTATCCTTCTTTGCAATTTCCCTTGGTGTCTTAATCGCCTGTGGGATTGTTTCTATCTTTTGTTTATTAGGAAAAATTGGCGCAATTATTGCGGGGATAATTCTATTTTTGATAATTATAATTCCTTTTCTAAAAAAGTAATAACTTTAAAAATTTTTATTGGTTAATTAAGTTTTTAAATTGTTAACTCTCTTAAACGCGCAATTCTTTTATGAATAGGTGGGTGAGTAGCAAAAAGTTCTTCAATATTTAATCTATCTTTTAAAAAGGGGTTGGTAATAAATAAATGAGCGGTGGCTTCGGAAGCAGTTTTCAATTTTAAATTAGTTTTAGCAATTTTTTCTAAAGCACTGGCTAAGGATTCTGGATCTCTAATAATTTCTGCACCACTAGCATCGGCCAGGTATTCCCTTTCTCTTGATATTGCTGCTCTTATTAAAAAAACTAATATTGGTGCAATAATTGCTAAAACTATTGCAATTATTAAAAAAATAAAATTACCTTCTCCCCTTCTTCTCTCATCCCTTCTACCACTACCAAAGAAAAATAAATATCGGAAAAATAAATCTCTGAAAAGAATAATTAAACCTCCGATAATTGCAACAATAGTCATTAACAAAACATCATAATTTCTAATATGTGCCATCTCATGGGCAATAACACCTTGTAATTCATTTCTGTTCATCATATTTAGAAGACCGGTAGTTACTGCTATCGCTGAATTATTTGGGTTTCTGCCAGTAGCAAAAGCATTTGGTGATGGATCTTCAATTATATAAACTTTAGGTTTAGGAACACCGGCAGCAATCGCTACTTCTTCAACCACATTATGTAATTGATAATATTTATCAATTGGTGCAGGCTTTGCACCACTTAAACTTAATGCCAATTTATCAGCATTATAATAAAGAATGAGATTATAAAAGATAATAAATAAACCAAATAATATATAACCCGAAATTCCCCAATTAAAAATCTGAATTAATACATAACCAATAATTGCTAAAAGGATTGAAATAACAAAAACAAAAAGATAAGTCTTTAATCTATTTTTTCTTATTAAATCGTAAAAAGTAGTTGCTGACATTTAATTATATTATAAAAAAGAATTATTAAAAATCAAGCCCTAATTTAGAATTTAACCTTTGGCACTTCTTTTTCTCCTTCAGAGATGGCATAAAACTCTGCTGGCTGGAAGTTAAAAATTTTCGCTACGATATTAGAAGGAAACTGTTCACAAAGGATATTATAACTCATTACTACATCATTGTAAAACTGACGGGCAAAGGCAATACGGTTTTCAGTTGTTGTTAACTCTTCTTGAAGCCGCAAGAAATTCTCATTTGCCTTTAAATCGGGATAGGCTTCAACAAGGGCAAACAATGTTTTTAATGTTTGGGTTAATTCATTATTTGCTTCGGCACTCTCTTTCACTGACTTAGCACCCATCGCTTTTGCCCTTGCTTCTGATACCTTTTCAAAAATCTCTTTTTCGTGTGCGGCATACCCTTTTACTGTTTCTACCAGATTTGGAATTAAATCATACCTTCTTTTCAATTGGACATCAATCTGTTGCCAGGCATTCTTTACCCTTGTTCTTTTAACTATCAAAAGATTATAAGTAGCGATTAGATAAATTATTATCAAAACAATTACAATTATTAAAATAATCATAAAAAATTATAAAAAAGATGCTTTAAAAATCAATAAAGATTAGGTTACTATCTTAATAAAGATGTTTTTGACACTTTAAAGTTAATACCAAAGATATTTTTAAAATAACTATAAAATTATCAATAACTTAAATATATTTATTTAACCTTTATAACTTTTATCGTTTTTAAGTTAGAATTGTTATCGTAGATTTTTAAGAGATATAAACCTTTTTGCTTTATCTCTTTTACTCTTCTTCCTTGGATATCATAGATTTCGTATTTTAAAATTCCTTTTTTATTAATTAGATTTGTAATCTCATCTTGTTTACTTTCTTTTATCTTAATCTCCTCTCTTTTTGTTAAGGTTTCATAGAATAGATAGCACCAGAATTCATTGGTATTATTTCCCTTAAAGGCATAAATCATATTATTATAAGGTGAGTAAGTTAAAGCGCCGCCATCTTTTACTTTTTTATCAGAAGGATAAACTGGTATCGGCTCTTTATGATACCATTTGTTTTCTTCAGGATAATAGGCAAGAAAATCCGGAGTATTATTTCCTCGGAAGGCAAAAATAATTCCTTCATTATTAGCAGTTAAAGCACAACCACTTTTATTCTTTTTTATCCGGTTATTATAAAGCATAGGTAAATCGGCTTTTCTCTCCCACCTTCCTGTATTTATATTATAGGCATAAAATTCATAATAATTACCTTTTAATACATAAATGTTTTCTCTGTTATCAAAAGTTATAGCACTTCCTTTAGCAAAAGGTCTATTAGATGGTCCTAAAGGTGCTGGTGTTTTATTTAGCCAAATATTTCCTTCAATATAATAGGCATAAAACTCATTTGTTTTGCTTCCTTTTAATAGATAGACAAAGGAGCTATCTCCTTTTTTCACATAGGCAAGTCCAGCACCATCTTTTACCCGTTTACTTCCCGTTGGTATATCTGGCAATCTATCCCAGCGGTCATTAAGAACATCATATCGCCAAAATTCTAAGGTATTATTTCCTTTTATTGCATAAACATATCTTTCTAAATCAGAAGTTAAAGCACCACCATTTCCAACCGGTTTCTTCTTTTCCTGGGCATAAGGAATATCTGCTTTCCTTTCCCAATAACCAGTAGTAATATCATAACGATAAAATTCGTTTGTCTTATTTCCTTTAAAGGCATAAATAAAGTTTGGTCTTAAAAATGTTAAAGCAGCACCTCCCTTTATCTTTTTAGAAGTTGGCCCTAATGGCAAATCTCTTAATAAATTCCAATGTTCGGGTAGAGATGTTCCAATCTTCACATATCCTTTTTTCACATCATTTAATTCATTAATATCTTTGGGAATATAAGTTGAACAGGTTAAAGAATATAAACCAACCTGTGCCTGCCAAATAGGAAAGGCAACATCTTTAGAATAATTAGGTGCCAAATTAAAAACAAAGGTAGATTCAAAATAGACAATATTATTATTTGTGCTATCAACTATTTTAAAGAATGTCTTAAAGGATTGATAAGATGGTGAGAAATTTTTTACAACCGCCAACGGTCTAATTTCGCCACTAACTCCATAATATAAAGGAGCAATAATCCTTAAAACTCCAACATCCCTTTCACTAACCCCGGCAATAAATAAAGTCTCTCTCTTCGCATTATTTAAAACATTTGCGTCACTAATTCTTAAACTACAATTAACAAAAAAGAGACCAATAGTATCGCAAATAAATTGATTAAATGTTAAAGTCGTTTCTTCACCTGCTGGCAAACTAATTTCTTGGCTATCATCATAAATTGGTGGAATTTTTAATATTGTCTTAAATAATAAATTAACCGAACCATAATTTCTCACCCTTACTTGCGGAATAACACTATTTCCGCTATCAACCAC
>JANXBG010000001.1:0-95893 GCA_025060715.1 Caldifarciminota bacterium | reverse complement strand
CCCCTTGGAGATAAAATTGCTAAAATACCAATATCTTTAACTTGAACAGTAAAAGTTGAATCTATCTTATCATTATTCGGATTTCTATCACCAATAAGATCAAGAGAACAGGTAGTAAAGTAATTGCCCCTTGGACCAACTTGCCAGAAAGCAAAATTAATTTGCCTTTCTTCATCAGGCATTAAGTTTAAAACATTTTGAGAATTAAAATAAGAACTAGGACCGCTAATTCTAAAATAGATAGGAAAACTTACCGGTACACGACCAAAATTTTTTACTTTTACCGATGGTATTATTGTGCCTGGTGAATCAATGAGAGAAGTAGGCGAAATTATCTCAATTATTCCGGCATCTTTAAATCCAACTATAACTTGGCTTATAAGATAGTTATTATTGGTTACCATATCACCAGTCAATAAAGTAGTGCACTTAATTTGATGAGTTCCTAATTCATTAGCTGTCCAAGGAGTAAAGGTAAGTAATGTCTCTCTACCAAAGGATAAAGAAATATTAGTTGAATCTAAATAGAAATTGCCAATTGAAAATTTCACCTTAAAACTCTCATTAGTATTACCAAAATTCTTAACTTTCGCCTGAGGAGTTATTACTACTCCTGAATCAATTATTCCTGATGGCGAAACTATTTCCGTAACTCCTACATCTCTAACACGAACAAATATTGAACCTGTTAAAGAATTATTATCGGGATTACGGTCATTGGCTAAAGCAACTGTGCATTTAGTTGTATGGGTTCCCCTTTGTAATGCTGTCCAAGCAGAAAAATTAACAACAGTAGAATCACCGGGACCCAAATTATTAACCGTTTGGGAATTAAGATAAAAAGTTCCTATCCGAAAAGTAACCAAAAAAGATTCGGTGGTATTACCAAAATTCTTAACTTTTATCTGCGGAATGATAACTGAGCCTGAATCAATTGTTCCTGTTGGTGAAATTATTTCGGTAACTCCCACATCTCTAACACGAACAAATACTGAACCTGTTAAGAAGTTGTTAGGTGGATATTGATCACCTTCAAAAGCCACTGTGCATTTAAGAGAGTGTGTTCCCCTTTGTAATGCTTGCCAATTGGAAAAACTAACAACAATTGATTCCCCTGGAGGAAGATTAGTAATATTCTGACTATTATTATAAAATGTGCCTATTCTAAAAATAACAGTAAAACTTGCTGGATTTGCTCCATAGTTTTTAACCCTTGCTTGCGGAATAATAACTTGTCCCGAGTCAACAGTTCCTACGGGAGCAAGAATTTGCTGAACACCAACATCTTTTCTAGCAACTGTCACGGTTCCGGTTTGAAGATTATTAGCAGGCAACATATCACCAGTTAAAAGAGTAGTGCATCTAACCTGATGGGTGCCAACTTGATTAGCAGTCCAAGGTGTAAAATTAAGTAAAGTTTCTCTATCAGGATTAAGAGTAACAGTTAAAGAGTCTAAATAGAAATTGCCAATACTAAATCTTACTTTAAAATTCTCTTGTTGAGTGCCATAATTTTTAACCTTCGCCTGCGGTATTATTACTGTTCCCGAATCAATATTTCCTTGGGGAGAAACAATTTGGGTAACACCGACATCTTTTACCACAACAAAGACATTGGTTATTTGAAAATTATTATTAGGAAGCCTATCACCACTTAAAGCAACTGTGCATTTAACCGAATGGCTTCCCCTTTGGTTTGCCTGCCATAAAGGAAAATTCACAGTAATCTCTTCATTAGGACCTAAATTTACATTTTGCTCTTGATTATAAAATGTGCCAATCCTAAATCGGGTAATAAAGGAAGAAGAAACATTACCATAATTTTTTATTCTTGCGCGAGGAATAACATTTGTTCCTGAATCAACTATACCAGTTGGTGCAATAATCTCTAAAACGGCAACATCTAAAACTCTAACAAAAACTGAATCAATTAAAAAATTATTATTAGGCATTTGGTCAAGAGTATAAACAACTGTGCATTTAACTATATGGCTTCCTCTTTGTAATGCCTGCCAACTTGGAAAATTTAAAATTACTTCGCCACCAGGAGGTAAATTATTATAACTTACACTCTGATTATAAAATGTGCCAATCCTAAAAATTGCTTGAAAACTTGCTGGATATAAACCAAAATTTTTAACCTTTGCCTGAGGGGTAATTGTCGCACCCGAATCAACAATTCCTATCGGTTGGATAATTTGAGTAACTGCCACATCATAAGAGATTAAAATAACTTGACTGGAATCTTCATAAGGAATATAATTTGGTTTTGTTACGGTAACATACATATAACCAGCACTTGTCGGATTAATATTAAATGTAACAATTCCATTTGTATTTGTATAACCTGTTTGATAAACTTCATTTCCTTTCCATAAACAGACTAATGCCTGATTTATAGGACTTCCTGTTAATGCTTTTACCGTGCAAGGAAATACCTGATTTCCTGTTCCTATTGTCCTTGGAAAATAGGCAACCATTTTTTGTGGATAATCCTTCCACATTAACATTGAAGGTTCACCAAACAAGGTTAACTCAAAATAGCACCAGCGCCATGTAGGAGCTGATTGAGGATGTCCCCCGACGATTGCTAAATCTCTATATCTCTCTTTTGATGACTGATGACATGGAGAAAATCTAACCGAATCCCTTATAAAGAAATGTTCATAAAATCTTATATCTAAACGTTCCGAAGGACCGACAGAAGGAGGAGTTCCCCAACCAAATCTTGTATTCATTATTACACCGATTGCTGCATTTGGTGCGGTAATTGCTGATTCAGCAAGACAACTCCGATAACTCGGTGGAGAATCTAACTGAGCAGTATAGCAAGAGATAGCATTAATAATACATAAAGCATTAGTATTTGTCTGCTGGCCTGTATGATTTCTATGATATTGTGGTTGATAGTTTATCCAACTTGCCGCATAATTTCCGTGGGCAACCAAGTGGACAAAATGAAACTTTTGATTTATTGAATCCCTTACTTCATAGGTTCTTGCATCATTTGTCCCTTGGTCAAGCAATCTATCTATCCAACCACTTGGACTTAAATTGGCAATAGATTCTTGCGATAGCATATAATTATAACCCGGGAATAAATAAGCACCTGGTAAAAGAAGTTTTTTCTGATAAGTCGTATCAGGTGTTTTTAAGTATTTAGATAATTTTGTTATAAAATTACTGATATGAGAAGCATTCTCAACAGGAATTCTGCCAATATAAACATCATGATATAAATCAACAGTATCGGCATCTGTCCATTCCCCAAAAAGGTTATTGTTATTTCCGTCCCAGGACCAATCTAAATCAGCATAATATAAATCGCAAGCAATATATCGTTCAACAATTCCATATGACAAAGGACCTGCCTGTCTTGTTGGCACAATCGGATTATTATAATCACCATCCCCGCCTAATAAGACATATTTCAAACCCTGAGTTTGAAAATAATTTTTTATAAAGTTTCTAATTTTTTCGGGTAAATCCCTTCCTGAATAATTATTATTTACCCATTGAGTTGTCCTTATTTCTGTCCATAAACCGGTTTTTCTTAACCAATCTCTTAATGGAATAAAAGCAGAAACTAAATTGGTATCGGTTAAAATAACATAGTCAATATCAGGATTATCGCTTAATCTTATTGGTGGCGAAAATCTTTCAATATCCTCAGGATTAATTACCAAATATTTTAAATCCTTTGAAAATAGTTCCTTTTGACTTCTTGTCAGCCAAATAACATCATATTTGCCTTCCTCATAATTAATTTTTATTCTTATCTTGGAATAAAGAATTAACTTTTTCTCTTTTGGAATATAATGTAATGGAAAAAGAAAAATACCACCAATCCGAAAACCTGATTTACAACCGCTTGGTATAATTCTATATATCTCTTCTGGATATTCTTCTTCTCTCTCATAAAATTCTTGGTCAATTATAAAAGGATAATCTTTTTCATATTCAGAAATCGGTCTGGGCATTTGGGCAGGATAGAGATAATAATTACCAGGAAGTTCTTTTCTTTCTAATTCTAAAATTTCAATTGAACTTATTTCTGCACTTGGTGGAATTAAGATGTTAATATTCTTAAAAGGAATTATTGGCTTACCAACTTCTTCTAATCGGGCATCGCATCCTTCTACATTAATTAAATCGTAATTATCAATTTTTTTGAAATCAATTTTCTCAAAAGAGAATTCTTTAATAATACTTCCCGAAAAAATAAGATTAACAAAAAATAATATAATTAAAATATTTTTTACACGCATTTCTACCTCCTTTTAATTTCAAAAGAAATACATATGAAATATTATAGATTAAAAATTTTTATAAGTCAATAATCAAGGACTTCTTAAACAGATTCCTCTTTTTGTCTTTTTGATAAAATCAATAATTAATTCTATTTCGGGAATTTTTGGTAAATTCTCATTTATATAATTAATTGCTTGGGATAAGTTAAATTTAGAAAAATAGATAATTTTATATACCTTTTTTAAAATTGCTATCTTTTCTTTATCAAAGTTTGCCCTTAAAAGCCCAATACTGTTTATTCCATACACTCTAAAAGGATTGCCTTCACCAATCATAAAAGGCAATAAATCTTTCTTTAAATAAGAAAAGGCACCTACAAAAGCATAACTACCTATTCTCACATATTGGTGAATTCCACAATTACCACCAATATTCACATAATCAAAAATCTCACAATGACCACCGATTTGAGTATGATTAGTAATGATATTATTATTTCCTATTTTACAATTATGAGCAATATGGATATATGCCATTATAAAATTATTATCACCAATAATTGTCGCTTCTCCCTTTCCTGTCGCTTTAGAAATTGTTGTACCTTCATGGATAATATTATTATTGCCAATCTTTAAATAAGACTCTTCTCCCTGATATTTCAAATCAAAAGGTAAAACTCCTAAAACACAACCTGGATAGATTTTATTATTTTCACCTATCTCCGTTCCCTTTAAAATTATCACATTAGAAAAAATTTCTGTTCCTCTACCAATTTTGACATTATCTTCAATTACCACAAAAGGATAAATAATTACCTCATCTTCAATTATTGCTTTTTTAGATATTTTTGCCCAAGAAGAGATTTTTCTCAATTTTATAATATTTTCTCTTTTTTTTCAAATCCTAAAAGCAAATCACCTTCACAAACAACTTGTTTATTGACTTCAATTTTGCCACTTACTTTAAAAATATTCCCCATTTTGTTTTTCAATTCTGCTTCAATAATTAATGTGTCTCCCGGCTTTACCGCCTTCCGAAATCTTATTTTTTCAATACCTAAAAATAAAGGGATAAGATCTTTCTCATTCATTTCCAAATTCTTACAAATCAAAATACCACTCGCTTGGGCCATTGCTTCTACCATTAAAACACCTGGCATTATTGGAAAATCAGGGAAATGGCCAATAAAAAACCATTCATTATAAGTAACTTGTTTTAAAGCAATAATCTTACTTTCTTCTATATTTAATATTTTATCAATAAATAAAAAAGGATAACGATGGGGCAAAATCTCTCTAATCTTTTCAATGTCCATTTTTCCTCCTTAATTAAGTTTTTCTAATTTTCTTACCAATTTTAAATTTAATTTATGTGAGGGCCGAAAGGCAATAATCTTGCCTTTTATCTCTCTATTCAAAATCTTTAAATTCCCTAATAAATCAAAGATTTTATGACAAACAAATTGACCTTTACCTATAAACCAATTATGATAATAATAATAGCCTAAATCCCTTAAAAGACTTATATCTTCTTCTTTTAAAATTTCTTTGGAAATCGGTGTTTGAGAAAAAATTATATGAGAAAAATTATTATTTAATTTAAAAATCTGCCAAGAAAAATAATTTGGAAAATTAGCAATTACTAAACAAGAAAATTCTTCATTCGGCAATAGTAAAATAAAATTGTTGTTATCAAAAACTAATAAACTTTTTTTAATTTCAATAACCTTCTTTTTATAAGGATATAAATCAACTACTAAATTTTTTAGTTTTAAATAATATTCTTTTCCACTACCATCCAAAAAAGGAAATTCTTTGCCGAAAAGTTCTATGATTAAATTATCTATTCCTAATAAAAAAAGAACTGCTAAAAAATGTTCTATAAGAAAAATTTTATTTCCATTATTATTAAAAACAGTTGTGTGGTTTTCAATAGTTATATTATCTGTTAATAATTTTTTATTATTTATTATTATTCCCGTATCTGTTTCTGCTGGATAACATTTTAATAAGACCTTTTCTTTAAAATAGATACCAAAACCTTCAAAAATAACTTCCTTTTTAATCGTTCTTTGGAACATCTTTTAAAAGTTTTGCCCAATATTTTAGATTTAAAAAATGGGGACGGGCAGGAATACCAGAATATTTACTATTTTTCGGAATGGATTTAAAAACTGCTGATTTAGCATAAACAATACTATTATCACCAATCTCACAATGGTCTCTTACACCAACCTGTCCTGCTAAAATACAATTATCACCAATCTTTGCACTACCCCCAATTCCTACTTGGGCAATAATAATACAATTTTTTCCAATTTTCACATTATGTCCAATATGAACGGAAGCATCAATTTTTGTTCCTTTGCCAATTCTTGTCTCTCCCTCTTTTGCCAAAGCGATCGTTACATTAGGACCAATATCAACATTATCTTCAATAACCACCCAACCATTATGAGGGATAAGAAAATATTCCTCTCCCTTCTTTTCATAACCAAATCCATTAAAACCAATCAAAGCACCAGGGAAAATCCGACAATTTTTACCAATTTTTGTATTTCTTAAAATACAAACAAAAGGATAGATTATTGTATTTTTATCAATAAAAACATTTTCTCCAATATAGGTAAAAGGATAAATTAAAACATTCTCAGCAATTTTTGCTTTATCCGAAATAAAAGAATTTGACATTTATTTTATTAGCCGATAGAAAGCCCGCCCAATAAGGTCGTTTAATTTTCTTAAAGCCTCCTCTTTATTGCCCCCCTCGGCTTTACCAATAGCAATATCATTATTGTTTTTTATATCAATAATTTTTGTTTCACAAATAATCTTTTTCCCTGCTCCGCTAACATTGCCATAAACAATGTAATCTAAAGAAAGTTCTTGACCAATTAAAAAAGCAGTATTCCTTTCAATCTTATCACCCTTTTTAAGATTGTGTCTTACTAAAGCATTTTCAATATCTTCCTTATCAGTTAATTTTAGATTAGGATTTCTTTTTAAAAAGGCTATTAAATTATTATAAAAATATTCCCCCAATTTTTCTTCTTTAGCCCTAGCTTCACTTTCATAAATTGGCAAAACCGCCACTAAAACCTCTTTTATTATTTTCCCCTCTTTCTTAGCATACTCTTTATTCAATTCCGTTAACACTAACTCCGTAATATCTAAACCCGGTTCAGCATACAAGACCTTTGTTACGCTGGCATCAAAAACAATTGTAAAACCCTCACTTTCAGCAATCTTCTGGATGACTTCATTAATTTTTTTTACTAAGGGCATTATCAATTCATTCTGCCTCCTTTCTAATCGGCCCCCTTTTCCCCATATTTCATAAAGAAAATTATTATACCTCTCACTTATATTATTTATCTTCTCCATTTCTATTTTCAAACCCTCCTCGGTGAGCATTAATTTTTTTACTTCTAACTCTTCTTTTGATTTGTTAAGAAGATCTTTTAGTGAATCAGCTTCCTTTTCCCATTGATCAATGTCTTTTTGTAATTGGTTTAAAACTTCCTTGGCTTCTTCATAATCCTTTAAAATTCTATCCATATCCACATAACCAATTTTTATCTCTTTAAAAAAAAGAAAATTTAGCAAAATTAAAAAATAAATCATATTACCCTCCTTTAAATTCTTCACCTAACAAAATAGGAAAATTCTTATTTTTTATATAAAAATCTTTAATTTTTATATAAAGCATATCTCTTAAATTACCAAAAACTTTCACATTTAGATAATTATCAGTCAAATAGATATCTTCTTCAATCAAAATTCCCTTTCGTATTTGATTTAAAAATTTTTGGCAATATTTTTCTATCTTCTTCTCTCTTAAATCCATCAAAATCTTTAATCTTACTTTTTTCTCCTTTTCCGAAATAGTCTCTTTCTCTTGGTAAATCGGTGTCAACGGTCTTTTAGAAAAAGGAAAAACATGAAAATAACCAAAGGGAGCTTTCTCTAAAAATTGATAGGTAAGTAAAAAATCCTTCTCTTCTTCTCCTAAATACCCCACCATCACATCACAACCAATATTAGCATCCGAAAGATTTTCAATAATTTTTGTTATTATTTGCTCATACTCTTTAATCCGATATCTTCTTCCCATTTTTTCTAAAATTCTATCAGAACCCGATTGAAGGGGTAAATGAAAATGGGGACATAAAATTCCATCTTTAACAAGTTTGATCATCAATGATAAAAGTTCATCAGAAATAGTATCTATTTCTAAAGAAGAGAGTCTAAAACGAATATCGCTAATTTCTTTTTCTAAACGCAAAAGTAAATTTTTTAAGGAACTACCAATATCTTTACCATAAAGTCCTAAATTTATTCCGCAAAGAACAATTTCCTTAATTCCTAATTCTTTTAATCTTTTACATTCTTTAACTACCCAATCCTCACAAACACTTCTTATTTCTCCCCGAATTCTTCCCACTAAGCAATAATGGCAAAAACGATTACAACCATCAACGATTTTTAAAAAAGCCCGACGGCGGGAAGGTAAAATTTCTTCTTTTTCTACAATCTTTTGTTTTTCTTCCAAAGAAAGAATTTTTATTTGTCCATTTCCAGAAAATTGTTTTTCCTTCAAAAGCGGAATTAAACAACCAGTTAGAAGAATCTGATAATTCTTCTTCTTATAACGATTGAGCCATTTGAAAGAATTTTTTTCTGCCTCTTTGGTAACAGCACAGGTATTGAGTAAAATCGTATCTGCCTTTTTTTCATCTTCTACAATTTCGTATCCTTGTTTTTTAAAAAAATTTGCTAATCCATCACTTTCAGCATAATTCACCTTACATCCCAAGGTTTTAATATATAGTTTATTCATTTTCCTTTTTTTCTCGCTTTATTTTCTCACCAATAGTATATTTTCTCTTTTTTTCTTTACTTTTAAAGCCTTTAATAGAGTCCTCCGCTGCCTGCTCAGCTTCTACCTTAATCAATTCTTTTTGTACCGCCCTTTCATTCAAAACAATTCTTCTTTTTTCTTTATCAATCTCACTAATCTTTACTTCAATCTCTTCACCAATTTTATGTTCTTTTCTTTTTCCCTTTTCATCCCGCGCCACTAAACTATTAGGAATAAACCCTTCTAATCCGTAAGGTAAACTCACCACTAACCCTGCCTTAGGAATATCAATAATTCTTACTTTTAAATTATCACCAACCTTATATTCCTGAGCAAAAATCTCTAAGGGGTCTTCTTTTAATCTTTTCACGCTTAAAGTAATCTGCCGATTAATTTTATCAATCTCAGTAATCACTGCTTCTACTTTTTGGCCTTTTTTAAAGACCTCCTTGGGATGTCTTATTTTTTTGGTCCAAGAAATTTCACTCGTAGGAATTAAACCTTCAATACCTTCTTCTAATTCAACAAAAGCACCAAATTCTTTATAAGACCTAATTTTAGCAATAACCTTTTCGCCAACTTTAAACTTCTCATCCACCATTGACCAGGGATCGGGCATTGTCTGTTTTAAACCTAAGGAAATTCTTCGGTTCTCTTTATCCACATGTAAAACAACCGCTTCTACCTCTTGACCTACTTTTAAGATTTGTGAAGGATGGTGAATAGTTCTTGTCCAAGACATTTCAGAAACATGGATCAAACCTTCAACACCTTTTTCTAATTCTACAAAAGCACCATACTCCGCTAAAGAGGTCACTTTTCCCTTTACTCGCGAACCAACTGGATATTTCTCTTCAATTACATCCCAAGGATGGGGTTGAAGCTGTTTCATTCCTACGGTAATCCGATAAGATTTTTCATCTATTGCTAATATTTTTACTTTTATTTCTTGGTCAATAGATAATACTTCACTTGGATGGACAACTTTATTCCAAGAAATATCAGAAACATGTAAAAGGGCATCTACCCCTTCAATTTCAACAAAGGCACCAAAATCAGTAAGAGATTTTACTCGGGCCGTAACCACATCCCCAACTTTCACTTTTTTTAACAAAGCCTCTCGCTTTTTCTGAATTTCTTCCTCTAAAAGTTCGCGTCGGGAAACAACAATATTCTGTTTGGAATAATTTACTTGAATAATCTTTCCTTTCAAGACTTGACCGATAAGAGCATCATGATTAGGCACTGGTTTAATATCTATTTGTGAACCAGGCAGAAAAGCAGGCAAACCAAAAACCTCTACTATTAAACCGCCCTTAACCTTCTTTTTTACTTTCATTTCTACCGCTTCTCCTTTTTCATATTTTTCCTTTATTTTATCCCAGCAAAGGATAAAATCCGCCTGCTTTTTGGAAATCACCGGCTTTCCCTCTCGGTCTTCTAATTTTTCTAAATAAACATAAATCTCATTCCCTTCTTTTAACTCATTTGGGTCGGAAAATTCATCAATGCTTAATTCGCCTTCCGATTTTAGACCCAAATCTACTAAAACAACATTCTTTAAAATCTTTACAATCCTTCCTTTAACAATTTCTTTTTCTTTTAAAGGAACAGTATATTGGGGTAATAACTCTTCAAATTTCATCTTTAGTTACCTCCTTTTTTAAGATTTTTTACTACTAAATCAACAAAGCTTTCCGGTGTTGAGGTTCCGGAAGCAATACCAATTTTAGCAAATTTTTTAGATAAAGTTTTTAAACTTGGTAGCTCCTTAAGGGAAGTAACCCAAAAACTTTCGCATCCTTCCCTTTCTGCAATCTCTTTTAATCTTTTAGTATTGGCACTATTTTTACCACCAACAATTACCATCAAATCAACTTTTTTAGCAATTTCTTTTACTTTCTTCTGTCGTTCAATAACCTCGGGACAAAGGGTATTAAAAATTCTCAATTCTTTAGGTTGAAAATTGTTTATAATGTTAATAATTGCCTCTTTATAAGTCGTTTCATCTAAAGTGGTTTGGGAGATAACACCTATTTTTTGATTATTTTTTAGATTTAAATTTTTTTTATATATTATTCCTTTTTCTTCAGCAAAACTTTTAATCGTTTTAACTTCGGGATGCCCCCAATCACCAACAATCACAACCCAATAACCCTCCTTTTTTAAATTTTCTGCTATAAGACAAGATTTTTTTATATACCCACATATAGTGTTAATTATATTTATACCAAAATTTTGTATTTTTTTCAATATTTCCTTCGAAACTCCATGGGTTCTAATCACCACCACAGTTTTATCTTTTTCTTCTTTTAGATTATTGAGAAAATCAATTTCTTTCTCTTTAATTATCTTAATCCCTTTCTCTTTTAAATCTTTTATAACCATCGGATTATGAAGTAATTCACCAAGTAAAAAAATTTGCGAATATTTTTTTTCACAATTTTTAATCCAATATAATGCCCTTTTTAATCCACTACAAAAACCATAGGGTTTTATCAAATGTATTTTAGCCATTATTCTTAAACCGTTCTTCAATCTTTTTAGTTATATACTTTATTAAATTTTTATCTAAATTTTCTTTCAAAGAAATTTCTATTTTTAAGGGCCTCAAAAAAGTTATCTCAATTTTTCTAAATCTTTTTTTTCCGCTACCAAATTTTATTAAATCCCTATCAACAATCCAAGGAATAAAAGAATCTCTTACTCCTCTTATATAACAAGGAACAATCGGAACCCCAAACTTTAAAGCCAAAAAACTGGCCCCATCCTTAAAAATCCCCAGCCCCCCACTTTTGGAACGGGTGCCTTCTGGAAAGAGAACTAATTTTTTATTTCTATCAAAAACTTCTTTTACCCTTTTTAAAGCAGTTAGGTCAATTCCTTGGCGATCCAAAGAAATGGCGTTAAAAGCTTTTATCAACCAGGTAAAAAACCGATTAACTTCAAAAAGTTCTTTTTTGGCAAGAAAATATAACTCTTCTAAACTGGCTAAACTTATTAAAATTGGGTCAAAATTAGAAGTGTGATTACAAACAATCAGGGCTTTTCCTTTTGGTAAATAATGCCTATTTTTTACTTTCAAAAAAAGAAAAGAAATTGGTAAAGTTAAAATAAAACCCAATCTCCAATACCACTTCATCTCTTTCCTTTTAGATATTCTATTAAAGATTTCACTAAATCTACCTCTTCCTCAATTGTTAAATTAGTAGTATCTAAATAAATACTGTCAGCAGTCTTTCTTAAAGGACTATACTTTCTCCCTTGATCAATCTTATCACGAATAATAAGATTTTTTAAAACCTCTCTAAATTTTATTTTATATCCTTTTTCTTTAGCTTCTTTAAATCTTCTCTTTGCCCTTTCTTTTAATTGGCAATCAACAAAAATCTTCACATCAGCTTTGGGAAAAACCACCGAGGTAATATCCCTTCCTTCAGCAATTATATTTTTTTGACGAGCAATATTTCTTTGTAATTTTACTAATTTTTCCCGCACAATTTTTATTGCTGAAATGGGCGAAACCAATTTTTCTACTTCTGGTTCCCTTATTTTTTCAGTCACATCTTCACTATCTAAATAAACTCTTATTTTACCTTTTTCTTCCTTAAAATTAATTTTTATATTTTTAAGTAATCTCTTTAACTCCTCTTCATTTTGGTAATTAATTCTTTCTTTAATAATCTTATAAGTTATTGCCCGATACATTGCTCCAGTATCTAAATAGAAAAAATTTAATCTTTTAGCAACTTCCTTGGCAATTGTGCTTTTCCCCGAACCCGCATAGCCGTCAATGGCAACAATAAAATTTTTTTTCATCGTTTTAAATTATAATTGACATTTATTTAAAAATCAAGTATAATTCTCAATGAATAAGAAGATCAAAATTCTTTTTCTTTGTGAAGAAAATTCCTGCCGTAGTCAAATTGCCGAAGGAATTGTGAATAATCTTTATTCCCATTGTTGTCAAGCAAAAAGTGCCGGTAGCAGAATTACCGAGATTGACCCTAAGGCTATTTTGATAATGAAAGAGATTAATATTGATATTTCCCAACAAAGAAGTAAATTGGTTGATGAGTTTTTTAATCAAGAGTTTGATTATGTAATAACGCTCTGTGGCCAAGATGCCAAAAATAACTGCCCCTATTTTGTTGGGAAGGTAAAAGAAAGATTATTTTGGGACATTCCTAACCCAAAATTAGCCAAAGGTGAAGAAAAAGAGATTCTAAATTTTTATCGGGAAATTAGAGAATTATTAAAAGAGAAGATTGATGAATTATGTAAAAAACTGAAAGGAGAAAATAATGAGTGAAATTTTTGGAAAAAATAAAAAAGAGTTAATTAAAGAGATAATAAAAAGGATTCACCAAGGTGAAGATATTAAAAAATTGAAAGAAGAATTTAAGGAATCTTTAAAAGGCTTAACACCAAAAGCAATTGCTGAGATTGAAGAAGAATTGATTAGGGAAGGAATGGGTAGAGAGGAAATCCAAAGTTTCTGTGCTCTCCATTTAGCCCTTTTTGAAGAAGAATTGGAAAAGGAAGAGATTCTAACCGAAGCGGGCCATCCAATTCATATTTTAATGACCGAACATAAATTTCTTTTAATAAATGCCAAAGAATTTTACGAAGCCCTTTTGGAAAATAAAATAAACGAAAAATTAGAAGAAATTATCCATCATTTTAAAGATTCGGAATCTCATTATTTAAGAGAAGAGAATGTTCTTTTCCCCTATTTAGAAAAGCATGGGATAACCCAGCCACCAGCAATAATGTGGATGGAACACGATAAAATCCGAAGTATCAAAAAAGAGATTTATCAATTATGGGAAAAGAGAGAATTAAATCCTTTAAAAGAGAAGGTAAAGGAGCTTTTTGAAATGCTAAATTCCCATTTTTATAAAGAGAATAAAATCCTTTTTCCAACTGCTTTACAAGTAATAAGAAAAGAAGAATGGCAAGAGATAAGAAAGGAATTTGATGAAATTGGTTATTGCTGTTTTACCCCTCAAGAGATTATTAAAAAAGAAGAGATAAAAGAGGAGAAAAAGAAAATCTCAGAAATTTTACCGATTAATTTTGAAACTGGCTCTTTTTCCTTAGAAGAATTGGAGGCCCTTTTAAATACTTTACCTTTTGACATTACCTTTGTTGATAAGGATGATATTGTTAGATATTTTAATCAATCAAAGGAAAGGATATTTTTACGCACCAAAGCAGTTTTGGGTAGAAAGGTTCAACAATGCCATCCCCAAAAGAGTATTCATATTGTGGAAAGAATTTTGAGCGATTTTAAAAGTAAAAAAAGGGATATTGCTGAATTTTGGATTTCCTATCAAGGAAAATTGGTTCATATTCGCTATTTTGCTGTCCGTGATAAAAAAGGTGAATATTTAGGCTGTATGGAAGTAACTCAGGATATTACCGAAATTAAAAAGATTGAAGGAGAAAAAAGGATTTACGATTATTGATAAAAAGAATTCTAATTGGCAGAAAATGGTTTGTTAATAAAAAGAAGGCAGAAAAAATCAAATCCCTTTTAATTCAAAAAGGAGGCGAAGAGGAAAAAATTAATTCTCCTTATGAAATTTGGCGGATAAAATTAAAGGATATAATTTTTACTTACTATTCTACCGGAACTTTATATTCCACACTAACAAAAGAGTCAAAAGAAGTTATTGATATCTGGGAAGAAATAAATAAGATTGCTGGCTCTTTTTTTGTTCCTTTAACCAAGGATTTTGGGATAGGTTTAGATGAAACAAACAAAGGGGAGGTATTTGGTCCATTATTTTTAATTGGTGTTTTAATTCCGAAAGCTCTTTTTTCTTCCTTGGAAGAAATTATTAATAGTATTAATATCAAAAAGAATCATAATCTTTCTTATTGGCAGGAGATATTTAAAAGAATTTTATCTTATAAAAAAGATGGTTTAATTTTTGTTGGCAAAAAGATTCCGCCCTTATCAATTGATAAATATAAAATCAATCATTTAATGGATATTGGTTATCTATCAATTTTAAAAAAATTGACTGATGGTAAAGATTTAAAAAATCTGCGTATTACTATTGATGATTATGGTGTTGGTAAAAAATTGAAAAATTTTTTAATTGATTTAGCAAAAAAAGGAGTGGAAATTGTTGTTAAGAGAAAGGCTGATGAAAAATATTTAGAAGTAAAAACTGCTGCCCTTATTGGTAAATTTTTTAAAGAGACTTTCTTTTCACAAATTAGAAATAATCCCGAATACCAAATTGAGAATTTAACAATTGGTAGTGGTAATTTAAACGATAAGGAAACAAAGGAATGGCTAAATAAATGGTATGAAAAATATAAAGAGTTTCCCTGGTTTGTTAGAAAATCTTATACACTTATTCAAAAGATTTCAGAAAAGAAAGAGAAAGAATATTGATTTTTTATTATATTCAATTATAATAAAAAATTATTTATATTATTATAGGGGACTGTATAGGATACTATATGGTATCTATTCTAATTTCTTGATTTCAATATTAGCTATTTTTATAAGTAATAATTATTTTTCTTTTTTCCTTGCTTCTTAGATTTTTAATAGGAATGGTAATTATTTTTTCAAATACTTCATTAGTTGGAGGGTAATATATTAATATAATCTCTTCCATATTATCAGAATTTAAGTTTTCTATCGTTATCTCATCTAAACCATTCTCTTTCAATTCAATTTTTATCTTTGACCTTTTTAACCACCATTGGGCGATATCCTTTGCTTTAGCGAAATAACAATTTTTATCACTCTCTATTAAATCAATAATCTCTTTAATTACCGATTGATAATCCTTACTTCCCAATAAATGGGTATGGATACTAAAAACAATTAGCCCATTTATTCTTTTCAAATCTTCAATATATTTCATAAAATAAATCAATAAGCTATCTTTATCTTTGATTCTGTTCCTTATCATCAAATCGTAATCATCGGGGATTGTTTGGGGAATGGAAATTATTGAAGAAAAATAGGGAAGAAAGGGAAGTCCTAATTGGTATTCGGTAAGTAAATAGAGAAATTGAAATTTTTTAAGAACTGCCAAAGTCAGACTATCATACATCAAAAGGGGTGGATGGAAACCAAATATTTTTTTCTTTAACTTCTTTTCTAAATAATTTTTTCCTTTAAAAATTATTTCTTCCTGCTTCTTATAATCCTTTCCTTTTAAAGGTTCGTGCTCTTCTCCGTGAAGAGCAATTTCAATATTTTCTATCTCTTCCTTATCAAACTCTTTCAACTCAGTTGTTAGAAAGAAAAAAGTACCATCCTTTACTATTTCTCTAATTTTATGCCAATTTTCACTCTGGTGCTCTACATCGCAACTAAAAATAAAAGCATATTCTTTATTCTCGGGCCAATAACTTAATAGCACTACCGGCCTTTTGGTTAACCAATTTATTATATTTTTAAATAAAATCTTAATATTTTTTTGGGTAAAAGAATCGCTCGTTAAACTATTCAAAGAAAAACCAAAAGCAACATATCTTCCTTTGTTATAAAAACCATAAACAATTGCTTCATCACTAAATTTATAATAACCACAAATATTTGCTCTTTTTTCTACTGGTTTTAAAAAATATGACCTCTCACCAAAAATGCCTAAAAAGTCGCCTGCTTTCATATTAAAGGTTAATGGAGTCTTTCCTTTCAAAAAAACTTCTTGGTATTCTATTCTACTATTTTCTATCGGAATAACTCCAGCGATATGACTTAATAAAGAGATTCCTTCTTTTGTCTTTGGATTTTTTATTATTAAAATTCCCCAGCCTAAATATACTCGCTCTTTAATCTTTTCACTTATCTTTACATCATACTCTGTCTTTTCTAACAAAATAATAATCCCTTTTTCATTCAATTTTTCAAAATCTTTTTCGTCAATTATTTGATACTCAAACCCCAAAAGTTCTTTTAATATTTTCTCCAAAATTTTTATTTCGTTATCAAAAATAAAGTTTTTATTAATAATTATATAACCTTTTAATGGTAAATAATCTTCTTTTAAAAAGGGTAAATCTAAAGTATCATAAGTGAAAAAAGAACCTTCCTCTTCCTTGACTACTTGATAAAAATCGGGTCTTTTTATTATTAATTTAGTAATCCCTAAGGCTGTTAGAAGAAATAATAAAAAAAAGAAGAGAATTAAAAGAAAAAACCAGAAATTAAATTTTTTCATCTCCTTTTGGTTGATAACGAATAAAAACCTCCTCTTCTGTCTCTTTTGTTATTTCGCTTTTTAAATTTTCTCTTTTATTTATTTTTAAACGAAATAAAATATAAACTATTAAAGAAAATATCAAAGTAATTAAAGTAACTCCCAAAACAATTGCGGAAAGGATAGTGATTATCTCTCTCATAATTTTTCTTTTATTAAATAGCCATTAAGCTTACCAGTAATTCTTATTCTCTGCCAGCCCATTTCTAAATTTAAAGCTTCTTCTAAGAAAGCAAATACCTTAATCGTATCAATCAATAAAAGATAAAAAAGGCGATAAAGAAAAACTAAAAAAGGTAGATAGAGGAAAATAATTTTTTTATTTTTATAAGTATTATTTTCACTTTTCTTATCACTCACATAAGCAAAGCAAGCAGAACTGAAATCTAAGAGGGTTAAAGAAAACCACCAAATAAAAAGAAAAGGGATAAAACCATAAAGAAGGGCTAAGAGAGTGAAAAAGAGATGGGCAATTAAATTCATTGCCGGCCAGAAAAAGGCTTCATAAATTAATAAGAGATAACTTAAAATTAATGAAAAGGAAGAGTGGGAATGATAAAGAAGATGATTATTTTTCCTTACGGCTTGCAAAATACCTCGGGTCCAACGATATCTCTGTTTAAAAAGACAGCTTATGCTTTCGGGAGCTTCAGTATAAACTACTGCCTTTGGTTCATAAACAACTTTATAACCAGCTTTTAATATTCTCAACGTTAAATCACAATCTTCGGCATAAATATTTTCGTTATATAAACCAACCTTTTGGAAAATTTCTCTTTTAAAAAATCCAATTGCCCCAGGTACGATATTAACTTTGTTTAGAAAACTTAATGCCTGACGGGTAAAATTTAAACCTTCCATATATTCTAAGGCTTGTAATTTCATAAAAATTTTATCTTGATTCCAAATCTTCACATTTCCGGCAACAGCTCCAACTTTCTCATCTTGAAAATGTCTTATTCCATAAATCAAAGAATCCTTTGTTAAAACACAATCAGAATCAATACAAACAATAACCTCACCTTTACTTTCGGAAATTCCTCGGTTTAATGCTTTTGCCTTTCCCTGATTCGTCTGGCTTAACAATTTTAATTTTACCCCTTTTTTATTATTCAAAAATTGATAAGCAATTTGATAAGAATTATCCTTTGAACCATCATCAACAATAATAATTTCATACTTCTCTTTTGGATAATTTAAATTTAATAATGAATTAATCACGGTTGCCAAAATTTTTTCCTCATTATAAACAGGGATAATGATTGAGACAGTTTTTAAATCCTCTATTTTAGGTAATTTATTTTTATAGCGAAAATGGGCAGAGAGGGAGAGAATAAGAATTATTAAATAACGGAAAAGTAGCAAGATAAAAAAAGAGAGTAAGAGAACTGTTAAACTTAACATAAAAATGTGAGGATAACTTAAATTAATTTTCTCTTTAATAAAAGATAAAAGATAAATACAACCAATTATAATAATTATCAAAAGAATTAAGGTGATAAAAAACTTCCTTTCTTTCATTTTACCATAAATATTCAAAACCAATACTTCCTTCTCCAATTTTGTAATAATAAGTTTCACCGTATCTACCCATTATTAAAAGAGAAAAATCTTTTATTAATTTTATTCTTAGCGCCATTGAGAAATTTTTTTCTAAAAAGTGAAAATCCGTTGGTTTTCCCAATTGAAAAAATATTTCAAAATCTCTAACAAAAACATTAAAAAATATTGAATGAACTTCATAAAATTTTGGTGACCAATATTCTTCCTTTTCTAAAAGATAATTTAGAAAATAATAATGATAACCCCATCTCATATTATTCAAGGGTAAAAAAATTAATTTGAAATTTAAATTATTCAATTCATTTTCATCACTGTAAATGCCATATTGATAACTCCCTTCAAGACCAAGAAATTTAAAGGGTTGATAATAAGCTAATCCTAAAAGGGCATCGGTTGTTATTAAACGATAACAAGTATTTATTTTATAAACCTCTTCCCACAGGGGCTTTTTGTTATATTCTAAATTTAACATTAATTTTGGGGTTTGATAGTTAAATCCACCACCATAAATAATCAAATCATCACTTTCTTTTATCGCTAAAAAATAGGTATTAAAGGTAAAATAAAGATTTTCTAAAAGATTAATGCGATTTTTAAAGCCCATTTTATTTATCATCCTTAAAGTTTCTTTCTCTTCACATTGCTGCCATTCATAAAAAAGAGTAGCAGTCAATCTATCCCAATTAAATTGAAAAGAAGATTTTAACAAAAACCTTTGCCAATTCTCTGAGGTCTGTTGATAAGAAAATATTGGCAAGAAAGAATAAGGTATTCTATCTTTTTCTTCTTTTTTTCTTTCTCTTTCAATTATTCCTTTTACTTCTTCATATTCTACTAAAATATCTTCATTTTCGGGATAAGAGTTTTTTAATTTTTGATAAATTTTATAGGCACCTTCATAATCCTTTTGCCATTTATAAATTCTTGCTTTAGCTAAATCAATTCTAATATCACTTGTTTCCTTTTCTAAATCTTTTAAAATGTGTAAGGCCTTTTCATAGTTACCTTTCCAACTATAAACCAAGGCTAATTCATACTGGGCCCTTTTATCCTTAGGAAAATAACTTAAATATTTCTCATAATAAAAAATTGCCTTATTAAAAAATCCTAACCAATTACTCAGTTGGGCAATTTCATAAAGAATTTTTTTATTAGTAGTATCCTTTTTAAAAATATTTTCATAAAGAGTAAGGCTTTTAAAATAATCTCCCTCTTCTTTTGCCTTCTGAGCATTTAATAATGTTTCTGAAGGATTCTTTTTCTTCTTTTTAATTATTTTATCTACTTTTTTGGGTTTAACAAAATTATGGTCTGACTCAATTCCTTTTATCAAATCTTTTGAATTCAATTGGGAAATAATTTTTCTTTTCAAATTTTGGGCTTCTTTATCATTTGGTTTCTTTTTTAAGTATTTATCTAAATAATACATTGCTTCTAAATATATTCCTTTCTCATATAATTCTCTTGCTTTTTCTAAATCTTTAGAAAAAAGCATAAAAATAATCAAAAGAAATTTCATAAAATCCTGTCCAACTCTTCACTTGTTTGAAAATCCTTTGGATAATGATAGATAAAATTTGCTATCTTTATCCCGCCGCTAATTTCTTCTTCATTAATGACTCTTTTACACTCTTCCAACTTCTCTTGGTCATCTAAAAATAATAAATAAACTTTATCTTGGTAACGCATTGCTGGCACTCTTATCCCCTTTTCTTTTAAAATTTTGGTTATCCGGTAAAGAAAAATTCTTTTTAAATGCTCTTCTAAGGGGGTTAAGATTTGATAACCAAAGAGAGAAAAATTAATTTTTTTCTCAGTCAAATTAGATAAAATCTTTTTAAATCCTTGATAATTGTAGAGTCCAGTGTAGCTATCTTGTTCGGCTAAATCTTTCGGAAATTCAGGGATAGAAAATTCTTCTTTTCTAAAAATTCTTTCACGATGAGAAAAACGAGAAAATAAAAAATAAGTATCTTTTTCATAAAAGATTAATCCGGCAGATATTTCTTTTAAATAAGAAAAAATCAAATTATTCTCTTCAACAAATTCTTTTGTTAAAGAAAAAAAGCCAATGTAGGAATATTCTTTTAACATCATAAAAAACTCAAAAAGCTCCTTATAAAATTTTTCTAAATTTTCAAATCTAATTAAAAAACTAAAATTATCAACAACTATTTGATTTGCTTTTTCCTTAACTAAAATTTTTTTTAAAGAAGCTAAAGCAAGAATTATCTTTTTATCATCCTTTATTTTTAAAAATTCCGGATTAACAAAATGAATAAAAAATAAATCTCTTCTCACAAATTCATCCATATTTAGAATAATTTCTTTTGCTTTTTTTAAAAAATCTTCGCACGGTAAAAAGGTGAAATATAAAACTTTCTGATTGTTGTTCAAAGCTCTATTGACATATTTTAGAAGAATTTCTCTATTTATCTCTTCTTTTTCCGAAATTAAGAAATAACCATAACCAAGATTAAATCCACCCCAAATATTGTCAACCTCTTCAATGCCGGTCTTTATTAGATTCATTTCCATAGCCCAGTCCTCAATAGAAGTAAAATATTTTATATTTAATTTTAAAAATGTCAATAATAGAAAATCAAGATAAATCCTTGATATTCAAAAACTTAAATAAATAAATGAAAGAGATTAAAGGGAGGTTACTTTTTCTAAATATTTTATTGCTGAAAGTCTTGCTAAATCTCTAACCCTTTTAATATAATTTACCCTTTCCGAAACACTAATAATTCCTCTTGCTTCCAAAAGATTAAAAATATGGGAACATTTAATTACATAATCATATCCCGGATAGACTAAACCTTTTTCTAATAATCTTTTTGCCTCTTTTTCATAAAAATTAAATAATTTTAAATAATCCTCGGGAATAACCTCTTCAAAATTAAAATAGGAAAATTCCTCTTCATTTTGAAGATATAAATCACCCCAAGTATAGGTTCCATTCCATTCAATTTTGAAAATAGAAAACACTTTCTGTAAGAACATAGCGATTCTTTCTAATCCGTAAGTAATCTCTACGGGTATAATTTTTAAGTCTAAACCGCCCATTTGTTGAAAGTAGGTAAATTGGGTTATTTCAATACCATTAAGTTCCACTTGCCAGCCGACGCCCCAAGCTCCCAGAGTTGGCGATTCCCAATCGTCTTCAATAAATTTAATATCATTTTTCTTTAAATCAACACCAATCGCTTCCAAACTTTTTAAATAAATCTTTTGAATATCTTTTGGTGCTGGTTTTAAAATCACTTGGAGTTGCCAATACTGTTGGACCCTTAAAGGGTTTTTACCGTATCTTCCATCTCTTGGTCTTTTAGAAGGCTCAATATAACAGACTCGCCAGGGTTTATCATCCAAAACTCTAAAAAATGTTGCTGGATTAAAAGTTCCTGCTCCCACTTCAGAATTATAAGGTGAGTAAATTAAGCAACCTTGCTTTTTCCAAAAATTTTGTAAGGTTAACACAATATCTTGAAAATTTTTTTTCTTCATAAACCCAATTGGTTATCTATTTCTTGCATTGCTAAAAGGCAGATTTCAATAAATTTTTCTAAGCTTAGCCCCAGTTCTTCACATTTTTTTATCTGTTCCCGGTTGGCACCACTAGCAAATTTTTTCTCTTTAAAGCGCCGTAAAACAAAATTTACATCTAAACTTTTCAATTTTCTATCGGGATGCATTAAACAGGCAGCCACTATCAGACCCGTTAATGGGTCAATTGCGTATATTGCCTTTTCTAAATTATTTTCGGGTTGCTTCTTTTCACAATGGGCAAGAATTCCATTTAAAATCTCTGGATCATTAAAATTCTTTTCTTTCAAAATTTCTATAGTTCTAATGCCATGCTTTTCTGGATTTTTATTAGTTTCTTCATAATCTAAATCGTGGAGAAGTCCGCATAACCCCCATTTTTCTTCATTCTCATTAAAATATCTTGCCAGTTTTCGCATACAAGCTTCTACTGCAAGAGAATGTTTTTTCAAATTCTCGTTTTTAATATATTCAGATACCAATTTTAAAGCTTCTTCTCTTTCCATTTAGATATTTTAATAAAATTAATAATTTTTCTCAACATCTTCTTTTATCATCTTTCTCAATTCTTCTTTTTCCTTACTTCTTTTATATAATTTTTTACTCTCAAAAACTTTTGTTGGTTTAACAATTTTTCTCTGGCGCGATAAAGATTTTACTATTTGATGTCGGGAAATCCGAAAACTAACTTTCTTTTTCATTTATTTATTAAAAAATAATAAAATCCGGGAATTGTAAAGAGTAAGCTATCAATCCGATCTAAAAACCCACCATGGGCAAGTAATAAATTAGAACTATCTTTAAGTTTTACCTCTCTTTTTATTAAAGATTCTAATAAATCCCCAAGAAAGGCTAAAAGACTTAGAGAGAAACTTAAAAAAATAAGATTTATAAAATTATCAAATTTTTTTAAATATAAAAGAGTAAAGGGAATAGAAAAAATTATGCTAAAAACCAGACCTTCCCCACTTTTATTAGGACTAATATCTTTAGCAATCTTGTGTTTTCCAAAAAGCCCCCCAAAAATATAGGCAATAGTATCATTAAACCAAGTGAAAAATATAGGAAATAAGAAAATCCAATGGGAAAGGTTTTTTTGGTTAATTAAATGTTTTAATAAAAAGATATGAGCCGGTAAAATACCTAAATAAACAAAATAAAAAATACCGAAAACCAAATTCTCGGTGGTAATTGGTCTTCTTAATAATGTAATAATTGTAAGAATGTTGAAATAAATAAATAATAATAACTCAATCCTTTTTTGAAGACTAAAAAATATTAATAAGAAAACATTTAAAAAAGGATAAAAATAATAAACCCAACTAAAATTAGTGAGTCTTAACCGGTAGATTCTAATAAGTTCTAAACCGGCGATAAGAAGAAAAATCTGCAAATAAAGAAGAAGTAAAAGATTGTTAAAGGAACAAAAAATTAATAAACCACCAAAAATTAAAGCAACAATTATCCTTTTTAAAAGATTATTCAAATTCGGAAATTCGTCCAAATTTTCTTTTTCTTTTTTTATAATCCTCAATAGCTAACAACAGATCTTTTTCCCGAAAATCGGGCCAAAGGGTTTTAGTAAAATAAAATTCAGTATAAGCCGATTGGAAAAGTAAGAAATTTGATATCCGGTATTCGCCGCCCGTCCTAATCATCAAATCAGGGTCAGGAATCTCTGGGTCATAAAGAAACTTCCTAAATTCTTTTTCATCAAGCTTTTCCGGTGTCAATTTACTTTCCAAAATTTTCTTTATGCCATCTAAAATCTCTTGCCGACCACCATAGCTTAAGGAGAGGACTAAGGTTAAACCAGTATTATTTTTTGTCAATTCAATTAATTCCTCTAAATTTTTCCTCACTTCCTCGGGTAATCTTTCTATCTGACCGATTGCCTTTACCCGAACATTATTCTCATTTAGCTCTTTCGCTTCACTTTTTAATAATTTTTTTAATAAATTCATTAAAGCATTAACTTCTTTTTTTGGTCTTTCCCAATTTTCTGTAGAAAAAACAAAAAGGGTTAAATATTTTACCCCTAATTTAGCACAACTTCTAACAACTTCTCTTACCGATTCAACGCCTGCTTGATGGCCAAAATAACGAGGCAAATTTCTCTCCTTTGCCCACCGACCATTACCATCCATAATAATTGCTATGTGGGTGGGAATATTCTCTGACACTTATTCTTCTAAAATCTCTTTCTCTTTCTTTTTGAAAAGCTCTTCTATCTTTTCGGTAAATTCATCGGTAATTTCTTGAATTTTTTTAGTTCCTATTCTACTATCATCTTCAGAAATTTTTTTATCTTTTTCTAATTTTTTAATCTCCTCATTAGCATCTCTTCTTATATTTCTTATTGCCACCTTTGCATCTTCACTAAGTTTGGCACATAATTTAATTAATTCTTTTCTTCTTTCTTCAGTTAAGGGTGGGATAGGAATTTTTATTAAGGAACCTTCTACTTTTGGTGTTATTCCCAATTCTGCCTTATAGATTGCCTTTTCCACTTCGGCAACAACATTTTTATCCCATACTTGAACAACTAACATCCTTGGCTCCGGAGCGTAAATATTTGCTAACTGTTTTAAAGGCGTTGGGTTGCCATAATAGTCTACTTTAATACCATCTAAAATTGCTGGATTAGCCCTACCGGTTCTAATGCGAGCAAATTCTTGACTAAGTAATTCATAAGTTTTCTGCATCTTATTTCTTGCTGTTTTATATATCTCTTCTAACATATCAAACTCCCAACTTCTTCTCCTAATAAAATCTTTTTCAAATTACCTTTTTTCATTCCATTATAAATAATTAAGGGAATTCTCACTTCTTTTAAAATATAGAAAGCAGCCTCATCCATTATTTTTAATCCTTTTTTAATTACTTCTTCGTAAGTAATTTTCTTATAAAATTTAGCCTTTTTATTTTTAAGAGGATCCTCGGAATAAACTCCCTCAACTTTTGTCCCTTTTAAAATCACATCTACCTTCAATTCTCTTCCTCTCAAAGCACAGGCAGTATCGGTAGAAAAATAAGGATTACCAGTTCCGCCTGCTAAAATAACAATCTTTCCATTTTCTAAAGCCTCCTTTGCTTTTTCTACACTATAATGCTCCACTATAGGCATACAAGAGAAAGAGGAGAAAATAACGCAGGGTAATTTCTTTTTTAAGTAATCCTCAATTATCAAGGCGTTTATTATCGTTCCTAACATTCCTATCCTATCAGCAAGAAGTCTATTTCCCATATCGTTTATTGTTCCTCGCACAAAGTTCCCTCCGCCCGTTACAATAGCAATTTTTATTAAAAAATTTTCTATTGCTTCAATTATCTCTTCACTTATATCTTTTAAAAGTTTTTTATCCTCCCAAATTTCGCCAGTTAATTTTAAGAGAATTCGTTGATAAGGAGACGGGCTATTCACCAATTTTAAAACGGGCAAATCTTTTTATCTTTATATTCTCACCAAATTTGGCTATCTGTTCTTTCAAATATACCTCTACTGTCTTCTCAGGATTTTTAATAAAAGCCTGCTTTAGAAGACAAACTTCTTCATAAAATTTTTGTAATTTTCCTTGAATTATCTTCTCAATCACCTCTTTAGGTTTGCCACTATCTTTTAACTGCTCCTCATAAATCTTTCTCTCGCGCTCAATAATCTGTGGAGGTAAATCTTCTGGAGTAATTGCCAAAGGATCGGTAGCAGCAATCTGCATTGCTATATCTCTTACAAATCTTCTAAATTCGGGATTGCGAGCAACAAAATCAGTTTCACAATTTACTTCTACTAACACTCCTAGTCTTTCTCCTGGATGAATATAAGCCTCAATCACTCCTTCGGTAGTTGGTCTTTCTAATTTCTTTTCCGCCTTCGCAATTCCCTTTTTTCTTAAAATTTCAATCGCCTTATCTACATCACCATTGGCTTCTATCAAAGCTTGCTTACAGTCCAAAATGCCTGAACCGGTTCTTTGTCGTAATTCTTTAATTTTTTCAATAGGGACTTCTTTCATATTTCCTCCCTTAAATCTTGTTCAAAAATTTTTCTACCTTCAATTATTGCATCAGCAATTTTAGAAGTAATCAATTTTATAGAACGCATTGCATCATCATTTCCTGGTATTGGATAATCTACTAAGGTTGGATCACCATCAGTATCCACTAAAGCAACTATTGGAATACCGACTCTCCTTGCCTCTGAAATTGGTGTTCTCTCCATTTGTACATCAACAATATAAATAATTCCCGGAAGTCTTTCCATCTCTCTTAGTCCTTTATACACCTTTTCTAATTTAATAAATTCCCTTTCTAATTTTCTTATTTCCTTATTTCCTAAATTTTTGAAGTCCTTTTCTTGAAACATTTTTTCTAACTCCAGGTAACGAGCAATCCGAGAGCTTATCACTGAAAAATTGGTCAAAAGTCCACCCACCCATCTTTCGTTCACATAGAGAGCCTTACATCTATTAGCTTCTTCTTCGATTATTGGTTTTGCTTGTTGCTTTCGGCCAATAAATAAAACATCCTCTCCTTTTTCTGCCACCTTTCTTACAGCTTCACAGGCAATTTTTAATCTTTCTAAGGTTTTTTCTACATTGATTATATAAACTCCGTTCTTTTTTCCATAAATATAGGGCGCCATCTTTGGATTCCATCTTTTGGATAAATGGCCAAAATGAACCCCAGCTTCCAATAATTCTTTAACAGTTAACGTTTGGTCCATTGGAAACTCTTCCTCCTTTTTGCTAAACCATATTTACATCTCTCTTTCTCTCTTGGATCTCTTTTTAACAATCCGGCTTCAGAAAGGATTTTTCTTAACTCTGGTTGGTAACTTACTAATGCCCGAGCAATTCCTAATGAAATAGCACCAGCCTGTCCTGATTTCCCACCACCTTTCACCTCACATTTCACATCAAAATGCCCAAGAAGATTGGTAACTTTTAAAGGTTGTTGAGCCAATAATACCAAATCAAAACGACCAAAATATTTTTCTATTGGCTGATTATTAACAATAAATTTCCAATTCTCATTATCTCTTTTTGGATAAAGCCATACTTTTGCTACTCCTTCTTTTCTACTTCCTGAAGCAAAATAAAATTGGCTCATATTTTTGCCTCCACAATTAAATTTCTTTGTGCTTCATGAGGATGTTTTTCATCCAAATAAACTTTTAACCTTTTAAGTCTAAATTTTCTTAGACGATTTTTAGGTAACATTCTCTTCACCGCTAATTCAATTACTTTTTTAGGATTTTTTTTCATCATTTCTTCAAAGCTCATTGATTTTAATCCACCAGGATAACCAGTATGCCAATAATATATTTTCTTTCTCTCCTTCTTGCCTGTTACTCTAATCTGAGAGGCATTGATAACAATCACAAAATCGCCACAATCAATATGAGGAGTGTAATAAGGTTTATGTTTTCCCATCAAAAGAAAAGCAATCCTTGAAGCCAATCTGCCTAAGATTTTCCCTTTGGCATCTACCAACCACCATTTCCTTTCTACTTTATTCTTATCAGTAATAATCGTCGTCTTCATAGATTAAATTTCATAAATTATAATAAAATCTTTCTAAAAGTCAAACAAAGAAAGTAGAGGTATTAATAAAAATCCTACCCTTGGAACTCTTTGATCCTGATATAATGAGAAAATATCCCTTCTTTTTTGGCTAAAATTATCAAAATCTAATAAGTTTGCTTTCTCTTTTAACATAACTAGGTTCATAAGTTAATTTACAGTAAAAGAGAAAAAAGAAGATATTTATCAAAACCAAATTCTCCATTGCCAAAATATATCTAAATAGAAGAAGAACTCTAGAGGCCTTTAAAATAAATATTTTCTTATCCTCAAAAAATGGTTTTTGTAGTCTTTAAAGAAGAATATTTTTATTTACCAAATTACTCTTTCAAGTCGCACTTCTCATAAAAAGAGATTTTTAATTGATTTTAAATTTCTTAAAATTAAAATTTATTAATGAGTCTTCTTATTTTCCTCTGTTTTTTTCTCCCTCCTAATTTGAGAAGAGAAGAAACTTTTGTAATAAATGATAGTTCTTTAATAATTTATCTTAAAGATTATCCCATTATTAAAAATTCGGAAACTCTTTATTTTCAAGAAAATTTTTTAAAAAAGGATGATTATTCTATTGATTATGAAAAAGGAATTATTGAAATTAAAAGATTGCCCAATTTGCTTTCTTCTTTTCTTAAAGTTACCTATTTTTATCTTCCCTTTTCTTATTATCCTTTATCCCCTATTGTTGTAAGAAAAATAGAAAACGATTCTTTTTCTCTTTTAGAAAAAGATGATGATACTATTTCTCAAAATGTCTCTTCGGATATTATCTTTGAAGGAGAAAAGGAGTTTAAGGTGAATTATCATACCAAGGAAGGGGTAAATTTTTCTCAACAGACAAATTTTTCTCTCCAAGGCAATATTAATGAAATAAATTTTGAAGGCTCCTTTAATGGTAAGGAAAATAGTGAAGAAGGGTTTTTATTAAAAGAATTGGACAATTCTTATTTAAAGATGAAAACCAAAAGTATCTCTTTCACTTTTGGCAACCAGAAAAAGGAGGCCGATTTTTTTAATTTTGGAAAGGTTAGTTCTTATGGTATTGGTCTTTCTCTTTCTCAAACAAATATTTATGAAACACTTTATTTCCATTATTTAACAACTCCTTTTAAATATGAAAAGATTGGGTTTTATGGTAAAGATTTTATTCAAGGACCTTATTATCTAAAAAAGGATAAATCAATCAAAATTCTAAAAAATAGTGAAAGGGTTTATTTAGATGGCAATTTATTAAAAAGGGGAGATAATGAAGATTATTTAATTGATTATGAGCTTGGTTTTATAATCTTCACCAATCGCCGAATTATTACTTCCCGCAATTTTATTGAGATAGATTTTTTATATGAAGAAGAAATTTATGAAAAAGATAATTATTATATAAATCTTTCAAGTTCTCGCTTGCCAATAAAAACTAATCTTAATTGGCATTGGGAAAAGGATAAAAATAAAAAAGAGCTCTTTGATGAGGAAACAAAGAATTATCTAAAAAAAATTGGTAATGATACCACAAAGGCTTATTTAACTTCCGCCAAATATGTTGGTAAAAATAAAGGGGATTATGAAAAAATTGGTGAGATATTTTTTTATGTTGGCGAAAATAAGGGAAGTTATTTAGTAGATTTTACCTTTGTTGGCGAAAGTTTGGGAGATTATAATTATGATAATATAAAAAATTGTTATTATTATGTTGGCAAAAATAAAGGAAGATATCTCCCCTATTCCAAAATAAAACTACCAAAAGAAAACCTCTTTACCTCTATAAATTTGGAAATACCTTTAAAGGAGAATTTAAAATTTCAGTTTGGTGGAATTGTTAATAAGCGAGATGAAAATCTATTCTCTCCTTATGGCGATACCAACCCTTATGGTTATGGAACCGATTTCTCTCTTTCTTATGAGAAAGAAAAATTTTCCTTTATTTTCAAAAACCTTACCCTTTTTAGAAATCAGTATTTGCTTAATCAACTTAAAAATGAAGAATTTATCAACTTTCCTTTAAAAAATAAAACAACCTTTCAAATAAATCTTTCTCCTAATAGATATTTAAATTTTTTAAACCAATTAAATATAATAAAAAAAGAAAAGGGCTTAAATTATTTTGGTTTCAATAAATTTAACTTTCTTTTTAATGAACTTTCTTTTAAAAAGGATTATCCTAACAAAAAAATCTTCAATTTTTCCACCTCACCAACTTATCGTTTTTTTGCTCCCAGTTATTCTTTTATCTCCCAGATTGATAATGATAAACATTTTCTTATTCACACTTTTGGTATCAATTTTTATTTTAAGAAAAGTAAAACTTTCCTAAATTATGAGATAGAAAAAGAAAGAAAACCCTTAATCAAAAAAAGGAAAATCACCAAATTTGGGATTACCAATGAAAATAACCCTTATACTTCCTTTCTCATTGGCTTTTTAGAAAACTCACTCTTTTCTGATTTTAATTTCAATTATTCTTTCAAAAACATTTTTCAACTTAACTTTTTAAAAAGGCTTATTAATGAAGAAGAGGTCTCCTATGAGATAAGATTTATCAAAGTGAAAAAAGGAGAAGGTAATTATTCAAAAGATACCATAACCAATGAATATTATCTCGACCCTTCTGGTGAATATTTGAAAGAAATCCTTCCTTTAAGAAAGGGCAAAAGGGTTTTAAAAATGGAAACAAAAGGTAATCTTCTTTGGCAGCCAATAAAAAAATTAAAACTAAATTTCTTTTCCACTTTCGCTTCTCCAAAAACCTTAGAATGCCAATTTTTAACCGACTATCATTTTAAAGAAAATTTAACAATAAATTATAAAATAAATTATTCTCAACAAGAAGAGGAGAATTTAATATTTGAAAACTACAAAAATAAAAGAATAGAAAATTTTCTCTCTCTCAAAAAAGAATTATCAGAATTATTAACCTTGACAGGAATTTTTCAATTAGAAAAAGGAGAAAAGAAAAAGAGAGAAAATTATTTCCAAAAAGAGAAAAATTATGGATTTTATAATCTTTTAGAATTTAAAGAGAATTATAATTTAAATTTAAAACCGGGCATTTCCTTTCTTTATTATCAATATCTTTTACCTTTTAGAGAAGATTACCTAATTAAAAAAATTTCTCTAAATTTAGAAAAAAATAGCAAAATCCTAAAAGACTTTTACTTAAATACCCTTTTAGAAATAATCTACCGAATTTATCCCCAAGAGGATTTGCCCTTAGAATTAAATTATTATGAACCAAAAGGCTTTTCTTATAATATTACTTTTCTCATTACTAAAAATATAAACCAAAATCTCGCTTTCAATTGGGAGTTTAACTATTTAAAAGAAGGGTTTAAAGAAAAAGAGATAAAATTAAACTTTTCTTCCCGAATTTATTTTTAATATCGTTATAAATTTGACTTTTAAAGGGTTACTATTAAAATTATTAAAAAGGCGCCTGTAGCTCAGTGGATAGAGCGGCGGACTCCGGATCCGCAGGTCGCGCGTTCAAATCGCGTCAGGCGCTTAAAGATTAAAGATTATGGAATTTTACGAAGTAATCAAAAAAAGGAAAAGTATTAGAAGTTATAAACCTGACCCAATTCCACAGGAAGTTCTGGAAAGGATTTTAGAAGCTGGCCGATTGGCACCTTCAGCCAAAAATATTCAACCTTGGAAATTTATCGTAATAGATGATCAAGAGATAAAAGAAAAATTAGTTTCTGCTTGTCGTAACCAAAAATTTATTGCCGAAGCACCAATTATTATTTGTGTTGTTGCCTTAGAAAAGATTGCCTGGGGAAGAATGGGTGGTTATTGGAGTTCTTATCCAGTTGATTGTGCCATTGCTATGGAACATATTGTGCTTGCTGCCACTAATGAAGGTTTAGGAACTTGTTGGATTGGTGCCTACGATGAAAAAGAAGTTAAAAAAATTCTAAAATGTCCGGAAGATGTAAAAATTATTGCTTTGACTCCCTTAGGCTATCCCAATGAGGATCCTCCTACAAGAAGCAGAAAGCCTCTTTCGGAAATTGTTTGCTATAATCAATATCAATAATAACTATAATTCTTTTTCCATTACCCAAGCATCTTCACCGTCACTATAATAACCTTTTCTTAAATAACTATATTTAAAGCCTAATTTTTGATAAAAATTTTGGGCTATAATATTGGAAACTCGGGTTTCTAGATAAATCCTTTTAATATCTCTTAAACGAGCAATAGTAATTATCTCATTCATTAATTTTGTACCAATTCCCTTTTTTTGATAATTTTTATCTACAGAAATATTTGCCAAATGTAATTCTTCGGCTATCTCCCAGGCAACCAGATAACCAACTACTTTATTATCTACTTCAGCAACTAAACAATAAGTATTTGGCCTTCTCAAATCATAATCAAAATAGCTTCTTTTCCAAGGAAATTTAAAATTTTCCTTCTCAATCCTTAAAACTTCATCTAAATCTTTATTTTTCATCCATCTAATTTTTACCTCCATACTAAATTAATTCTATATTAACTTTGTTAAAATTCAAATTAATATATCTTGATAAAACCTTCAATTTTGGTTAAACTTATCTTATGAAAATAATCCTTTTTGGTCCACCGGGTAGTGGTAAGGGAACCCAAGCGGAATTATTAAAAGAGAAAGAAGGGTTTCTCCATTTTTCCACCGGTGATTTTTTCCGCCAAGAAATTGCTAAAGAGACTTCTTTAGGTAAAAAGGTTCAATATTATTTAGAAAAGGGGTTATTAGTTCCTGATGAAATTGTAATCGAAATTGTAGAAAATTTTTTAAAAGAAAATTATAATAAAAAAATAGTTTTTGATGGCTATCCCCGTACCCTTCCCCAAGCCTTTTCCTTAGACCAATTTCTTTTACAAAGAAATGAAAAGATAAATTTTTGTTTTCTTATTGAACTAAGTGAGGAAGAGATTATAAAAAGATTGACTTCTCGACGAGTTTGCAAAAATTGTGGGGCCATTTATAATTTAAATTTTAAAAAACCGAAAATAGAAGGATTATGCGATCTTTGTAACAGTGAATTAATCCAGAGAGATGATGATAAAGAAGAAGTAATAAAAGAAAGAATTAATATTTATTATAAAGATACTTTACCATTGATTGATTATTATGAAAAAAAGAATAATTTATATCGGATAAAAGGAGATTTAGGAAAAGATTATGTTTATTCCGAAATTATAAAAAAGATTAAAAACTATGGCAATTTATATTAAATCAAAAAAGGAAATTGATAAAATAAGAGAAGCGGGAAGGATTGTGGCAAGGGTTTTCAAATTAATTGAAAAAGAAATAAAACCCAAAATAAGTTTAAAGGAAATAGAAAAAATCTGTGCGGATTTTATCTATTCCCAAAATGCCTATCCAGCTTTTTTAGGTTATAAAGGTTTTCCCTCAGCAATATGTATCAGTTTAAATGAAGAAGTAGTACATGGTATCCCTGATGAGCGGGTTCTAAAGGAAGGAGATGTAGTAAAAATTGATATTGGTGTAAAAAAAGATGGATATTATGCGGATGGGGCTAAAACTTTTATCTGCAAGAAAGTTTCGCCAAAAATAAAAAAATTGATCGAAGTGACTGAAAAAGCACTTTATTTAGGAATTGAAGAAGCCTATGAAAATAATTTTCTTTCCGCGATTAGTAAAGCAATTCAAAATTATGTAGAAAAAAATGGTTTTTTTGTTGTACGAGAATTATCAGGACACGGAGTGGGCTTACAACTTCATGAAGACCCAATTGTTCCTAATTATTATTCTCCTCAGATGAATGGAGTTATTTTAAAAGCAGGAATGACTTTGGCAATTGAACCAATGGTAAATTTAGGTACCGAAAAAGTTTTCACCAAAGAAAATGGTTGGACTATCGTAACAGCTGACAATAGTTGTTCAGCCCATTTTGAACACACCGTTTTAATTGGCAAAAATAAAGCAGAAATTTTAACGATCGATGAGTAAAGAAAAAAAGAATACTATTCAAATGGATGGAACAGTTATTGAAGCTTTGCCCAATGCTTTCTTTCGTGTCCAATTAGATAATGGCCATATTGTTTTAGCCCATCTTTCTGGAAAAATGAGAATCCATTTTATTAAAGTAGTAAAAGGTGATCGGGTGACAGTGGAACTTTCACCCTATGATTTAAACCGTGGCCGAATTATTTATCGTTATAAATAGATTAAATTAAAATAACATTCTTAATATTGTTGGTAAACTCATATTATTCTTATCTATCTCTTTTTTTATCGGATTAGGCAATTCTAATGCCTTTTCTATCTTATCTTCTTGTAATTTTTCTAAAATTACATCCTTTTCCCACTCATCAATCGCTTCTTTAAAAAGTCCAGTGGCAAAAAATCCTGCTCTGATTTTTTTACTCATCTTCTTATCTTTCAAAAAAGTGAACTGAATTTTGGTATTGCCGTTCACTTTTTTAGAAATCCTTTCACAAATTCTACTTACTGTTTCTAAGGTTACCCACTCATTTCCGAAAACCCAAAGAAGAAGATTTTTAGCATACTTAATATTGTTATCAAACAAAGGTGAATTAAATAATGCTTCACAAACTTTTTCTTCATCTTCTCCTTCGCCATAGGTAATCAGACCTCTTCCTTTTTCATTAATCATATTTTTTATATCAGCAAAGTCAATACCAATTAAATGAGAATTATCAATTACCTTCATCAGATCGGTGAGACCTACTGCTAACATCCCATTTATAAAAGAAAAAGCCTCTTCCATTCTAACGTTCCCTAATTTATTTTTTATTTGAGTATTAGAAACCACAATAATTGAAGAAAAGAAATTTTCAATTTTTTCTAAGGAATTTTTAGCAATTTTATTAATTATATTACCTTCATAATTAAAAGGTTTAACAACCATTATCAATGTTAAAATGTTTTCTTCTTTTGCCCATTCAGCAATTTTGGGAGTAGCTCCGCTACCGGTACCTTTTCCTAAACAAGAGATTAGTATTAACAAATCGGTATTTTTAATTTTTTCTCTTATCTCTTTTTCACTCTCGATTGCTGCTTCTTCACCAATTTCTGGTTTCCCTCCCGAACCAAATCCTTGAGTCAAATTTTTACCTAATTGAATTTTGTTAATTGCCAAGGAGTTTTTTAAAGAGATTATGTCAGTATTAAGAGCGCAATATTCAAAACAAATATTATCAAGTTGAAAATTTAGTTGGCGATGGTAGTTTATTAAAGTATTTAAAATATTACCACCGCCTCCACCAATTCCAAAGATCTTAATTTTTAATTTGTTCATCCTTTCACAAGGATAAATCATCTTTCCCTCCTTTTATTCTTCTCCCAAAAATAAAGTAAATCTTTTTTTCATCCAACTTTTTATTTTATCAAAAAAATCAGTATCCTTTACAGGTAAATAATCTTTCTTTTTTAATTTATATTCAATTAATCCAATTAAAGTAGCATATTTGGGATTAACAAACTCGCTAGGAGAAATTTTTTCTTTTATCAACGGATGAAAACCTACTCTAGCTGGCAAGGAAAAAAATTCTTCAACCAATTTAGTAATTCCTGGAGTATTAGCTACGCCCCCGGTAACTACGATGCTTGAAAGAGAAATTTTTTCTTCTTTTAACTTTTCATATTCTTGCTTAGCCAAATATAAAATTTCTTTTAATCGACATTCAATCACATGAGATAATTGACTTTTAGTAATTCGTTTTTTTCTTTCTTCTTGGTGATTGATTATTTCTATTGGCAAGTCGTCCGTTACGCTATCGCGAGAAGCCATTCCATATTCTTTTTTAATTTTTTCAGCATAATGAAAAGGGGTTAAAAATACTATTGCAATATCATTGGTTATAGAAACTCCTCCAAAAGGCAAATTAAAACCCGTCTGATATTCGCCATTTTTATAAATTCCAAAATTTACCCCTCCACCGATATCTAAAACTGCAACTCCTCTATTTAATTCTTCTTCTTCACAAACTCCTAAACCAATTACCGCATTTTGAAAAACCAATTCAAATTTTCTTAATTCTAATTCTTGAAAAATCTCAATAAAAGTCTTTAAACTACTTCTGGGAATAGTTAAAAGTAATGCTTTTAAAGTCAATTTATTATAAACAGACCTTTTTAGAGGCTGTTTTATTCCCTCAACTCCATCAATTACGTATTCTAAAGGAATTAATTGCCAAATCATTAATTCCGAAGGTAGGGAAATTCTTTGAGCCTTTCTTTTCACTTCCATTATATCCTCTTCTTGAACTGGCCGAATAAAATCATCTTTACTACTTTCGCCTCGTAGCTCTTTTATATATTCTCCTTGCAAACCAATGATTACTCTTGTTTTTTTAACTTTGATTTTAGTTTTTTGTTCAACTTCGGTAAATACTGACTCTAATGATTTAAAAGCTTTTTCACTATCCACTACTACTCCTCTATTAAAACCTTTTGCTTCTACCTCACCAAATCCTAAGATATTTATTCGTTCTTGTTGATCAATTTCACTTATTAAACATTTAATAGTAGTAATTCCGAGGTCTAAGGCAGTAATTATTTTCTTTTCCATATTAAATATCTACTATCTTTATCTCTTCTTCTAATAAAACACCAAATTTTTTATATACCCTTTCTTTAACAATTTGAATTAATTCATAAACATCTAAAAATCTTGCTTTTTTTCTATTGATAATAAAATTAGCATGTTTATCAGAAATGACTGCATCACCCACATTAAAATTCTTTAAACCAGCCTTTTCAATTAATTTTCCGGCAGAAAGATTATTAGGATTTTTAAAAACACATCCCAAAGATTTTCCTTTAGGAAATTTTTCATTTCTTTTTTTTAAGTATTCTTCAATTAAATATTTTTGATTCTCTTTTTTAACTATCAAGATTGCCCCCACTATTAACTCTTCATCTTTAAAAGAAGAATAGCGATAACCAAAATTAACCTCTTCTTTTTTTAAAATTTTAAAACCTTCTTTAAACGAAAATACCTCTATTTCACTTAAAAAATCGGATATAGAAACTCCAAAGGCTCCTGCATTCATTTTAATAGCTCCGCCTAAACTACCAGGAATTCCAATTAAAGGTTCTAATCCATAAATAGAAAGATTTTGTAATTTCAAAATTAAATTTGTCAAACTTATACCAGCACCAACTTTTATTATTGGTGGATCTTTTTCTAATTGTTCAAAATAAGCTTCTTGATATTGAATTGCCATTCCTTCTAAAAGCCCCTCGGGAAAAAGCATATTAGTAAGTTTCCCAATAAAGACATATTTCATCTTTTCTTTTTCAACAATTTCTTTTACAAAAGGTAAAGAATTTTTATTTTTAATTTTAATCAGATATCTAATTTTGCCTCCAATGCCAATTGAAGAAATTTTACTTAGAGGAAAGTTTTCTTCTATTAAAACTCCTTTTATTCCTTTAAAAATCTCTCGCATAATTCTTTAATATTTCCTGCACCAAGAGTTATTACAATATCTCCTCTTTTCATTTTTTTCTTTATTACTTTATAAATTTTTTCAAAAGTTTCTAAATAATAAACTTCTTTATCCTTTTCCTTAGAAATAACAGCATCGTATATCAACCTTCCGCTCACTCCGGGTATAGGAGCTTCGTTTGCTGGATAAATTTCTGTTATTATAATAATATTAGCCTCTTCAAAAGCTTCACCAAAACTCTCCCAAAGATAAAAAGTTCGGGTATATCGATGTGGTTGAAAAAGAGCAATAATCCGGTTATTAGGATATTTTTGTCGTAAAGCTTTTAAGGTGACTTTTATTTCTGTGGGGTGATGAGCATAATCATCATAAAAAATTACTCCCCCTCTTTCTCCCTTTTTTTCTAATCTTCGCTCAATACCTTGAAAACTCCTTAACGCCTCTTTAATCTTTTCATCTTTTATCCCTAATTCCTTAGCCACAATTATAGCAGCTGTCGCATTATACACATTATGAATTCCTAACAAAGGAATTTTTACTGTTATTAATTTTTGATTTTTATGAAATACATCAAAAGAGGAAAAATTCCTTTTTAAATTTACATTTTTAATCTGGAAATCGGCCTTTTCCGAAAGACCATAACTTAAAACTCTTCTTTTTATTAAGTTCTTCATTTCTCTTAAATTAATGTCATCTTCATTAATTATACATAGCCCAAAAAAAGGTGGCTTATTTAAAAATTCTAAAAAGGCATTTTTTAAAGATATTAAATCTTTATAATGCTCCATATGTTCTGGTTCAATATTAGTAACAACACTAATAGTCGGAAAAAGCAATAAAAAGCTTTTATCAGATTCATCAGCTTCACAAACTAAATACTCACTTTTACCAAGTTTAGCACCGCTGTTCATACTTAATATTCTTCCACCAATAATTACTGTGGGATCTTTTTTAGCAAACTCTAAAATATGAGCAATTAAAGAAGTAGTGGTTGTTTTTCCGTGAGTACCCGAAACAGCAATTGAATACTTCATTCTCATTAATTCACCTAACATTTCTGCACGAGGAATTACCGGAATACCCAAACTTTTAGCATAAACTAATTCAGGATTAGAAGGCGGAATTGCAGAAGAAAAAACTACCAATTCGGCATTTTTTATATTTTCTTTAGAATGGAAATAGTATACTTTTATCCCACTTTTTTCTAAAAATTCGGTTAATGAAGTTTTTTTAATATCTGAACCAGAAACTTCAAAACCTAAATTTTTTAAAACCAACGCTAAACCCGACATTCCGTTACCACCAATACCTACGAAATGAATCTTTTTAACTTTCCAACTTTTTTTAATAAAAACCAAATCATTTTTTTTCATTTCTTTACCTTTTCTGCAATAAATTTAGCAATTAAAGTTGCTCCTTCCTTTTTTATAAATTTTTTCATATTTTCTTTTATCTTCTCTCTCAATTCTTCATTGCTGAGTAACAAAGAAAATATCTTTTTCATCTCTTCCCAATTTTCTTCACAAAGAAAACTTCCCGTTCTTTTAGCTACATACTGAGCATTTTTTCGTTGATGGTTGTCTTTGGCAAAGGGATAGGGAACAAAAATTGCTGGAATATTTAAATATAAAATCTCTGATATCGTCATTCCACCTGCCCGAGCAATTACTAACTTAGCCTTTTTTAAATATTCTTGAATATTTGATCTAAAATTAAATATTTCTACATTTTTTAAATTTTTCTTTTCTATAATTATTTTATCTTCTTTTTTCCCCCCTTGAATTAAAAAATATTCATTAGGAAATTCCTCAGCTAATCTTATACCTATTTCCACTAATTTTTTTGCTCCTAAACTTCCTCCCAAAATTAAACAAAATTTCTCTTCTCTTTTTTCTGAGCTCTCTTCTTTAATTTCTCTTCTTAAAGGATTACCCGTATAAACAAACTTTGATTTTTTTAAAAAATAACCGTTAAATATTGGGAAACCTAAGAAAACTTTTTCAGCAAAAATAGAAAAATACTTTACAGTTCTCCCTAAAACAGTATTTTGTTCTAAAAGATATATTGGTTTGGAAAATATTTTCATGGTTAAAATTGGTAGTATACAAAAATAATTTCCAGTGGCAATCAACGCTTTTGGTTTGAACCGTAAGTAAAGATACAATAATTTAAATATATTATAAAAAAACGTAACAAAAAATAACATTGTTTCTTTTAGGCCTTTACTAAAAGGATGATAGATAGGTAATAAATAATAAGATACATTGTAATCTTTATATATTTTTTCTTCAATTCCACCTTTTTTACCTAAAAATATACAATTAAAATCAAATTTTTTTAATTCTTCATAAATACTTATTCCTGGCATTATATGACCTCCCGTGACAGCTGCACTAATAAAAATGTTATATTTCATAAAAAGTTCTTCCCTCTCGTGAAATATTTAATATTACTCCCATTCCAAAAAGATTGCTTATCAAAGCACTGCCACCATAAGATATAAAGGGTAAAGGTTGTCCTGTTACAGGAATTAAACCAAAGGCAGAAAAAATATGTATAAAGATATAAAAAGAAATCATAAAAATAAAACCGATGGCAAAAAATCTACCAAAATCCGTAGGAGCATTTTGGGCAATTGTAATTCCTCTGATTAAAATAAAATAATAACCTAATAACAGAAATAAAATTATAATAAATCCCAACTCTTCTGCCATTCCAGCAAAAATAAAATCAGTATGAATTTTAGGAATAAATTTAAATTTCTGTTTACCACAACCTAATCCTTTTCCCAGTAAACCTCCAGAACCAATTGCTATCTTAGAATGGTATTGTTGATAAATATTGCCTTTTTTAAATTCTTCAAATCTCCTTTTAGCATGCGGAAAAATATTTATTCCTGTAAAAAGAAAAGAAAAAATAATTAAAATATAGAAAAAAATAATAGAAAATTTTATTCCGGCAAATAATAACATTGTAAAAACTGTTAAGGATAAAATTATTGTGGTCCCAATAGCTGGTTGGATTAAAATTAAGAAGATTAATAAAATTATTAACAAAAATTCATAATGAAATTTACCTAACTCTTTTCTTTCTCTTATTTTAGCCAAAAAATCGGCAACAAAAAAGAGCAAAACGATTTTACAAAATTCTTGTGGTTGAAATTTTAAAGAGAAGATAGAAAATTCTCTAATTGTTCCAGAAAATTTAATTATTTTAGAAAAAAGAATGGTTAAAAAAAGAATAACTAAAGAGAAAATATACAAAATTTTTGCTCGCTTCCCACTCCAAAACTCATAAGGAATAAGAATACCGATAAAAAGTGCTAAAATACCAAGAATTATTCTTAAAAAATGTTTTTTAAAATAAATTGAACCTTCAATCATTGTAGATGAATAAATGGCTAAAAGAGAAAAAAGAGTAAGAAGCAAAAGGATTTCTAAAAAGATTAAATCAATCTTTATCTTTTTCAATTTCATATACAATTTCTTTAAATTTTTCTCCTCGTTCAATAAAATCTCGAAAATAATCAAAACTAGCAAAAGCTGGTGAAAAAAGAATAATATCCCCTTCTTTACTTACTTCCTTAGCTTTTATTACTGCCTCTTTAAGTGTTTCAGCTAAAAAAAACTCGTGATAATTTATCTCTAAAAGCTTCTCTTTTAATTTTTCTTTATTTTCACCAAACAAAATTACATATTTCGCTTTTTGGGAAACTGCTTTAATATATTCTTCTAAAGGCAAATTTTTTTCTTTTCCTCCAGTAATTAAAATTACCTTTTTATCAAAAAAGGATAAGGAAGTGATACCAGCTGCCGGATTAGTACACATTGAGTTGTTTATATATTTTCTCCCCTTTTTTTCTAAAATCAGTTCTAAACGATGGGGTAACCCCTTAAAATTTTTTAAACTTTCTATTAAATTTTCTTCTTTAACTTCTAAAATTTTGCTAACTAAAATAGCTGCTAAAATGTTTTCGTAGTGAATTTTTCCAATAAATTTCAATTCTTCTATATTTAAAATTGAGTAGATATGATCACCTAAGTTTATAAAAAACTTTTTTTCCACTTTATCATAATAGGCATTTGCCGATTTATCCTCAACGGAAAAAGTTAGTATTTTGGGTTTAAAAACGTTAAAATAAGGATTAAATACTAAATTTTTATTAATTACACAATAATCTTTTTCTGTTTGATTTTCGAAAATCCTCATTTTAATTCTTTGATACTCTTCAAAACTTTTATGCCAATCTAAATGCTCATAACTAATGTTTAACAAAACACCAATATAAGGTTTAAAATCTTTGATTCGCGCTAACTGAAAAGAAGAAACTTCTAATACATTAAACTTTTTCTTAAGTCGCACCGCTTCAATCGCAGGTTTTCCTGGTGCCAAATTACCTCCGTAAAAAACATCTTTTTTGTCTCTTAATAAGATCTCACCAATTAAATAAGTAGTGGTTGATTTTCCATTAGTTCCAGTAATAGCAATAATTATGCTATCTTTTATGAAAGAATAAACAAATTCAATATCAGAGATTATTTGATGAAATTCCTTCACCATTTTCACTACCGGATTTTCATCGTTAATTCCGGCACTTACTATTACAATTAAATCTTTCCTATTTCTTAGTTTCTTAATCTCTTGCTCTTTTACCCATTGAAAATTTTTATATTTTAAAAACTCCTTCTTTTTTTCCTCATCTCTATCATATCCATACACAATTTCATTATTTTCTAAAAGAAATTCTACAATTCCCTTACCTTGTCTTCCTAATCCTAACATTAAATATCTCATCTTATCTTTAAAGTTGCTAAAGCAATCATTCCTAAAAGAACACCAATAATCCAAAATCTTATCACAATCTTTTCTTCTTTTTCTCCTTTCATTTCATAGTGGTGATGAAGAGGTGCCATTTGGAAAATTCTTTTACCTTTGGTTATACGAAAATAAATTACCTGTAAAAAAACCGATAAAAACTCTAAAAGAAATACTCCACCAGCAAAAATGAATAATATTTCTTGTTTACTAGCTAATGCTAAGTAACCCAACATCATTCCTAAAGGTAAAGAACCAACATCGCCCATAAAAATTTGTGCTGGATGAGCGTTAAACCACAAAAACCCTAAACAGGCGCCCATTAAGATTAAAGCAAAGATACTTAATTCTCCCACCTCTTTAATGTAAAGCAAATTTAAATAATTGGCAATTTTAAAATTACCGCCACAATAAGTAAGAACCGCATAAACTCCACTGCAAATAGCAATCAACCCAGCAGCTAAACCATCTAAACCATCGGTAAAATTTATTCCGTTACTTACTATCAACATAAAAATAAAAGCAATTATTGGGTAAAAACTTTTAAAATTAAGAAGAATATTTTTAAAAAAGAGAACTTGGGTTATGCCTCTTAAACTCCTATCCTCTGCCCAGAAATAAAGTAAAATAATTAATAGAAAACTTATTATACTTTGTAAAATCAATTTTGTTTTGATATCTAATCCTTTTTTCCTTTTTACTTTATAATAGTCATCAAAAAAGCCTAAAAGAGCAAAAGCCAGGAAAAATAAAATACCTAAAATTATATACCGATTGGTAATATCAGCAAAAAGAAGAAAAGAAACCAAACTGGCTAAAACAATTAAAATTCCTCCCATTGTGGGAATATTTTTTCTTAAATGTCCTTCCGGCATAAATTCTTTTATTGGTTGAATAAAATTTTTCTTTTTTAAATAATTAATTGTTTTTTTACCTAATAATAATACCAAAATAATTGCCAGGGCACTACCACAAAAAGCACGAAAAGTTATGTACCGAAAAAGATTAAAACCAATCCAAATATCTTTTAAAGGATAAAAAATTAAATACAACATCTTTGAAAAGCTTTTTCTAATTCTTCTCGATCATTGAAATAAAAAACTTCACAGCCGATAATCTGATAATCCTCATGCCCTTTTCCCGCAACTAAAAGAGTGTCTCCTTTTTTGGCTAAAGAAATTCCTTTTTCAATTGCCTTTCTCCTATCTTCTTCTACAATTACTTCCTTATTTACCCCTTTTAAAATATCTTTCAAAATACTTTTAAAATCTTCTGAACGACTATTATCTTGAGTAATAATTATAATATCAGCAAACTCACACGCAACCTTTCCCATCAAAGGTCTTTTCTCTCTATCTCTTTCGCCGCCACATCCAAAAACTAAAATTAATTTTTTGCTAAAGGAACGAAGAGTTTTTAACACCTCCCTTAAGCTTTCGGGTGTGTGAGCATAATCAACAAAAGCATTAATTCCTAAACCATTTTCAACCCGTTCTAATCTTCCCGGCACTCCTTTAAACTCTTCAACCTTTTTCAAAATATCTTCTTCTTTAAATCCTAACGCTTTAGCAATTCCTAAACTTAATAAAATATTATATAAATTAAATTTACCAAAAATCTTTGTTTTTCCTTTTATCTCTTTATCATTAATCTTAACGATAAATTCCATTCCTTTCAAATCGGTTTTCAAAATCTCACCTTTTATTAAAGATGAAGAATCAATTCCATAAGTGATCACATTAATACTTTTTTTATTTAACTCATCAATTAATTCTTTCCCAAAGTCATCATCTATATTAATTATTGCCCAACCATTAATCTTTAAATATTCAAACAATTTTCTTTTACTTTTTTTGTAATTTTCAATATTTTTATGAAAATCTAAATGGTCATGACCTAAATTGGTTAATCCAGCAACGGAAAAATTTAAACCATATACTCTATCTAATGCTAAAGCGTGAGAAGAAACTTCCATTACACAATATTTAATATTATTTTTATAAAGTTTACTAAGTAAAGAATAAATAAATTCACTTTCAGGTGTAGTATTTAAAGATTTTATCCAATTTTCACCATCAAAATGGTTAATGGTTCCTATTAAACCAGTAGGAATATCAAAAGAATTAAGAATATGTTTAACTAAATAAGTGGTGGTAGTTTTGCCTTGAGTACCAGTGATGCCAATTAAAATAAGATTATTATCTACTTGACCATAAAAATTTTTACAAATAAGGGAATAAACTTTCCTTATTTCGTCAACAAAAAGATAAGTGAAGTTGTTTTTTTTATCTAAATCTTTTCTTCTATTTTTTGGTAATAAAAAAGCAGTGGCGCCGTTTTTTATCGCTTCTTCTAAATAAAGAAAACCATCGGTCTTAAATCCCGGAATCGCAGCAAAAAGATAGTTTTTTTTTACATTTTTAGAAAAAGAAGTGACCCCTTCAATTGGAATGTCCTTTTTTCCAATTATTTCTAAATTATTTATTCCTTCAATTAAATCTATTAATTTCATTTTTTAAAGTAAGCTAAATCATTTCTTATATACCAGAGTTTATAAGCAATATTTCTAAAAATTGGGCAAACCCCTTCGGAAGCAAATCTACTTTTTTTAGGTTCGTCAAGAAAAAGAGCAATTAAATATTTTGGTTTTTCCATGGGGAAAAAACCAACAAAAGAGATTATTGATTTTGTATTAGAATAATTTCTTAACTTTTCATCAAATTTCTGGGCTGTGCCCGTCTTTCCGCAAACCTTCACCTCTTCAGAAAAAAGAGCAAGTCTCCCTGTACCTTTAACGCATACATTATGTAAAATTTCTTTTATTAACTTAACATTTTCTTCATCAATGACTTTCTCTAATGTTTCTGGTTTGAAAACTTTTTTACCTATTTTTTTAACAAGAATTGGCTTTACAAAATAACCGTTTTGAGCAATAGCGAGGTAAGCTAAAGCAATTTGCAATAAATTTGTCTTAATTCCTTGCCCAAAAACATTATTACAAAAATCTATATCTGGAAAATGCTTCTTTTTAAAATAGGGAATAAAACCACTATTTTCATTAGGAATACCAATGTCCACTTTTTGACCAAATCTTAATTTTTTAACCATTTTATAAAAATCTTCTTTTTTTATTTTCAAAGCTAATTGAGAAACACCAATATTAGAAGAATAAATAAAAATATCAGAAAAATCAACAATACCTAATTTTTTTCTTTCGGCATCATAAATTCTTTTTTTTCCGACCTCTAAATATCCTCTTCGTAAATCGTAACTTTTCTTCAAAAAGTCTTCTTTTTCATAAAAAGACAAAATAGTCGCTAAGATTACTAATTTAAAAATTGAACCTGGTTCAAAGGATTCACACATACTAGCTGGAGTTAAATAAAAAAAATCCGGGTTTATGTTAGGATAATCAACTAAAGCTAAAACTTCTAAACTCTCACAATCAATAATTAAACACCCCCCTTTTTTTGCTTTCTCTTTTTCTACCCCCTTTTTTAATTCTTCATATGCTAATCTCTGAACATCTAAATCAATAGTTAGATATAGATCTTCTCCATCAATAGGAGCCACTTTAGGATAATCAGGATAAGAATAAAGATTAGCAAAAGCATCTTTTTGTAAATACCAATAACCCTCTTTTCCTTTTAAGAATTGATTAAATTTTTTTTCAATACCAAATACTCCCTCTTTTTTATTATTCAGAAATCCTAACAAATTAATAACTTCTTCATAAGGATAAACCCTCTTAAAATTTTCTTTGAGATATAAGACATTATGTAAACCCTTTTTATATATTTCTTTTTGTAAAAGTTTTCCTATTTCGTAATCCAGAGTTTTTGTGAAATAAAGAAAATGCTTTTTTGTCAGGCGCTGAGCAATCTGCGAAAAAGAATACTGGGGGAAAAATTTTAAAAGTAAAGAACAAGCAATAGATAATTTTCTTTCACTTAAATATTGAGGATAAACTTCTAATTCAAAAATCGAGGAAGTATATGCTAAAATCCTCTTTTTTCTATCAAATATTTCACCTCTTTTGGGAAAAAGGATTGATTTTTTTAAATGATAAATCTTAGCTTCTGATTGATATTTTTGAAAATCAAAGATTTGATGTTTTACTAATAAGCCAACTATAATAAAAAAAACTACTGAAAAATAAATTTTTGCTAATTTAAATTTCCATAAATCATTCTTCACCATTTTCTTTATTAGCCACCGGCGTTAAAAATAATAGATTAAAAGAATCTTTATCCTTTTTGGGGAAAAAACCACTTATCGGCTCTATTTCTAAACTTTCTTTTATCACAAAAGAATAGAAAAGAGTAGATAAACTATCTAAATATATATCTTCTTTCTTAATTTTTACCATTAGCAATTTTTTTTCATCTTCTAAATGAGTTATTTTATTCATCAGTTGAAAATTTTTATAAACCAAAATCAATTGAAAAAAACCGAATAAAAAAAAGAGAGAAATAATTAAATTAAACTTTTTCATATTTCAAAAATACTCTTAATTTTCCACTACGAGCTGATTTATTATTTTCAATTTCAAAAAAAGAAGGAATTATTGGTTTAGGAGTAAGAATTTTTCCTTTTCCTTCTTTTTCCCACTCATTAAAAAATCTCTTAACGATACGATCTTCTAAAGAATGATAGGCAATTACTGCCAATCGGCCGCCATTCTTTAAAATTAAAAAAGCCTCTCTTAAACCAATTTTTAAATTTTCTAATTCGTTATTAACAAATATTCTCAATGCTTGAAAGACGCGGGGAACACTTCTTTTTCCACTTGTTAAAAGGATTATTTTTTTTAAATCGTTGGTAGTTTCAATTTTATCTTTATTCTGAAAAATTCTTTTTGCAATCTTTTCGGCTTTAACCTCTTCACCAAATTCTTTTAAAATTTTTTTTAACCTTTCTAAATTTGATTCCCTAATAACATCTAGAGCACTCTTTTCTTGGCGAATAGGATCAAAACGCATATCAATTACTCCATCGGTATCATAAGAAAATCCTCTCTTTGAACTTTTTGCTTGATAATAAGAGATACCTAAATCAAATAAAATCCGACAAACTTCTTTTCTCTGATAAACCTCACTAAATAATCTTTTTATATTTCTATAATTTTCCCAATGAATAAAAAGATTATCTAATCCAAATTTTTTCCTCTTTTCCTCTAAATAATCAATCGCTTCTTTATCAATATCTAACCCAATAAAAATTGCCTTTCTAAAATTTTTTGGGAAAATTTGTTGATAATAATTAATTAAAGAAAATAAATGTCCCCCACCACCAGCTGTGGCATCTAAAAAAACCTCCGGAGTCTCTTTTATAACAAAAGTTACTTTCTTTTTAGGAAAATACTTATTTGTTAATTCTTGTGGATTAAGAAAGAAAAAATCAACTATCTCTCTCAACATAACTGGAATATGAAAATTTTCTTCAACGAATCTTCCCATCTTCGTATAACTTTTTAATAAAACCCTCAAAATTGTTTTCTCCATGTTTTTTTATCTCTTCAAACTTTTCTTCATTACAAATTACCAAATACCAAGCTGCTCCAAAGATTACCCCTACCTTTGATAGATTTGCCCATTTCCTTAATTCTTCCGGTAAAAAAATCCGACCTTGATTATCTAAAAAAACCTCATAAGTATTTAGACTTATCCACCATAAAATTTTTCTTTCACTTTCTTCAAAATGAGAAAGAAAGGACAGGACGCAATTCCGAAATCTTTTCCATTCAGGGGTGGGATAACAAAAGATTGTTTTACTGAGGCCTGGGCTGATAAATAATTTATCTTTTGATTCTTGTGGAAGGGCTAAACGGAAAGATAACGGAATTGCAATCCTGCCCTTTTCATCAATAGTATGAAAATAAACACTTATAAAATCATAACCCCTTTCTTCCCCACTAAAATTTATTTTTGTGCCTATTTCATTAACATTATCACCATTCATAACCAAAATATAATAAAATTAAACGAAATGTCAAGCGATTTTTTTATTTTAATTATTATTTAATAAGTCATTGAAATTTAATAACTTATAAACATTTAAAAAGTTTTTTAAAAAAATTTTTTATTAAAAATTTAAGGAGGTAAATTTTTGTTTAAAAAATTTTTTAATAATTATTGAAATTTTTCAAAAAATTGGTATTATTTTTTAAACTTCAAATATGATGAACTCTTATAAAAAAGCAATTAATTTTTTATCGTCTTTAATTAATTATGAAAGAAAAAAGGCAAATTATAATGATTTCAAACTAATTCGTTTTCTAAATTTTCTTGCGGAAATTGGCAATCCTCACCTTTTTTTAAAAAATCCGATTTTAATTGCGGGCACAAAAGGAAAAGGTTCTACTACTATGTTGTTGGGAAATTGTTTGAAAGAGTGTGGTTATAAAGTTGGAATTTATACCTCTCCCCATTTAGTAAGCTTTCGGGAAAGAATTCAGTTTCAAAATAATCTAATCGATAAAGAAGAATTTACCGAATTAACTTTTCAATTAAAAAAAATGATAAAAAAACATAAATTAACCTTTTTTGAATCCTTAACTGCTATTGCTTTCTTATTCTTCTTAAGAAAAGAACATGATTTTATCGTTTTAGAAGTAGGTTTAGGAGGACGTTTAGATGCCACCAATGTAGTAAATCCAATTATTTCAATAATCGCTCGCATTGATTATGACCACACTGAGATTTTGGGAAATACTTTAGCAAAAATTGCTTATGAAAAAGCAGGAATAATTCATAAAGAGGTACCCTTAGTGACCTTTCGCCAAAAAAAATCGGTTGACAAAGTATTTCAAAGAGTTTGTAGCGAAAGAAATTCTCCTATCTTTTATTCGGATGATTATTTTTCTTTTCAATTAGTAAATATTTCTCCACAAGGTACATCTTTTTGTGTTAATTTTTTAAAGAAGACCTTCGAAGAGAATTTAAAAAGTGATATTATTCACACTAACTTAATTGGCGAATTTCAAAAAGAGAATATCGGCTTAGCCCTTACTGCCCTTTTCCTTTTAAGTAAAGAACATAAATTAATCAACTATTCAAGTATAAAAAAAGGAATCAGTAATGTTCCTCTTCTAGGAAGAATTTCTTACATTCCTTACAATGGCAATTTTTTTATTATTGATACCGCTCATAATCCAATCTCTATTAAATCGTTGAAAGAGACTTTAATAAAAATGAATAATTTAAGAAGATATTATTTTCTTTTTGGAGTTGCTAAAGATAAAGATAGTTATAAAATGTTAAAACATTTAAAACCTATTTGTGAGGAGATAGTATTTACAAAAGCCAAAACAAAAAGAGCAACTCCTTTAAATAGATTAAAAAAAATTGCTCAACAATTAAAATTAAAACACCGGGCCTTCTCTTCAGTAAAAAAAGCCTTTAATTATATTTTTAAAAAAGCCAACAAAGAAAAAAAGTTATTAGTAGTAACTGGTTCTTTCTATCTCGCAGGTGATATCTTAAGGCTAATCCACTATAACAAAAAATGAGCGGAACCTTATATTTAGTTGCCACCCCTATTGGTAATCTAAAAGATATAACATTAAGAGCCTTAGAAATATTAAAAGAAGTTTCTTATATTGTTTGTGAAGATACCCAACAAACAAAAATTTTACTTGACCATTATCAGATTAAAAAACCTTTGATTTCCTATAATGAGTATAATAAATTTACAAAAACACCAAAGCTTATTCAACTTTTAAAAGAAGAAAAGGATTTGGCTTTCGTTTCGGATGCCGGAACACCGGTTATATCTGACCCAGGTTATTATCTAGTAAGAGAAGCTATCAAAGAAGGAATAAAAGTTAGTCCTATCCCGGGGCCAGTAGCAATGATTGCTGGTTTAATTGTTTCTGGCTTACCTTCCGACCGCTTCGTCTTTGAAGGATTTCTACCAAAAAGAGAAGGTAGAAAAAGAAAAAAATTATTAAATTTAATAAATGAAGAAAGAACAATAATTTTTTATGAATCTCCTTATCGAATAATGAAAACCCTTAATACTCTCTTAGAGATTTTAGGTGATAGAGAAATTGCCCTCTGTCGGGAATTAACAAAAAAATTTGAAGAAGTTTTAAGAGGAAAGATCAGTGAAATAATTGAAATTTTAAAAAAAAGATTAGAAAAAGAAAAGAGAATAAAAGGTGAAATTGTTCTCATTGTGAAAGGAAAAGAGGAGTGAAAGAGGAAACAAAAAGAAGATTAGTAAATTTTCTTTATTTTTTTGTTAAATTTTTAACCTATCTAAAAGTATCGCCAACCTTAATTACTCTTAGTGGTTTATTTTTTTCTCTTTTCGCTGGTTATTTTTATTTTAGAGGAAATTTTTTTATTGCCGGCATTTTTCTAATTTTTATTGCTTTAGCCGATACTTTAGACGGTGAAATTGCCCGAAAAAGAGAAAAGGTAAGTAAAAAAGGCGCCTTTTTAGATTCTGTTATTGACCGCTTGACCGAATTTTTCATCTTTTTGGGCATTTTTCTTTATTACCAAAAATCAGAAGTAGCTATCCTTCCTTTTTTGACTTTTGCTACGTCTTTTTTTGTAAGCTATGCTCGAGCCCGGGCCGAAGGAGTGGGTATTGAATGTAAAGTTGGTATCTTTGAGAGACCAATAAGAATGTTATTTTTAATAATCGGTTCTTTTATATTGAAAAAATATTTTAATTATCTTTTAATAATTTTAATAATTGGTAATCTCTCTACTTTTTTGCAAAGAATACTTTTCTCCTTAAAAAAACTATGAAAGAAAGGGTAATCTTAGTTGCTTTAGTAAAGAATAGCAAAGAAAAATATAAGAAAATCAGCGATTTAGAAGAGTTAAAAGCTCTCACTGAAACTGCTGGAGGCGAAACCTTAGGCAGCTTTATTCAAGTAAAAGAACACCCTTCACCAAAAACTCTATTAGGAAAAGGTAAGATCGAAGAATTAAAAAGAATCTGCCAACAACACAAAGTGGATTTATTAATCTTTGATAATCAACTTACCCCTTCTCAGATAAGAAATATTGAAGAAATAATTAAGGTGCGAACTATCGACCGCCGTGCTTTGATTTTGGATATTTTTGCTCGCCACGCTCATACCGCTGAAGCAATGTTACAGGTAGAACTTGCCCAACTTTATTATCAACTGACTATGCTTACGGGCAAAGGTACGACCCTTTCTCAATTGGGCGGTGGTATCGGAACCCGAGGGCCCGGTGAGAAACAATTAGAAGTTGATAAAAGAAAAATAAGAGAAAGAATTCATTTCTTAAAGAAAAGTTTAGAAAAGTTAAAAAAAACTAAAGAAATCCAAAGACAGCAAAGGGAGTATTTCTTTAAAATTGCTTTGGCTGGTTATACCAATTCAGGAAAATCAACCCTTTTTAAAACATTGACAAAAGAAGATGTTTATATTTCTGATGAACTTTTCGCCACTTTAGATGCCAATACTAAAGCTTTTGAGATTTTTCCTAATATCAAAGTTTTAATTACTGATACTATCGGTTTTATCAAAAACCTACCTCCTCAACTAATTTCTGCTTTTCATGCTACCTTAGAAGATATTAAAAGGAGTGATTTAATTATCCATCTAGTTGATGCTACTGCGGAAAATTTGCACGAAAAGATTAATATTGTAAAAGAAACTCTAAAAGAGATTGGTTGTGACGAAGAAAAGATTGTTTTAGTTTTTAACAAAATAGACCTTATTTTTGAAAAAGCCCAATTATTAAGATTAAAAAGAGAATACCCAAATGCTATTTTTATTTCTGCTTTAAAAGGAACAAATTTAAACTCTTTAAAAAATCTTATTAAAAAAAGAATAAGAAAATTTCTAAAAAGAAAAACATTAAAAATTCCAAAAGAAAAAGGTTATCTATTAAAGGAAATCTATCAAAAAACCTATGTAATTAACTTTAAAGAAAACGAAAAAGAATACCAAATAAAAGTTTTAAGTTATCCAAATATCCTTTATTCTATTTTATCAAAAATATAAAATTATTATCACTCATAAAATAGCAAATAACGAGAAGCACAATATCTAAAATATACAAAGAATGAAGTCTTTGTAATTGCCATTTTTCTATCCCATTTCTTATTGAAAAAATGGGAACCTTGGAAATAAATTAAAATAAGCAATTTATTTTTCTTTAAAAAAATACTAACCTAAGGGGCTACTTTTTCGTTATATATATAGAAGGGTATATTTAGAAGAGGTATTAAGAAATGATAAAGAAAAGGAATATTTATAAGCGTAGGAATTCAAATAAAGAGAAGTTATTAAGAAAAAGACTAAATAAGGGGGTATTAAAGGGTAAATAGATAATCCTTTTAAATATCTCTTAAATGCTACTCTAATTAAGCCAGGGGATTTTTCTTTCAAATAAAAAGGGGGCAGTATAGTATATGGTATACTATCTGATATCCTTTTTTTAGGTTTTTAAACTATCTTCTTTATATTTATACTTGGTTAAGACATCGTTATCTAAGTTCTAATTCAAATGGGTTAAACCTAAGGATTTGTAAGTGAAATTATTCATACAATAATTATTCATACAATAGCTAGAATGGGGTCTATTATTTTAAAAAACTTATATTTCAAGCACTTTTATATACTTCCTCTACTAAGAATAATTGACATTTCTATAAAACTTGTTATACTTAAAAAGAATGGGCTTTTTTAATAAAAAAAAGATATTTTTTATAATAATTACTATTTTTACTATTTTCTTTTTACCCAATGTAAATAGGGCTGAGAAATTTAAAATAAAAGGATGGTGGTATTTTGAGGGTTTAGATTTTGGTTGGAGTGCTCCTTTATCTTTGGTGGAAATAAGAGGAGGCAAAGTTGCTTTTGGTTTTTCACCACCAATCAGTTTTGGAGTTGGAGTGGAAATGGTAGAAGCAGTTATGGAAAGTGAAAGATGGATAGCGAAAGATATGGGTGCTTTATATTTTTATTGGCTACCTTTTATCAATTGGACAAAGAAAGAGAATAATATTTTTGCTTCGCAAGTTTTCTATCTATTTTTTAGGTTTAATAAATGGTCTTTTTCTGAGAAATATACCAAAATAGGAATGGGCGTATATTATTCTCTTTGGCATCCTTTTTTATCTTTTTATGGAGAGACCGGCTTAGATAAAGAAAAAATTACTACCCTTTTTGTAAATATAGGAATTTCCTTTATTGCTGGTTTTAATCCGATTGGTTTTAAAGAGTTTTAAAGAAAGATATATTTGACTAAGACATCATTGCCAGTATAAGGTGGCAGTAATCAAATTATAATATAATTACCATTTTGTGCTTTCTTTAAAAAGGCTCTTTTCCTTTAATTTCAAGGCATTTCTATATATCTCACTTCTACTTTACTATTTGACAAATCAGAAAAATTTGTTATTCTATATTAATGGTTAAAAATAATTATTTAAAAGGAGGAAATAAAATGAGATATTTAATCACTCTCTTTTTATTTTTTAGCATATTATTATTTTTAAATTGTCAACCAGGACAACAGATTACTCAGCAGATGGATAAGTTAAACAGCGAAATAACCGAGTTGAAAGCAAAAATAAATACTTTAACAGCAACCTTAGATTCTTTAAAGGCAACTTATGAAGAACACTATCAACAATTCCATATCAAAAAACCAGTAGCACCAAAACCAGAAGCACCAAAGCCACCAACACCAAAAGTAAAACCACCAACAAGAAAGTAAAAGGAGGAAAAAATGAAGAAGTATATCAAACTTATATTTTTAGTTTTGTTATTTATTCTTTTTATTGGTTGTGAAGAGGTATTAACACCAGAAAAACCAGAAGTTTCTTATCAGCCAATTGACAATGGTGCTAAACTTCGTTTAACTTGGACACAAGTAGCTAATGCTGATGGTTATTATATCTATGTGGATGGGAAAAAAGATACCACCCTTCCTTCAACAGTCACTACTTATGATGTTAGCGGTCCGGCTAAATTAATTGAAGTATCTGCTTATAGAAAAAAAGAGGAAAGCGAAAAATGGAGTTTAGATTTAACACCGGTAGTAAGTGAAGTCACTGTTTATGGTGCCAGTGACCCAGACCCTAATCATCCAAGTGGTTTACAATTAACTGATAATGGAGCAATTCCTTTAGCAATCGGCAATCAAGCAAATTGGCCAAATTTAGATTATATTTTTGATGACCGTGGGGAATTTGCTCCTATGTCTATTGTTAACCCTGGCGATTATATATCCCCTAATTATAATGATAAAGGAAATGCTATCTCTTCAGTGGCTTCCGGTAATTTTGATAATGAAAATATGGCACCTCCACCAAACAATTATTCAACCCAAAGAAAAAATATTGAAATAAATGGAGTATATTATCTTTGGCTTGACCGAGACAATAATGGATATTCCTTGGACGATAATTTTGGTAAAATTTTGATTAAATCTATTAGCGGAGCCCGAGTTGATATCAAAGTAGCCTATCAAAAAATTAAAGGACTTCGTTGGGTAAAAACTCAATAACAATTGAAAATCCTATGAGGAAGCCCCGAGATTAAACTCTCGGGGCTTTTTATTTTATGTTTTTTTTCTTTCTTTTTAATTTTTTTAATGAGATAATTAATTACGACCTCTATTTAGGATTTATTAAAGTTGGCTCTCTAAAATTAGAATGTAAAAAATTAATTTATCAAGAAAAGGAAGTCTATCAATTCTCTTCTTATTTAAATTCCGATAAAAATTTATCTCTATTTTTTGAAATTAATGATACTTTAATAAGTTATGCCGATACTGATTTTAAGACTTTATTTACTTATAAAAGTATTAATGAAAAAAATTACAAAGAGCAGTGTAGTATTTATTTTGATTACAAAAATAGTAAAATTATTTATAATGACAACTCCTCTTTTCCGCTAATTAATGAAATAAAAGATATATTGACTTTTTGGTTTTATATTCGTAAAATTATTGCCAAAAAAGAAATGGTAAAAAATTGTTTTCTCCATCATAATAAAAAAAATTATGAAGTAATTTTAGAAAAAAAGAGAAGATTATTTATTAATACTAAAATTGGTTCTTTTTATGTCTATGAAATTTGTCCCCAAACTAAACCAAAAGCGAAAATTTTGGGAAGTATTTATATTCAGGAAGGAAAAGATTATTTGCCCTTAATTATTAAAACAAATTTTTTAGGCGGTCTTTTGAAAGCAGTAATTAGAAGCTATGAAAGATTTTAAAAAATACGCCATAATAATTGCTGGTGGGCGAGGAGAAAGATTTTGGCCTTTAAGTCGATTTAAAAAACCAAAGCAATTTTTAAAACTTTTTTATAATAAATCCCTTTTAAAACTAACTAAAGAAAGAATTAGCAAAATTATTCCTTTAAAATATCAAAAATATGTTATCCCTAAAGATTTGGCAAAAATTACAAGAAATTTATTAAAATTAAAAGAAAATAATTTAATAATTGAACCCCAATCAAAAAATACTGCCATTGCCATTGCTTTGGCTTCTCTTTATATAAAAAAAGAAGTAGAAGATGCCTTAACAATTGTTTTACCTGCTGACCATCTGATTAAAAATTTTAATGAATTTCACAAATGTGTTAATTTTGCTTTCCAAATAGCCCAAGAGGATTATTTATTAACCTTTGGTATACCACCCACCTATCCCGCTACGGGCTATGGCTATATTGAGATTGATAATTTAATAAAAGAAGAAAACAATTTAAAAAGTTATTTAGTAAAAAGGTTTATTGAGAAACCTAATTATGAAAAAGCGAAAGAATTTTTAGAAAGTAAAAGATTTCTTTGGAATAGTGGAATGTTTGTTTGGAAAGTGAGTTATTTTTTAACACAGGTAGAAAGATTTATGCCTTCTTTTTATGAAGATTTAAAATTATTAGAAAAATATTTGGGAACAAAAAAAGAAAGAAAATTATTGGAGGATATTTACCAAAGAGCAGAAAATATTTCGGTTGATTATGCGATTATGGAAAAGGCAGAAAGGATTGCAGTAATAAAAAGTAACTTTGACTGGGACGATGTAGGCTCAATTTTAGCCTTAGAAAGATATTATGATAAAGACGAAGGAAAGAATGTAAAAATTGGAGATATTTTTACCTGGGATACAGAAAATTCTATATTTTATACCAAGGATTTACCCATCTTTTCTTTAGGAATAAAAGATTTGATTTTGATAAAAGATAAAGACCTTATCTTTGCCTGTAATAAAAAAGAGTTTGATAAAATAAAAAATTTCTTAAAAATATTAAAAGAAAATAAAAGGTATCAAAAATATTTATGAAAATCATGAAAATCTTTTTAGCCACTAATAATAAAGGAAAGATAAAAGAAATAAAAGAAATTCTTTCTGATTTAAATATTGAACTTCTAACCCCAAAGGATTTAAAGATTAAATTTGTTTGCAAAGAGGATGGTGATAGTTTCTATGAAAATGCCTACAAAAAAGCGATCACCGGTTTATTACAAACAGGCTATATTAGCATTGGTGAAGATTCAGGTTTAATGATTGATTACTTAAATGGCGCACCGGGTATAAAATCCTCTCACTTTGCCAAAAAGAAAAATGATGAAGAAAATATAAAAAAAGTCCTAAGACTATTAAAAGGAGTTGAAAAGGAAAAAAGAAAAGCAAAATTCAAATGTGTGATTGCCTTATCTCTATCCTTAAAGAAAGTAAAATTTTTTGAAGGCGAGTGCGAGGGTTATATCAGTGAAAAGAAAATGGGAGATAAAGGTTTTGGTTACGACCCAATTTTTATTCCAAAAGGTTATAACAAAACTTTTGCTCTTCTTGGAGAAGAGAAAAACAAAATAAGCCATCGGGCAAAAGCCCTTTTTCAATTAAAAAAATTTCTCAAAGAGCTTATTTCTTAGTTTTTAAGGATAAATTCTATCTAACATTCTGGGAAAAGGTATCGCTTCTCTAATATGTTTAATCTTGCATATCCAAGCAACGGTTCTTTCTATTCCTAAACCAAAACCAGAATGGATAAAACTACCATACTTTCTTAAATCTAAATACCATTCAAAAGGTTCTCTTGGTAGATTATATTCTATTAACCTTTTTTCCAATTCTTTTAAATCATCTTCTCTTTGTCCACCACCAACGATTTCACCATATCCTTCGGGTGCCAAAATATCAACCGATAAAGAAATCTCGGGATTTTCTTTTAATCTCTTCATATAAAAGGCTTTACATTTTGCTGGATAATAATAAATTACCAACGGTTTCTCATAAAGATTAGATAAAAAGGTCTCTTCATCTCCGCCAAAATCATCTCCCCAATTTATCTTAAAACCCTTTTCTTGTAATCTCTTTATTGCTTCATCATAAGTTATTCTAGGAAAGGGCCTTTTAATATTTGATAATAAACTTACATCTCTCTCTAAAATTTCTAATTCTTTTTTTCTTTTCTCTAAAACCCTTTCTACAATATAAACAATCATCTCTTCTGCTAACTCAATAATATCAAAAAGTTCCATAAAACTTGCTTCTGGTTCAACCATCCAAAATTCTGTCAAATGTCTTCTCGTCTTCGATTTTTCTGCCCGAAAAGTTGGACCAAAACAATAAACTCTTCCAAAAGCTGCTGCCGCTGCTTCATTATAAAGTTGTCCACTTTGAGAAAGATAAGCTTTTCTATCAAAGTAGTTAACCTCAAAAAGAGTTGTAGTTCCTTCACAAGAGGTGGGTGTTAAAATTGGTGCGTCAATAAGAATAAACCCTTTGTTATCTAAAAAATCGCGACAAGCTTTTATTACTTCAGCACGAATTCTTAAAATAGCAAACTGCTTTCTTGAACGAATCCAGAGATGACGGTGTTGCAAAAGAAAATCAACACCATGTTCTTTCTTAGTAATCGGATAATTTTCTGAGGAACTTAAAAGTTTCAATTCCTTAGCAACCAATTCAAAACCTCCGGGTGCTCTTTCATCCTTTCGCACTATTCCTTTAAGTTCTACTAAAGATTCTTGAGTCACCTTATCAGCTAAATCAAAAGAATTTTCATCTACTTCTTGAGCGGAAAAGACCGCCTGAAGTATGCCCGTACCATCTCTAATTAACACAAATCTTACTTTACCCGAAGACCTTTTATTATATACCCAACCTTTTAAAACAACTTCTTTTCCTTCGTAATTGCCAATATTTTCAATCCAAATCATAATTTATACTTAATATCTCGCAGAAATTTTTTTCTCTTTTCAATATCTTCTAGTTTTTCTACTCCCTTTGGTTTTAAGCCATCAATCACTCCTAAAATTCCTCGACCCTCTCCATCATCAGCAACAATCACTTTTAATGGATTAGCCGTGGCCGCATATATCGAACAAACTTCACAAACTTGCTTTATTCCGTTTAAAATATTTATTGGATAAGCATCTCTTAAAAAGATAATAAAAAAATGACCAGCACCAACATTTAAAGCATTTTCAACAGCTAAACTTTTTAAATCCTCATCATTTCCTTCACAACGAACCAAACAGGGACCGGAAGACTCACAAAAAGCAATACCAAATTTAGCACTAGGATTAGTGCTAACAATTACTTCGTACAAATCTTCCACCGTTTTGATAAAATGGCTTTGACCTAAAATGATATTTACATCAGTTGGTTTTTTTATCTCAACTATTTTTATTTCCATATTTCCTCCTTAGCTTTACTTGTTGACAAATCATTAATTTTTTGGTATATTATAATATTAAAATAATATAAAGTCAAGATGGAAAAAAAGAAAGTAGGACCAGTAAGTTTATTAAAAGATAGCTATTTACGTTTATTAGCAGAATTTGATAATTTCCGAAAAAGAAAAGAAAGGGAAGTATTGATGGCAAAAGAATTAAGTTTGAAAGAATTCTTTATGGATATTATTCCGGTCTTAGAGAATTTTAATCGGGCCCTATTTCATTCTCAATTAAACAATAATTTTCAAAGTTTAAAAAGGGGTTTGGAAATAATCTATAATCAAATAAAAAGTATTTTAGAAAAGCATGGATTAAAAGAATACTCTTTATTAGAAAAAGACTTTGACCCAAAATATGCTGAAGCTGTGGGTTATGTAGAAACTGATAAAGTTCCACCGAACACAATTGTTGAAGAGGTTAGTAAAGGTTATATCTATAAAGATTGTGTATTAAAGCCTGCTCAGGTAATAGTTAGTAAAGAAAAACAAAATCCTTCGGAGGAATAAATGAGTCTAATAAATATGGAAGATACAAAGGAGGTGATATGGGAAAAAGAGTAATTGGGATAGATTTGGGAACAACTTTTTCTGTAGTGGCAGTAATGGAAAAAGGTCAACCGGTAGTTATTCCAAATCCGGAAGGAGAAAGGACCACTCCTTCGGTTGTTGCTTTTGGAAAAGAAAGGCTTGTTGGGACTCTAGCAAAAAGGCAAGCAATAATCAATCCTGATAAAACAATTTACTCAATCAAACGATTTATGGGAAGAAAATATTCAGAAGTAACGGAAGAGATAAAATTAGTTCCTTATAAAGTGGTGCCGGCTGATAATGGAGATGCCTGGGTAGAAGTGGAAGGGAAAAAATATTCGCCACCTCAGATTTCGGCGATGATTTTAGAGTATTTAAAAAATGCTGCAGAACAATATTTAGGCGAAAAAATCGAAAAGGCAGTTATTACTGTTCCTGCTTATTTTAACGATGCCCAAAGGCAAGCCACAAAAGATGCTGGTAAGATTGCTGGTTTAGAAGTGTTAAGAATTATCAATGAACCTACTGCTGCTGCGTTGGCTTATGGGTTAGATAAGAAAAAAAACGAAAAAATTGCGGTATATGATTTAGGTGGTGGTACCTTTGATATTTCTATCTTAGAAATCGGAGAAGGTGTTTTTGAAGTAATCGCTACTAATGGTAATACCCATTTAGGAGGAGATGATTTTGATGCCCGAATTGTTGAATGGATTTTAGAAGAAGCAAGAAGAGAGTTTAAGATTGATCTTTCTAAAGACCGTACTGCTTTACAAAGAATCAGAGAAGCAGCAGAAAAAGCAAAAAGAGAGCTTTCTACTAAATATGAAACTTTAATAAGTTTGCCTTTTATTTATTCTGATCCCGAAAGAGGCCCAATCCATTTGGAATTAAAATTAACCCGGGCACGTTTAGAAGCAATGGTAGAAGATTTAATTCAAAAAACTTTAGAACCAGTAAGGAATTGTTTATCGGACGCTAAATTAAAACCGGAAGATATTGACGAAGTTATTTTAGTAGGTGGACAAACTAGAATGCCTAGGGTTCAGGAGGTAGTGAGAGACTTTTTTGGTAAAGAACCTCACAAAGGAATTAATCCTGATGAAGTGGTAGCGATCGGAGCTGCTATTCAAGGAGCAGTGTTGGCTGGGGAAATTAAAGATATCGTTCTTTTAGATGTTACTCCTCTTTCCTTAGGCATTGAGACTCTTGGTGGTGTTTTTACCAAAATAATTGAAAGAAATACTACTATTCCGGTAAGAAAAAGCCAGATTTTTACTACTGCTGAAGATAATCAAACCGCTGTTACTATTCATGTGCTTCAAGGAGAAAGACCAATGGCGGCTGATAATAAAAGTTTAGGAAGATTTGAATTGCATGGTATTCCTCCGGCTCCTCGAGGAGTACCCCAAATTGAAGTTATCTTTGACATTGATGCGGATGGTATTTTACATGTTACTGCTCGCGATTTAGCCACCAAAAAAGAACAGAGTATGAGAATTATTCCTTCTTCTGGATTAACAAAAGAAGAAATTGAAAGAATGATTAAAGAAGCAGAAATGCATCGGGAAGAAGACCGGAAGAAAAAAGAATTAGTGGAAGCGAGAAATAAAGCTGATACCTTAGCCTACACAATTGAAAAAAATTTAAAAGAGTTTGGAGATAAAATATCAGAAAGTGATAGAAGAGAAATTGAAGAAAAACTAAACCGATTGAAAGAAGTAATGAAAGGAGATAGTAAAGAAGAAATAGAAAAAGCGATTGATGAATTACAAAGAGCAAGCCACCGTTTGGCCGAAGCAATGTATCAACAGGCTCGAACTAAAGAAGAAAAAGATAAAAAAGATTATGAAGTTTATGATGAAGATAGTAAATCTTAAAAAGGAGAAATTATGGTAAGTAATTTAGATGGAAAACTTGAAAAGATACTTAAATCTTTAACAAAAAGAGAGGAAGAAGTTATCAGATTAAGATACGGTTTGGGCGGCGAAATTCCCTATACTTTACAAGCGATTGGTAACAAACTTAACATCACACGGGAAAGAGTGAGACAAATTGAAGAGAGAATTTTAAGAAGATTCGGAAGCAAAGAATTGATTACTGCTCTTAAGGAACTTAAAAAACCCTTGATGCGCGGTCGGATTAAATACTTTACTATCCAAGAAAAATTAAAAAAATATGGTGATACTTTAACTTCCAAAGAAAAGAAACAAGTAGAAAGTAAATTAGAAAAACTAAAGAAGGCATTAATTAAAAAAGACAAAAAAGCGATTAACACTGCAATAAAAGAGTTAGAAGAAGCCGCCAAACCGTTATTAAAGGTGAAAAAGGTAAAAGTAAGTTAATAAAATTAATTTTAAAGTTTTTATTAAATAATATAAAGAATTAAAGATATTTCTTTGTTTTTATGGAAAAGACTAAAAAAGATTATTACGAAATTTTAGGAGTTTCCCGGAATGCTACAAAAGAAGAAATAAAACAGGCTTATCGGCGTTTAGCCAAAAAATACCATCCGGATATGAATCCCGAAAATAGAAAAGAAGCGGAAGAAAAATTTAAAGAAATTTCTGAAGCTTACGAAGTATTAATGGATGATGAGAAAAGAAGATTATACGACTTATATGGCCATGAAGGAGTTTCTCAAAAATTTGGTCCCGGTGGTTTTAGTTGGGAACATTTTACCCATGCCGATGAATGGCGGGATATTTTTGGCAGTTCTTTTGATCCCTTTGATTTTCTTAAAAGATTTTTTGAAGAAGAAACAATTTTTGATATTTGGGAAAGACCATTTAGAGAAAAAAAGAGAAAGGTTGTTGGCGGAAATATAAGGGTAAAAATGAAATTAACTTTAGAAGATATTGCAGAAGGTAAAGAAAAAACTTTTGAATTAGAACGTTATGAAAAATGTCCAATTTGTGAAGGAAGTGGCGGTAAAGGGAAAATAACTTGTTCCCTATGCAAAGGTAAAGGAGAAATTCAACAAATCCAAAGAAGTGCTTTTACTCAAATGATTAAAATTACTACTTGCCCCAATTGTGGTGGAAGTGGTAAAGTAATAAAAGAAACTTGTAAAAGCTGTGGAGGAGAAGGGCGCATTAAAAAAAGAAAGATATTTAAAATTAGAATTCCTCAAGAAATTGTAGAAAACAATTATTTGGTTTTAAAAGGGGAAGGACATTATAATGAAGGTGGAAAAGGAGATATAATTATTGAATTTGAAGAAATCCCCCATCCCCTTTTTTTAAGAAAAGGAGCAAATTTAATGGTAGAAGTTCCTATTCATTATACTACTGCTTTAATTGGTGGCGAAATTGAGGTACCTACTTTAGAGGGTAATAAGAAAATTAAAATTAATCCGGGTATTCGGGATGGACAAATAATAAGAATTAAAGAATTAGGATTAAAAACTTCAAAGGGCCGCGGTGATTTATTGGTAAAAATCAAAATATTTTTCCCCACCAATTTATCAGAAGAAGAGAAAAATTTATTAAAAGAGCTCCAGAAAATATCCCACGAACATCCACCTAGACCCCACCGTCCTCAGGAAGATTAAATGGGAAAAAATTTTTTATCCTGCGAAATTTATTATTATCCTCAAAAATTAGAAATCGGCGAGAAGATAATAATAGAAAATGAAGAGGCAGCACATATTTTAAAAGTGATGAGACATAAAGTTGGTGATAAAATAAAATTAACCGATGGTTACGGTTATGAATATGAATTTTTAATTACTAATATAAATATAAAAAGGGAAAAATTAGAAGGAGAGGTTTTAAATAAAAAATTTTTACCCCGAGAACCTAACATTACAATTACTTTAGCGAGCTCTCCATTAAAAGGAGAAAATACTGAAATAATGTTGGCAAAAACTACAGAATTAGGAATCAGCGGTTTTTTACCTGTTTATTTTCAAAATACTATTACTAAAATAAACGAAAATAAACTGAATCGATTAAAAAAAATCGCCATTTCTTCTTTAAAAACTTCTGCTGGAACTATTTTACCAAAAATTTATAATCCTTTAACTTTTGATGAATTAATTAATCTCTTTCCATCTTTTGATTTAGTTCTTTTAGCCTACGAAAATTGTGAAACCAAATTAACCAATGTTGTCAATAAAAAAGCTAAAAATATCTTACTGATAATTGGTCCGGAAGGCGGTTTTACTGTAAAAGAAGTAAAGAAAGCAGAAGAGGGAGGCGCAAAATTTTTTACTTTAGGAAAAAGAAGATTGAGAAGCGAAACAGCGGGAATTGTAGCGGTGAGTTTAGTTTTGTATGAGTTTAATAATATTTAATAATTAATTTACAAGGAGGTGAAAATATGACAAAAATTGAAGTTCGAGACGGTGAACCCTTTGAAAGTTTTATTCGCCGTTTTCGCCGGGCAGTTGAAAAAGCTGGGATTTTACAAGATATTAAAAGAAAGGAATACTATGAAAAACCCAGCGAGAAAAAAAGGAAACGCCTGGCAGAAGCAATAAGAAGATGGCGAAAAAAAATGCAACAAATGTAAAGTGATTTGTAATCAGGAAACTCTTTTAAATTTAGAATATCATAAAGTTCTTAATTTAATCGCTATTTATTGTGAAACATCAATGGGGAGGGAATTAATCCTAAACCTTTTGCCTTCTTCAGAAGAAGAAACGATAAAAAGAGAACTTAATCATTTAGAATATTACCTTTCACTAAAAGAAAAACCTTCTTATCGAAACTTTTTTAATTTAAAAGAATTCTTAAAAGAAAAATTAAAAAAAGAACGATATTTCGACGGTAAAACTTTAATTTCTATAAAAAATTTTTTAAAAGATGCTGAAAAATTGAAGAAATATTTTCCCCTCAAAAATTTACCACCATCTTTTTCCTTTTATTTAAATAATCTAAACGGCGATCAGCAATTAATTTCCCTTATTGAAGAAAAAATTAGCGAAGACGGCGAAGTTAAATATGAAGCATTTCCTCATCTTTTGGAAATTATTTTGGAAATAAGAAATTTACGAGAAAAAATTATCAGCAAATTAAATAAAATAATCAAAGAGAAAACAAGTTTTTTAACAATTCCTAATTATACTTTATGCGGTGAAAGATACGTGTTACCAATAAAGGTTAATCTCATAAGTAAATTTCCAGGAATTATCCATGATTATTCAGAAACGGAAAAAACTGCTTTTTGTGAACCCTTAGAAATTGTTGAAGAGAATAATTTATTAATAAAAGCTAATTGTCAATTAATTGAAGAAAAGAAAAAAATCTTAAAAAGTCTTACGCAAGAAATAATTAAAAAGTATCGGGAAATCTGCAAAATTTGCGATACTATTGCTTATTTAGATGCCTTAAATGCTAAAGCAAAATTCGTAGAAGAATATAATTGTCAAAAGATTGAAATTTCTAAAGATAACGAATTTCAAATAAATTTTGCTCGTCATCCTCTTTTATTAAAGATAAAAAGTGAAGTAACTCCTCTCTCTTTTCAATTGCCAAAAGAAGTGAGAATTCTTTTAATCTCTGGGCCAAATGCTGGTGGAAAAACGGTGGTTTTAAAAACTATCGGCATAATTTCTCTTTTAACCCAATCAGGAGTATTTCCACCAGTAGGTAGAAATAGCAAAATTCCCTTTTTTAAAAAAATTTTTGCTGACATAGGCGACGAACAATCTTTAGAAAAAGGACTTTCTTCTTTTCATGCTCATATAAAAAAAATAAAAGACTTTCTTGATGAAGCTGATGAGAATTCATTAATTTTATTAGATGAATTAGGAAAAGACACTTCACCCGAAGAAGGAGATGCATTGGCAATGGCAATTTTAGAAGAATTATCTAAAAGAAATTCTTTTGTTTTTGTTACTACCCATTCCCCCAGATTAAAAATTTTTGCCCATAATTCACCAAAGCTTTTGAATGCAGCAATGGAATATAAAGAAAAACCAACTTATCGTCTAATTATCGGCATTCCGGGGGAGTCTAGTGCTTTAGAAATTGCTCAAGTAATCGGAATGAAAAAAGAAATAATTGAAAGAGCCAATCATTATTTGAAAACCGATTTTCTTATTTTAAAAATAAAATTAAGAGAATGGGAAAAGGAAATAAAAGAATACCAAGAAAAAATAAAAGAATTAGAAAATAAAGAAGAAGAGTTAAAAAAATTAATAAAGGATTACGAAGAAAAAAATAAAGAATTGCAAAGAATTTTTAAAAATTACAAAAAAGAATTTTTAAAAGAAAAAGAAAATTTCTTTTTAAATGCGCGAAAGGAGATAGAGAATTTTATAAAAAAAATAAAGGCGCAAGAAAAAGAAGCGATAAAGGAGGCAAAAAAATTTATTGAAATTAATTTATCAGAAATTGAAAAAGAAAAAAATACTTTTTCTCTTCCTATGAATGAAGAAGAGTTTAAAATTGGCAGTAAAGTATTTATTGAAAAATTTAAACAAATAGGCACAATTGTTGAAATTAAAAACAACTTTTTAAAAATTATAACTGAAAAATTTGTAATTACTCTTCCTAAAAATGAGGTAAAACTTTTAAAAAAAGAAAATGGTTAAAAGGGAAATTATTGAAAAAATATTAGAAAATTGTGACATTGTTGAATTAATCAATTCTTATCTTCCTTTAAAAAAAGTTGGCCAATATTATCGCACACTATGCCCTTTTCACCATGACACCAAACCTTCTTTTTATGTAAATCCATCACAACAATTATTTCACTGTTTCGGGTGTAAAGAAAGTGGTAATGCTATCCATTTTATAATGAAATATGAAAAAATGGAATTTCTGGAAGCGGTAAAATTTTTAGCCGAAAGAGCAGGGATAAGTCTTAAAGAAGAAAGAGAAGATAAAAAAAATCAAGGAATTTATGAAGTTGTTGAGTTTGCTTGTAATTTTTATCATGAACAACTTTTTATTTATCCCCAAGCTTTAAATTACTTAACTGAAAAAAGAAGATTATCCCTAGCAACAATAAAAGAATTTCAACTGGGTTATGCGCCACCAGGAAATCTTTTAATCAAAGTTCTTAAAAAAAGAGGTTATCCCGAAGAACTATTGATAGAAAGTGGTGTAGCCTACAAAAAAGAAGGAGAGATTCAGGAATGGTTTTTTAATCGTATTATTTTTCCAATTTTTAATCGTCGTGGAAAAGTCATTGGTTTTGGTGGCCGTGTCTTTGAAGAAGAAATTGAACCAAAGTATCTCAATTCTCCTGAAACACTAATTTTCAAAAAAGGTGAAAATCTTTATGGTTTCTATCAAACTAGTAACTTTTTAACAAAAAATAAACCCATTTTGGTAGAGGGTTATTTTGACTTACTTTCTCTTTTTGATAAAGGAATCAAAAATTTAGCGGCTCCTTTAGGTACAGGTTTTACTATTGAGCAAGCAAAATTATTAAAGAAATATTGTGAAGAAGTAATAATTTTATTTGATGGCGATAATGCTGGAAGAGAAGCAACTAAAAGAGTAATTGAAATTGCCTTAAAAGCTTCTCTAAACCCACTAATTGCTTTACTCCCAGATGGTTATGATCCCGATAAATATGTGAACGAAAAAGGTGCGGAAGAATTAAAAAAGATTATAAATACCCCCTATGACCTTATTGATTTTCATCTTAAAATTTCTACTCCCCAAACTATTTCAGAAAAAAGAAATGTTTTAAAGCAGCTTTTGGAAACAATAAATTTCACTTGCGATTCGGCTTTAAAAGAGCTATATTTAAATAAAATAAGTGAAACTTTTAATATTAGTAAAAAACAGGTGTTAAGGGCAATAGAAAAAGATTATTTTATTTTTAAAGATATTGAATTTTCTACTCTTTTAAGAGATTTGGAATTTACAATTCTTAATGTGTTAATAAATTATCCAAAGTATATAGTTTTTATCGAAGAATATAATAAACAAATATTTTCGGAAGAAATAAAAGAAGCAATGGAAATAATAAAAGAATTTAAGGACAAAGAAAAAATAACAGTAGGGTTAATTTTTGAAGCAGTCAAAAACCCTACCCTTAAAAAAAGATTATCTTTAATTTCTTTTTTACCGCAAGAATTAATTAAAGGTATAAAAGAGGAGGATTTTAAAGAATTGTTAAACAAATATCTGTATAACTATTATCTAAAAAAATGTACTTCAGGTGAGATTGATGAAAATACTTTAGGAAAAATTTATGAAATTAAAAGAAAATTAATTAAGGGAGAAAAATGAGTAACAATAACAAAAACAAAAAAGCTCTTTTAGAAAAATTTTATAATGAAATTTTAAAATATAAAAATAAAAAATTAACTTATGACCAATTAAATATTCTCCTTCCGGAAGAGTTAAATACAGCGGAGGAAGTGGAAGAGATCTTATTAAACCTTAACAAAATGGGAATCGAAGTTGTGGAGGAAGAACCCACAGAAATTACTTTAAGGAAACCTAAAAAAGTACCTATTGAACCTTTTGAAAGTGCTACCAAATTTTATTTCCGTGATTTAGCAAAATTACCACTTTTAACCAAAGAAGAAGAGGTAAAATATTCTAAAGAAATGGAAGAGGGCTATCGAGAAATTACTTCCTGTCTTTTTAATAGTGTACCACTTATTGAAAAATTAGTTGAACTTTGTGAGACTGTAGAAAAAGGAGAAAAAGATATAGACCAAATTATTCGAGTAGAATACGAATATTTAATTAACCGACGAGCAATGGCTCACAAAAGACAACAATTCATTCGTCGAATAAAAACTCTAAAAAAATTAACTTTTATGCTTAAAGAATTGTTAGGGAAAAAACCAACTCCCACTGTTTTAAAGAAAATCGAAGAGAAAAAGAAAAGTATTTTACGAAGAATTCAAAATTTAAGCTTACAACATTCGGTTATTAACGAATTTGTTGAAGAATTTTATATCAAAATGATAGAAATTAAGAAAATTCTTGAGCAACTTAAAATCACAAAAGATAAAAACGAAATTAAAAATTTAAAAGAAAAATTAAAGGAATATGAAAATTTCTTCGGCCAAAATTATGAAAAGATTATAGAAACTTGGGAAAATATCGAAAGATGCCAAAATAAAATTCTAACTGCACGAGATAAAATGATAAAGGGTAATGTTCGCTTAGTAGTCTCGATTGCTAAAAAATATGCTAACCGGGGATTAGAATTTTCGGATTTAGTAGAAGAAGGAAATGTAGGTTTAATAAAAGCAGTAGAAAAATTTAATTATAAAAAGGGATATAAATTTTCAACCTATGCTACCTGGTGGATAAAACAAGCAATTACGCGAGCACTCGCTGAACAGTCAAAAACTGTGAGAATACCTTCTCACATTCAAGACGCCATTAACAAAATTACTCATACCCGCCAAAAATTTTTACAAAAATTTGGTCGAGAACCTACAAACAGTGAGATTGCTCAAAGATTAGGAATAAGCAAAGAAAAAATTGAAAGGTACCAAAAAATTGTTCAACACGGAGTTTCTTTAGATAAACCAATAGATGATGAGGAATCCGGGTTCATTGGTGATTTTATGGCTGATGAAAAAACAACTTCTCCAGCAAGAAAAGCTGGTATTTCATTACTAAATGAAAAATTAGAGAAAGTATTACAAACCTATTTATCAAAAAGGGAAGAAAAAATTTTAAAACTTCGCTTTGGAATTGGTGACGGCATCCAGAGAACTTTAGAAGAAGTTGGACAAATCTTTAATATCACTCGAGAAAGAGTAAGACAAATCGAAGCAAAAGCTTTAAAAAAACTTCGTCACCCAGCAATTTTAAAGGAGTTTGCTTTTTTAAAGGAATTATTAGAAAAATAAATGAAAAAAGCTGAAAAATTAATCTCTTTAAAGGAAGCTTTACCTGAGGTCCTTAAAAAATTGGGTCTTTTAGACAAACTTATGGAAAAAGAAATAATTTTTAAATGGAAAGAAATTGTGGGTGAAAATTTTCCCTCTCAAATAAAACCAATTAATATAGAAAATAAAATTCTTTATCTAAAAGTTCCTTCTCCAGAATGGAAAGCAGAACTAAGTTACCTAAAAGATGAGTTAATTAATAAAATTAACCAAAAAATGGGAGTAGAGATAGTAAAAGATATAAAAATTTTTATTCATAATAAGTAAAATTTCTGGTCTATTTAAATAATTTCACTTGCAATACATTATTAAAAAGTGATAAAAATAATGAATTAGAAAATTGATTATAGTTTTATCTGAAGTTTTAAAAATAAAAAGATTTTTCTTATATAACTTCAACAAATCTTTTTGTGATAACTATCTTTGGGGTTTTCTTTTATTTTCGCATAAGATAAAAACAAAAGCTTCTAAACCTTTTGGGAAAAAATAAGAATCAAAGATTAATATTGGTGTAAATCATAAAGAACAAAAAAGTTATAGAAAAATATTGTACGAGTAGGAATAAATAATAAGGAAATAGAAAAAAGATTAATTAGGGTTCATTTAATCAAAAAGTAAGAAGGTAAAAAATAAAAACTAAAAATTGGTAATTCACCATTTTTAAAGTTGGGTTTTTTAATACTATCTTTTTCCTTAATTTTTTCCCGTTAAAATTTTTAAGTTTTTTCATTTTATGAATATACTTGATTGGACTTAATTGGTAGATTAAACAATAAATTTATTATGGCAACTATAAACCCCCATTTTATTTTGCTATAAACCCAATTTATAACTTTTTTTAGAAAAAATAAACTCTAATATACACACCTAAGAAATCAAAAGTTAACACTTTTTTATTAAGAGCGGGTATATCATTTCCCTTAATATTGATAAAAAAATTATTTATTAATAATTAAGCACTCTTAACACATTTGTTTTAAATTATTGACTTATTCAAATTTTTAAGATATAATTTTTAGAAGAGAAAAATATTCAGTAGAAATAATTATGAAGATAGAAAATGTAGAAGAATATTTTAACAAATTATTAATGGAATGTGTCCGAAGAAAAGCTTCGGATCTTCACTTAACTGTTGGACGTCCCCCCACATTAAGAATTGATGGCAAACTTTATCCCATTGAAGGAGAACCTGTTTTAACACCGGAAATGACAGAAAAATTTAAAGATATTGCTGCTCGACATGCTAAACATCTAAGAGCACAAATTAATGATGGTGGTGGAGGCGATTTTGGTTTAGATTTTGGAGAACATGGAAGATTTAGAGTAGCTATTTATAAACAAAAGGGCTTTTTTGGACTTGCTCTTCGTTTAATTCCTAAGCATATTATGAGTTTTGAAGAAATTGGCTTCTTACCTCATCTTATTCCTAAAATTAAAGCATTGTTAGATCGACCTCATGGTTTAATATTAGTAACTGGGCCAACCGGTTCTGGAAAATCTACTACTCAAGCCTGTTTCATTGATTATATCCTTAACTCACCAAGACATGTTTTAACAATTGAAGACCCTATTGAATTTGTACACGATCATAAAGCTGGTATTATCACCCAAAGAGAAGTGGGGGTGGATGTTTCTTCTTTCCGAGAAGCAATAATGAAAGGATTACGTTCTAATCCTAATGTTATTCTTGTTGGCGAAATTAGAGATTTGGCTACTGCGGAAGCTACAGTGTGGGCGGCTGAATCGGGACATTTAGTGATCGGAACTTTACACACTACCAATGCTACAGAAACAGTAACTCGTTTTATTGATATTTTTCCGCCAGAAATTCGTGACCAAATCAGAATACAATTCTCAATTTCTTTATTAGCAGTATTTTCCCAAAGATTACTTTTAAGAGCCGAAGGAAAAGGAAGAATAGCTTGTTTTGAAATAATGATGGCAACGCCAGCAGTAAGAAATTTAATCCGCGAGAAAAAAATTGAACATCTTCCTTCAGCAATTCAAACTGCTTCAGCAGAGGGAAGTATTACTTTTGATGCTTATCTTGCTGAACTTTATAAAATGGGAAAAATTACTTACGAAACAGCTATGCAAAATGCCTTTGATCCCAAAGCATTGCGAGAATTAATTGAATACAGTGGTCGAAGGCATCGCTCATAAATTTTTCGGACACAAGTATTAAAATTGAAAATTGTGTTAAGGAAAATAGGAATTTTATTTTTTTTAATATTAATAAATTGCCGAAAAGAGCGTTTCTATTCTAGAAATATAGAAAATTGGATAGGATATTATTTGAATCAAACAAAAATTGGTTACTCTTTATCAAAAATTAATGTTGGTGATAGTATAATTAAGTTTTATAATCGAATTAAAATAAAATTAAAGGTAGGGAAAGAGTTAAAAGAAGTTATGGCAAGCACTTTTCTTATTACTGACCTCAACTTGAAATTGAAAAATTTTGAAACGGAGCAAATTTCTGGTAAAAATATTTTTAAAATAAGTGGTAAAGTCAAGAAAGATACTCTTTATTATAGCTGGCAAATAGGTTCAGAAGTTAACGAAAATTGCTTAATTTTACCCTCCAATACTTATCCAGCAGGAATTTTACCTTATTTAATCATTTCTCAAAATTTAAAAAATTGGAAAGGCAATCTTTTAGATTTAACCCTTTTTTCAATTTTACCAGCGGAAATAAAATTTCAAAAAAAAGATACAATTATTATAAATGACACTATTTATCCTGTGTGGGTCTATGAAGTAGAAATGGGAAAAGTAAAATCTATTTATTATTTGGATTCCCTAGGAAATTTATTAAAAGAAATTTCAGCTGCTAATATTATTGGTATTAAAGAATCTCCCCAAAAAGCAATAGCTGAATGGAATAAAGATTTTTTGGATATCCTTTCTTTCTTTTCAATACCCATTGATACTTCTCTATCGGAACCAACAAAACTTAAATCCCTAAAGTTAGAAATCCAAGGAATAGAATCTTTTGAATATTTAGATCTTGAACTACCAAATCAAAAAATTATTAGTAAAAAGCCATTAATCATTGAAATTACTAAACCAAAATTAATTGAAACAAAATATCTTAAAATTTCTGAAAAAGAAAAAATTTATCTTCAATCTACCCCAACAATTCAATCTGACCATTCACTAATTAAGAAAAAAGCTTTAGAAATTATTGGCAATCTTTCTGATCCAAAAGCAATAGCTGAGAAGATTTTAATTTGGGTTTTTCGAAATCTCAAAAAGAAAGCCACCACTTCTTATCCTTCCGCAATTGAAATTCTAAAAAATCTAGAAGGTGATTGTAATGAACATGCAACTTTGTACACTGCTTTTTGCCGAGCTTTAGGAATTCCTGCTCGTGTAGTAGTTGGTTTAGTTTATGCAGGCAATAGTTTTTATTATCATGCTTGGAATCAAGTTTATCTAAATGAATGGATATCCTGTGATCCAACTTTTGGCGAATTTCCTGCTTCTCCTGCTCATTTGATTTTAAAAGTTGGCGATGTGGAAGAGCAAGTTAAAGTTTTAAGTATTGTAGGTAATATTAAAATAAAGGTTTTATCTTTCGAATATGAATAATGCTTTTAGGAATTATTTCTGACACTCACGATCATATTGAAAAAGTAAAAAAGGCAATAGAAATTTTTAACCAATATGATTTAATTTGTGTAATTCATTGCGGTGATTTTGTGGCTCCTTTTACTTTAAAAGAATTTACTAACTTAAAAACTAAATTTTATGGAGTTTTTGGTAATTGTGATGGTGAAAAAGAGGGTTTATTAAAAGTAGCAAAGGAAAATAATTTTTTGCTTTCAGAAGCACCTTTAAAATTATCTTTAGGTAATAAAAAATTTCTTATTTTCCATAAGCTAAAAAAAGAAGAGATAAAAGATGTGGATTATGTTATTCATGGACATACTCACCTATGCGAAATAAAAAAAGAAAATAACATATTTTTCATCAATCCTGGCGAAGCTTGCGGTCTCTTAACTGAAAAAGCTACAATTGCTTTTCTTAACATAAAAGAAAATAAGGTAAATATTTTAGAAATTTAGATTGTTAATCTTTTTATAAAAATTGTGGCATAGGAACCTGCGGGCAAGAAGAAATTTAAAATAATTTTATATTTTCCTTTATATAATTCATCAATTAATAACTCACTACTCTGCATTTCTGTTGGTAAAACAACCGCTTTTCTAAGATAAGGCTTAAAATAAAGACCACGTATTTTTAGTTTTATTTTGAGTTCTTTCAAAGAAAGAGTTTCTTTTTTCAAAATTTCTTCCATTATCTCAGTAATTTCATTTCTTTCTTTTATTTTTGGAGAAGGAGCAGGAATAAAAAGATTTAATAATTTTTCTTTTATAAAAAGGGGTAAGTCTTTATAAAAATAGAGCTCACCAAAACGATACTTAACTGGAAAGAGAGGAATTTCTAATTTTTTCAAATATAGATTCAAAGTTTCATTCCAAATATAGGCTTGATAGGCATTTATAAAAATACTTAAAAGTTCATAGGGGATTTTCTTGAAAGCACCTTTATAATCCATTTTATTATCTACCAAATAATTTATTACTGGTAAATATTCCCGAAATGCTAATTTTCTTGCTTCTTGCCAATTTCCCCAATTTTCTTTTAAAAATTTTTTAAATTTTTTAACTTTACTTTCATCAAAAGGAGAAGGTGTGGCTAAGAAAAGCTTTAAAGCTTTTTCATAATCTTTTTTTATTAAATAGTAACCAATAAACCCCTCTTTATGTCTTGCACTACCCATTCTTTGTTCACCATAAAAATTAGGAAAACCATTTATTCTAGTTTCCCAAAAATTATAAATAATTCTTTCCCCTTCTTCTTTTTTTAAATCTCTTATAGTGATTTGAAAATAATTCCCTAACAAATTTTCATTCTTCAATGGCCTTTCTACAAAACCTATTAAACTTACAGAAAAATTTTTTTCCTTTATAATTTCTTTTCTTACTGTTTTAGAAGCAAGATATTGAAAAGAATAGGAATACCTATCTTTTAAACCTAAACGATAAATTTTACCAAATTTATATTTTTTTTGTAAAAGATAAATAACATCCAAAGTATTAAAATTTTTCTTTTCCAGTAAATAGACCGCATACTCTCCCTTTTCTTTTAGAGGTAAATTTATTATCTCTTTGACAATAAAATCTTCAGGTTTAACTTTTACTTTTATAAGTTTATTAAAAAAGGTAATTTTTTCTGAAATTCTCCTTTACGATAATCAGGTAAGATTTTTGGTGATTTTCGATTTTCATCGATACCGATTTCTTTTAATTCCTTATGATAGGTAATCAAATGATTTAAAGTCAATTTCTTTATTGGAGGTAATTCTCTCAAAAGCTCACCAGCTCTTTTTCCTGCCCTTTTACCAAATACTAAAATGTCTAGTAGAGAATTTCCCATCAAACGATTTCTTCCGTGAACACCACCGCTTACTTCCCCACAAGCTAATAATCCAAAAACATTTGTTTCACAGTTTTCATTAATTAAAATTCCACCATTTTGATAATGTTGGGTTGGATAAGTTAAAACCGGTTCTTTTCTTATATCAATCCCAAATCTTAAAAATTGACGAAACATTGCTGGTAATTCTTTCTCAATTGTCCCTTCTCCTTTCAAAATTTCAATCAAAGGAGTATCTAACCAAACTCCGTAACCACTTAAAGTCTTTATACCTTTTCCTTTTATACACTCTCTAATTATTGCGGAAGCCACCACATCTCTTGTTTCTAAAGGATAAATAAATTGTTCTCCATCACAATTTACCAATTGAGCTCCCAGACTTCGCACTTTTTCAGTGATCAGCTGCCCTAAAATCTGTTCAGGGAAAGCCACACCGGTAGGATGATACTGAATAGTATCAAGATAAACAAACTTTGCTCCTGCTCGATAACCCAAAACCAAACCATCAGCAGTAGCTCCATAATGATTAGAAGTAGGAAATCCTTGAACATGAAGTCTTCCTGCACCACCAGTTGCTAATATCGTTACTTTACTTTTGACAATAAGTATTTTACCATTTTCTAAATTTAATAAAACAGCGCCACAACATTTCCCATCTTCGTCAGTTAATAATTCAATTGCACAAGTAAATTCTAAATAATTAATCCTCTTATTAAAGAAATCATCCCTTATCACTCGCATTATTTCCATTCCGGTATAGTCTTTACAGGTATGCATTCTTTTTCTAGAAGTCCCTCCACCATGAATAGTAATCATAGTACCGTCTTCCTTTTTATCAAACATTACTCCCAGTTCTTCTAACCATTTAATAATCTTAGGTCCTTCATTTACCAAGGTATAAACCAACTTAGGAATGTTTTTATATCCGCCACCACCCATTACGTCTAAATAATGAATAGCTGGTGAATCATTTTCTTTATCGGCAGCTTGAATTCCACCTTGTGCCATAATTGTATTAGCGTCGCCGATTCTTAACTTAGTCACTAAGAGAATATTTTTTGTGTATTCAAAGGCCGATAACGCTGCCGATACCCCAGCTCCACCACCACCAATAATCAATACATCTACATCATAATCAACATTTTCATATTTAAAATTTTCAGGATTTAAATAAGAATAACTTTCTAAAATATCAGCAATCTCATTTACTACTAAATCACCTTTATTTACTCCTACTTTAATTTCTCGTACCGTTCCCGCTTTATAATCGGGATGGTAATTTTTCAAAAGTTCTTGTTTTTCTTCAGCCTTCAATTTAGGAAAAGTTTCTTTAATCCTTTTTTCTCTTGTGGCTTCTACTTTTTTTATTGACTCTTTCATATAATCAAGATACATTAAAACCTCCTATCATTCAGCTTCAATTTCTCTTTTTTCATATAACTCTTTCAATTTTTCAATTGACATTTTCATTAATTCCTCTAATTCTTTCTCAAATTTGCCTTCTTCTATTTCCTTTATTTTCTTTTCTAAATCTTTTGCTTTTTTTTGAATTAACCGTCCATAAATTCTTCTTCCCAAAAGTCCTACATAATATTGAACAATCTCAGCTGGACAACGAGAAGCACAAAGACCGCACATAATACAATCAAAAGAAAATTCAGCAACTTTCTTAACATCTCCTCTTATTGCTGCATTAATATATTCCATTACTTTTAAATCTTGAGGACAAACACGATTGCAGCTGCCGCAAGCAATGCATCTTAAAATTTCCGGATAATACTTTATAAATATTTGACTATCATAGGAAAGTTCTTCTATGTTATAAATTGCTTTATTTGCTGGATAAAAAGGAAGCTGGGTTAAATACATCCCTTCTTCTACTTTCGTTTGACAGGCTAAACCAACTTTTAACCGAAAGGAATCTTTTTTTCGATAAACTGTTGAACAAGCGCCACAGAATCCTCCTCGACAGCCAGCACCACGCACAAAGAAAAATCCACAATATTCTAGCGCCTGCATAATTGTTAAACCTTCTGGAACCAGATATTCTTTCCCCATTACATAAATTTTTATCTCTTTCATAATTTTATCTAAATTTTAGCATATTTTTTAACCCCTATTTCATATAAATCATTACCATAAATATCATTAATTACTATTACTGGAAAATCTTCTACTACTAATTCAGAGATCGCTTCCGGGCCTAAATCATCATAAGCGATTATTTTGGCACTTTTTATTTTTTTCATTGTCAAAGCCGCCACCCCGCCAATGGCACCAAAATAAACACCTTTATATTTCATTATCGCTCTTTTAACTTCTTCACTCCGATTTCCTTTACCAATCATTCCTTTTAAACCATTGGCTAATAATATTGGCGTATAAGGATCCATTCTACCTGCAGTTGTCGGACCTGCTGGTCCTATTGGATAACCGGGTTTTGCTGGTGCCGGACCAACATAATAAATTACTGCTCCTTTTAATTCAAAAGGTAGTTTTTCATTTTTCTCTATCGCTTCAACTAATCTTTTATGAGCTAAATCTCTTGCTGAATAAATGACCCCACTTATCAAAACTTGGTCACCCGCCTTTAAACTTTCAACTACTTCATCAGTTAATGGAGTAGTAACCCTTTTGATCTCCATATCATTAACCTCCTTTAAAACTTAAATTATAACAATTTAATTATAATTTTTCAATGAAAATAAACCTCTGCTAAATAAGAACTTCTAACTTTGATACCACTAATAACCTTCCTTATTCCAATTTTCTTTCCAAACTCAGCAAACCTTTTAAAATCTTCTTCCTTATAATATTTTTTGACTGGATAACTTCCTCTTGAAGGCATTAAATATTGTCCAATAGTAACAATATCTACTCCTGCTCCTTTTAAATCCAGCAAAGTTTCGTAAATCTCCTCCTCTTCCTCTCCTAAGCCTACCATAATACCACTTTTAGTAATGATTTCTTTATCTATTTCTTTTGTCTTTTTCAAAATCCATAAAGAACGATAATAATCAGCCTTTTTATCTCTAATAATTTTTGTTAACCTTTTAGTAGTTTCAATATTATGAGCTAAAACATTGGGCCTTTTTAAAACCACTTCTTTAAGAGCTCTTAAATCTCCCATAAAATCTGGGATTAAAACTTCAATTAAAATATTTGGTAATATTTCTTTTATTTTTTCAATTGTTTGAGCAAAAATTCCCGCACCGTAATCTATTAAATCATCTCGTGTAACAGAAGTGATTACACAATAACTAAGCGAGAGTTCTTTAACCGCTAAAGCAATTTTTTCTGGTTCATCTTCTAAAACTTTATTAGGAATTCCCTGTTTCACACCACAAAAAAGGCATTTTCTTGTACATACATTGCCCAAAATCATAAAGGTTAAAGACTTTTTATTAAAACATTCTCCTAAATTGGGACATTTTGCATTTTCGCAAACAGTATTTAAATTATATTTCTTTAGAATATTTTTCAAAAAGCTATATTCCTTTCCTCCAGGCAAAGAAGATATTTTAGCAAAATAAGAATCCATAAAAAATTATAAAACTTTTAAAAGAAAAATCAAAAATATATAACAGTTACTATTAACATCAATACTTTTTGTGTCTTCTCTTCAATTTCCATTATTAAATAACAATATTATTATAATTATTGACACTTTAAAAATTTTTATTATTCTTTTTATTATTCTTTTAAAAAATGTGCTTTTTAAAACAAAGGATTAAAATCACCATAAATAAAATTTATTATTTTTATCCAAAAATTGATTATAAACATTCCATTGTAATTGAAACTCCTAATTATCAAAGTTGTTATCAAGTATTAGCTGGAGTGTATAATAATGGCAATAAAGGATTTATTTTAAAAGATATTATTTTAAAAATAGAAAATTTAACTTTACGTTGTGTTAATCATAAAGTTTTAGAACTTAAACCTGATGAATATAAACAATTTTTATGGATTTTCCCTTCTCCACCGTCTTTAAGTAGAGAGAAAGGAAAATATATCTTAACTTTAATAGATGATAAAAACCGCCTTTTCTCCGTATCCGGTCGGTTTCCAAAATTTGATATTTCTTATTAATTCACTATAATTATTTATGTTAAAAAATGTTGTGAAATTTATTTATCAAAAGGTTAATGAAATTAAAAATCTTGTGGGTGATAAAAAAGTAATTTGTGCTGTTTCGGGCGGTGTAGACTCAATGACAACTGCTGTTCTTACCCATAAAGCCGTGGGAGATAAATTGGTTGCAGTGTTTATTGATGATGGTCTGATGAGAAGAGATGAAGACAAATTTGTTACTAAAGAATTGGAAAAATTCGGTATCAAAGTAAAAATATATCATTATGCTGAAAATTTTTTCGAAGCCTTAAAGGGGTTAACGGATCCAGAGGAAAAAAGAATCGCCTTTAGAGAAACCTTTTATAAAGTTTTCCAAAAAATCGTAGAGGAAGAGAAAGCGGAATTTTTGGCACAAGGAACAATCAAAGCCGATATTATTGAAACAGAAGCAAAAATAAAAACCCAGCATAATGTCTTATCCCAAATTGGAATAAACCCACAAAAATACGGTTTAAAAATTATTGAACCTTTAAAAGATCTATTAAAACCAGAAGTAAGAAGAGTAGCAAAAAGACTAGGTTTATCAAAAGAGGTTTATCAAAGAAAACCTTTTCCTGGACCTGGTTTACTTTGTCGGGTACTTGGAGAAGTAACAAAAGAAAGGATAGAAATTATCAGAAAAGCAACAGAAATTGTTGAAAGATTAACAGAAAAGGTTAGAAGTTTTCAAACCTTCCCTGTATTATTAAACGATAAAGCTACTGGAATAAAAGATTACCAAAGAATATTAGGTGATATTATTGTCATCCGTTCAGTTGAATCTAAAGATGCCTTATCCGCAAAAGCCAAAAGGCTTCCTTACCAATTATTAATAAAAATTCGCGATACTTTAATTAGCGAAATACCTTCTTGTGTAAAAGTCTTATATGATATAACTGATAAGCCGCCTTCAACTATTGAGTATATTTAATTATGGACTACAAAATTTATTGTTTAATCTCCTTATTAGGTTGGGGTTTATGGGGATTTGGTAGTAAAATTTTAGGAAAATATTTTCATCCTTTCCATCTATCTTTTTTCTCTAACGTAGGTACTGTGCTTTTTCTTTGTTTATTTCTTTTTAAATTTTCTTTACCTTTTAATAAATTTTCTTTATATGCTTTAATAAATGGATTGATCGCCGGCGTGGGAACAATGGGTTTTTATTTTGCTTTAAGTAAAGGCGAAGCCTCTGTTGTTTTTCCTATAACCTCCCTTTATATTATCTTTCCAGTAATTTTGGGATATGTAATCCTAAAAGAACCAATAACTTTTAAACACCTTTTAGGATTTATTTTTTCTTTAATAGCAATCTATCTCCTCAGCAGTTAATACTCCAGATCTTTTCAGGAAATAAATCCGATACCAAGGATGAGAAGATAAAGGCTCAAATAATAAATTTTCTTCTTTTAATAGATGAGAACGAAATTGGGAAAGAAAATCAAAATACATCTCTACTCCTGCAAAATCTTTTATTAAATAAAATACTACAGAATTTTCATAATCCTTTATATTTTTCTTTAAAGCAATAATCTCACGAAAACTTTCTAAATTTTCTTTTATTTCGGAAAAATAATATTCAAAAATTGCTTTTCTCCTAAAAGGAACAATTAAATATTTCGGTTTTAAGTTTAATAAGAAATTTTTTATTAATGGAACGGAAGTTTCTAAAGCTATCATTTTTTCTTCTTCATCTTTTAAATTCCATTTAACATCTCTAATTTTATCGATTGGAAAATTTATAAAAAAGAGGAATAAAAATAAAATAGTTTGTAATAAAAACTTTACACTTTTCTTTTCCAAAAATATGTCAAAAATGTGAAATAAGAAAAAAGATAAAAAAAACAAAGATAACAAAAAAAATCTTCTCATTGGCAAAACCCCACCTCGGAAAGAAAGAAAAAAATAAAAAATAAAAGGGGAAACAACTATCATTAATAAATCTAAATAATTTTTAAGTTTTTTCCTTTGAAAAAAGATTATTAAAATTAATACTAAAAAACTTATTATCCAAAATAACCAACCCGTTTGATTACTAAGATCTTTAAAAACAATTAAAAAAAATTCTTCTGGTTTTACTAAAGGAATTCCAGTAATTATTGGATACCGAGCAGTAATAACAAAAGAATAAAAGGGATTCGAAAAGGCACGCAAGTCAAAAAAAAACCAAATAAGAGGCGCCAAAAAAGGAAGAAACAAAAAAATAGATTTTCTCTCCTTTCGAAAAAAGGACAAAAAAAGAAAGATCACAGCAATAAACCAACTCTCCGGACGAATTAAACCAGCAAGTAAATTTAATATTCCATATTTCCAATAATTTTTAATTAAAAAATAATAAAAACCAATAATCATTAGAGGTATATATAAAAATACCCAATAGACACTTAAAAGATTCTGCCAACTATCTTCAAAAAAAAGAAAGGCATAAAGAAAAGAAAAAAGACCAGTAAAGAAAGAACCGGTAAAATTTTCACTAATCTTCAAAAAATAAAAAAAACTTAAAGAGATTAAAAAAGAAACCAAAAGATAATTAAAAGGAGGAGAAAAAAAATAAAAGAAAAAAGCAACCAAAGGTTTCGGTGTTTCAGATAAAAAATAAGAGGGCGATTCTGAAGTCATAAAATAGTGAAACATATTCCGATAAGTAAGTACCACACTTTTTCCTAAATATTGATATTTAAGATTAAAAAAAAATGGCAGACTTATTAAAATAAAGAATAAACAGAAACTAAAGACTATTTTAAATTTAGTAGCAAAGGAAATTGAAGAAATTCTGAAAATTTTAACCCCTATTCTTTATTTGCGAATTTTTCTAAAATAGCTTCGTTGATATCAAAATTAGAATAAACCTGTTGAACCTCCTCTAATTCTTCAATTGCTGAGATCAATTTTAATATCTTTTCGGCAACCTTTTCATCCGTAATTGTTACTGTCGTTAAAGGTAACTTCGTCAATTCTGAATGGTCAATGGGAATATTATTTTCTATTAACTTCTCTTTCACTTTTGAAAAATCTTCAAGCGAAGTAATTATCTGATAAGAAGTTTCGTCAGCCTTTATATCTTCAGCACCAGCTTCTAAAGCAGTATTAAAAATAGTCTCTTCGTCTATTTTATCTTTGCTTACCATCAACACTCCTTTAGGTTTAAACTGCCAAGAAACTGAACCGGTCTGCGCTAAATTACCACCATATTTAGAAAAAATATGACGAATATCATTGACGGTCCGATTTCGGTTATCCGTTAAGGTTTTAACAATAATTGCTACACCTTCTGGGCCATACCCTTCAAATTCAATCTCCTCATAAACAACCCCCTCTATTTCACCGGTACCTCTTTTGATTGCTCGTTCAATATTTTCACTAGGCATATTCGCTTCCTTTGCTGCTTCAATCGCCATCCGCAATCTGGGATTAAAATCAGGGTTACCACCTCCTAACCGAGCAGCAGTGGTTATTTCTCTTGCTAATTTAGAAAATAGTTTGCCCTTCTCCCTATCTACTTTTGCTTTTTTATGTTTTATCTGTGCCCATTTAGAATGGCCTGCCATAATTCCTCCATTATTTTAATATAATTATAAAACAAAATAAATAATTGTCAATCTATAAAAACAATTAACAACCTTAAAAGATAATATAAAGATATAGTCCCTACAAAAGGTCGATTTTTATCTAAATCTTTGATTTTATATTACTAGAGGAGAAATTACTTTAAAAAACCAATAACTTATTATCAATATAAAATTCAATTTTAAATTCCTTTTAAAAGCTAAATAAATTGTGATTTTTAATTTATTCTTTTCAGTTAATTATTGTGGTAAGATGGTATAAATCTTTAAAATTTAGAATTTTTATGTTTGAATATTACCCTTTTGCTTTTTTAACTAACAATTCCCAATTGAAATCAACTTCTTTTTGAATTATCTCTATTTCTTCTTCAGTTAAATGGGAAAACCGGCCTTGAAGTTTTAAATATTCTTGTACCGGAATATTTTTGGGTTGATAATTTATAACGTATTTCACACCGTCAAAAACTTCATATAATGGAAAAATCTTACAATCTACTGCCAATTGAGCAATTGTTATCATCAATTCAGGCGCCATTCGCCAACCAGTTGGACAAGGAGCAAAAATATGAATAAAAGCAGTCCCTTTTGCCTCTTTTGCCTTTTTAAATTTCACAATCAAGTCGTCGGGGAAACCAATAGAAGCAGTAGCAACATAAGGAATTCTATGGGCAGCGATTATTTCTGTAATATTTTTCTTTCTTTCTTTCTTAAAATCCTCTCTTGGAGTAGTTGTCGTCCAGGCACCATAAGGAGTAGCCGAAGAGCGCTGTATTCCAGTATTCATATAAGCCTCATTATCATAGCAAGCATAAATAATTTTATCATTTCGCTCACAAACGGCTGACAATGCTTGAATGCCAATATCCAAAGTTCCACCGTCACCAGCAAATGCTAATACTTCAATATCTCTTTTCCCTTTGACTTCTAAGGCTGCCCTTATACCGCTTGCTACTACTGCGGCGGTTTCAAAAGCGGTATGATAAAGAGGAACTTTTATACAATGTAAAGGAAAAGGACCGTCAATAATCGACCAACAACAGGCAGGAATAACAACAATAGTATTTTTACCAAGAGCCTTTAATGCCAATCGCATTGCATAAGCACCTCCACAACCTGGACAAGCCAAATGCCCTGGATTCATATATTCCTCAGTATTATTAGCATATTGCCATTTCATAATCTTACCCCCCGAAAATACACCATTTCTTGTGGGTAATCTGCCTTATAAGTGAAATCAATTATCTCTCGAATATCATCCGGTACCACATCTCTACCACCTAAACCAATAACAAAGTCAAAAATCATTGGCCTTCTTATTTCATTATATAAAATAGATTTGATTTCTTGTGAAAAAATCCCAGAATGACCAAAACTAATATTTCTATCAATAACCGCAACTTTCTCTACTTTAGTTAAGATCTCTTTAATTAAATGAATTGGCGAAGGTCTAAAAAGTCTAATTTTCAAAAGTCCCACTCTTTTTCCTTTACTTCGTTCTTCATCAATCACCTGTCTTGCCGTTCCAGTGATTGTTCCTGAAGTTACTAAAACTAATCTAGCATCTTCACATTGATAGGCTTCTACTAATCCATATTTTCTACCAAATATTTGGTAAAACTCATTATCTACCTCTTCAGCTACTTTTAATGCCTTTCTATGGGCTTCTTCAATTTTGTATCTTATTTCATAGTAATGGTCAGGAGAAGTAAGGCCTCCAAAAGCTCTTGGATCATTTACATCTAAAAAATATTTCGGCTTATAAGGTGGCAAAAACTGGTCTACATCTTCTTGATAGGGAATATCAACTGGCTCTGATGTATGAGATAAAACAAACGCATCCAACACAAGCATCACTGGAATTAAACAGGTCTCAGCAATTTTAAAAGCCTGAATGGTAGTATCCAATACTTCTTGATTAGATTCACAATAAAATTGAACAAAACCCACATCTCTTTGAGAAAGAGAATCATTTTGGTCAGTCCAAACTGACCAGCCCGGTCCCATTGACCGATTGACATTAGCTAAAACAATTGGCAACCTTCCACCCACTGCCCAATGTAACATTTCATGCATCAATGCTAAACCATGGGCAGAAGTGGCAGTAAAAGTCCGACAGCCAGCAGCTGCAGCACCCACACAAGCAGCCATCGCTGAATGTTCACTTTCTACCTTAATAAATTTTGCCTTTAAAAGACCAGAAGCACAAAATTCTGATAGAAGTTCAACAATTTGAGTTTGGGGAGTTATCGGATAAGCAGCAATCACTTCGGCTCGTGACAATAATACTCCATAAGAAACCGCATGATTACCAGTAACCACTTTCTTTTTACCAAATATTAAACTCTCCTTCATTTCTCCTCCTCAAAAAACATACTAATTACATTTCGAGGACACTCATGAGCACAAACACCACAACCTTTACAATAATCATATAAAATCTCATATTCACCGTTTTTCTTTAAAACCGCTAAATCAGGGCAGAAAACATAACAGTTATCGCAATTATTACAAACCCCGCAAGAAAAACATCGACCTGCTTCATATTTTACATCCTGGTCAGTGAGAGTAGCAACTATCTCTTTGAAATTTCTTTTTCTTTTATTTACGGGTAATCTATCTTCTTCTATCCTTTTCTGTTTCTCAAAATAATAAGTATTAAGATTTTCATAATTAACAAGACTAACACTTTCTTTTTTAGGTATTTCAAAATTTTTTAAATAATTTAAAATAAAATAAGCCGCCCGACGACCATAAGCAATTGCTTCCACAACTGTTTTTGGACCAGTCACGCAATCACCACCAGCAAAAATTTTATCAATATTTGTCTTTCCATATTCATCAGCCAAAACTGTCCTTTTACCAATTATTTCTTTTGGCAAAATAGCTAAATCAACCTTTTCACCAATTGCCTTAATTATTGTATCGCATTTAATAACAAAATTGGAATTTTTTATTGGAATTGGCTTTCTTCTCCCACTTTCATCAACTTCTTCACTCAATTTCATCTTAACACATTCCAAACCTTTAACCCTTTCTTTTTTATCTTTTATTATCTTACTCGGTGCAGTTAAAAAGAGGATTTCAATTCCTTCTTTTAGTGCTTCCTCTACTTCTTCTCTTATTGCTGGCATCTCTTCTTTTGTCCGCCGATAAAGAATTTTTACTTTTGCCCCTTTTCTTAAAGCAACTCGAGCACAATCAATAGCTGTATTCCCTCCTCCAATTACCAATACATTCTTACCAAAATATTTTATCTTCCTTTTAAGATTTATCGCTTTTAAAAAATCTAAACCCATTAAAACACCATTAGCATCTTCATTTAATACTCCAAGCTCCTGCTCAATTTGTGCACCAATTGCTAAAAAAACAGCATCATATTTTTTTGTTAAATCATCTAAAGAAAAATCCTTCCCTAATTCTTTATTAAAAATAAATTCTGCTCCTCTTTTGGTAAGCTTTTCAACCTCTCTTTTAACAATCTCTTTTGGTAAGCGATAAGCCGGAATTCCATAAAAAAGAATTCCACCCGGATAACTCTCTTTCTCAAAAATTGTTACTCCGACTCCTTTCAACAAAAGATAATAAGCACAACTAAGACCAGCAGGACCACTACCAATTATTGCCACTTTCTTATCAAAAGTCAATTTTTCAATCTTTCTTTTTGATTCTACAAAATTTATTCCGTAATCGCCAAGAAATCTCTCTATTGCATGAATAGCAATACTTTCATCAAAATTCCCCCGATTACAACCAATTTCACAGGGATGATAACAGACACGTCCAGTGATTGAAGGAAAAGGATTTTTTTCTAAAATTGTAAAATAGGCTTCTTCAAACTCTCCTTTTAAAGATAAAGCAATATACTTTTGAATATTTTCATTGGCTGGACAGTAATAATTACAAGGAGGTGTCTTAGGAAAATATTTTGGATAAAAAGTCCGCCAGGTTCCGGTTTTATTAATTAAAGTTGTTTCCCAACTTATTGCTAACTCTGGATAATCCTTAACTTTCAAATCTAACTTTTTCATAAGCCTCCCGACAAGCTAAAATATTTTCTTCCTTTTTTACTTCTACATATTCTTTAATACTTTCTAAAACACTATCTAAACTAACAAAAGGATGAATTCTCACAAAGGCACCAAGCATAGCAGTATTAACAATGGGAGCTGTTTTTGTTCCTAAACGATATTTTAAAGCAATTTGAGTAGCATCACAAACTGCTACTTTGTAATTAGGAAAAGAGTAATAAGAAATTTCCTTATTAGTATTAATTAAAATTGTGCCGTTAGGCTTTAAACCATCAGTCACATTTACTTGATTCAATAAAACCGGGTCCAAAATAATAATATGATCGGGGTGATAAATTTTATAACGAATAACTATTGGCTTTTTATCAAACCTTAAAAAAGCTTGAACTGGGGCTCCTCTTCTCTCAACACCAAATTCCGGAAAAGTCTGACAATAATAACCTTCTTTAAAAAGGGCAGCAGCTAAAATCTCTGAAGCAACTACTGCTCCTTGTCCACCTCGACCATGAAAACGTATTTCTACCATTAAACCTCCCTACCATTTATAAACCATCCCCGCCCAGGTGAAACCGGTCCCAAAGGCACTCATCAAGATCAAATCACCATCTTTTATTCTGCCACTCCGATAGGCCTCATCTAAAGCTACAGGAATAGTAGCAGCTGACATATTACCATATTTATGTAAGATAATAAAGGTCTTCTCCTCAGGAATTTTTGTTCTTTCATTAGTTGTTTTAATTATTCTCATATTTGCCTGGTGAGGGATAAAAAGTTTAATATCATCTATCGAAAGATTAGCATCTTTTAAAGCCTTTTCTGCAGCTCTTCCCATCCAAATTACCGCATGTTTAAAAACTTCTCTCCCTTTCATATGAACATAATGAAGTTTTTCTTTTACTGTCTTTTCAGAAGCAGGCATTCTTGTACCTCCTGCAGGTTGATATAAAAGTTCAGCTAGAGAACCATCAGCACCCAAATTAACTGACAAAATTCCTGACTCCCCATTACTTTCCACAACCACACAAGCACCAGCACCATCACCAAACAAAACACAAGTTGCTCGGTCTTCCCAATTCACAACCTTTGACATCACCTCACCTCCACAAACTAAAATCTTTTTAGCAACTTTTGATTCAATCAAAGTGCCAGCAAGTAAGAAGGCGTATAAAAAACCCGAACAGCCAGCGCTCACATCAAAAGCCCCTTGCCCTTTTGTCTTCAATTTTTTTTGAAGCCAACAGGCAGTAGAAGGATAAACAGTATCCGGCGTAGAAGTGGCCACAATAATTATATCAATATCCCCAGGCTTCAGTTCCGCCATGGCTAAAGCTTTTATCGCTGCTTCATAACACAAATCAGAAGTTGCCTGGTCCTCCCGAACAATACGTCTTTCTTTTATTCCTGTTCTTTCAGTAATCCATTCATCAGTAGTATCTACCATCTTTTCCAAATCAAAATTATTAATAACTTTTTCCGGTAAATAGGAACCAACTCCAACAATTTTTACTTTAATCATAAATTTTTATTTAAATAATAATAAAAAAGTTTTAAAAATCAATAAAAATATAAATTACTTAAAAGATGAAGATTGCCAATATTTACTCTTTTCAACCCGTAATCTCTTGCGATTTCTCTTGCCTTTTCTGCATGATTTTTTGATGTTCTGGGCAAATCATTTAAATAGAAAATCGGATAATAGGCTAAAAAACTGACCGGAATCTCACAATTTAATTTACTAATAAATTCTACTATTTTTTCGATCTCCTCTATGTCTACATAACCAGGGACTAAAAGAATTGAAATGACTAATAAAGGTGGCTCTTTTCTTTTATCAAAAAATTGTGAAGCATATTCAATATTTTTTAAAGTATTTTTATTAGAAGAACCCGTCAAAGTATAATGAATTTCATAAGAAAAGGCTTTTAAATCAATCTTAATTATTCCGTCGCTTTTTAAAGCAATATCAATTATTTTTTTAAAAATATTTAAACTAACAGAACCGTTGGTCTCAAAACAGATGCGACATCTCTTTTTTTCTAAAATTTTTTCTGAGAGATTAATCACATAATGAATATTGGGAGTGGGGTCGCCACCAAAATAACAGACACAAAAAACATCAGAATTTATTTTTTTTAACATTTCTGAAACTGTATATTTCTTTTTTGGTGCCAATTTAAAATGCCAATTTTGGCAATATAAACAATTAAAAGAACAATGGCGAAAAAATACTGCCAAATTTTTATAACCCTCAGGCGCATTGCAAACAAAAGAGGCCACACAATTGGTTGGTAAGGGATCATAATAGTAATCTAAATAACCAAAATCTTCGCTTCTTTTTATCTCTTTTTCTTCTTTTATTAATCCACAATAACCATAACCATTTTCTGAAATCTTACAGTTATTAACACATTGACCACAATTTTTTCCGTTAGGAAAATTAGGAATTTCTTCCGGTAAAGAAAATTGTCTCCTTAAGTTTTTATGTATTTCTTTTATCTCTTTTTCCAATTTTGAAAAATTCTCTCTTACACAACTTACACAATAGCCAATTTTTTGCGAAATAATTATTGACTCCCTGTTACATAATTTACATCTTCCCATCTATAAAATTATATTCTATTTTATTGACAAATCAATTTTTTAGCTTATAATTTTTTAAAAACTTTAAAGGGAGGAAAAAATGGCAAAGAAAGCAAAGAAACCAACAAAAAAAGTAGCTAAAAAAGCAACTAAAAAGGCAGTTAAAAAAGCCAAAAAAACCGAAGCTCTTGAAGGTCCTATTTATACCTGCTCAGTTTGTGGTGCTGAAGTAATTGTCACTAAAGACTGCACCTGTGAATCGTGTGACCTTATTTGTTGTGGGCAACCAATGATAAAAAAGGAATAAGATAGATAAATAAAATAAACTTTAATTAAAAATAATAGAGTTTAAAAGAAATTTATTGAATTTTATAGATCTTTTTATTATAATTTTTAATGGATTTAGAAAAATTTGTTAAAGAAAACAATATAGAATTTGTAGATTTAAAATATGTTGATTTAATAGGAAAACTTCATCATCTTACTTTACCTATTGAAAAATTTAACCTCCTCAAAGAAAAAGGAATTGGTTTTGATGGTTCTTCAGTTTTTGGATTTGTTTCCAATGAAGAGAGTGATTTAACTTTATTTCCTGACCTTTCTCAATATTATATTGATATTTTTTATCAGCATAAAACCCTTTCTTTATTTGCTCATGTTTTTTTAAAAAATCAACCCTATCAAAAAGATCCTCGCTTAATACTTAAGAAAGCAGTAGAACTTTTTAAAAAAGAAATAGGTATTGATAAAATTCTTTTTAGAACAGAATTGGAATTTTATCTTTTAGAAGAAGCTGATTTTAATTTTAATAGGTTAAATGGCTATTATCATTTTTTTAGCGAAGAAAAAAAAGAGAAAAACATAAAATTACCTTATGAAAAATCTTATCAAGAAAGCCCACCTTTTGATAAATATTATGAATTCCGCCAGGAAATATTAATTAAGGCAAAAGAATTAGGTATTGATATTAAATACCATCATCACGAAAATGGTCAATTTGGACAAGAAGAAGTGGAAACTGAATTTTATGAACCAATCAGAATTTGTGATAATATTTTAATTTTAAAGTATCTGATTAGAAATTTAGCAAAAAGGCATAATAAAATAATAACTTTTATTCCCAAATTATTTTATGACGAACCAGGTAATGGTTTACATTTTCATTTTCAAATATTAAGGAATGGAAAAAATATTCTTTTTAGTAAAGAAACCAATTTAAGTGAAGAAGGAAAATATTTTATTAATGGCATTTTCGCACATTTAAAATCCATTTCTGCTTTTGCAAATCCTTCATCTAATTCTTATCGTCGACTTCTTTCTGGCTTTGAAGCTCCCTCAGTTTTAGATATCGGTTTAGGAAATAGAAATACCATATTTCGTATTCCTCTTTATTTAGAAGAAGATGATTTGGCTATTGAATTTAGATTACCCGACGCCCTTTGCAATCCTTATCTTTTATTATCTTCTTTTCTTTTAGCCGGTTTAGACGGAATTAAAAAGAAAATAGAATTTAAAGAAAACTTTGATTTTCCTAAAAATTTAAAAGAAAGTTTAATTGCTTTAAAAGAAGACAATCAATTTTTATTAAAAAATAATATTTTTAATAAAGAAATTATTGAAGAGTGGATTAAAATTAAAGAGCAAGAATTAAAATTGATAAATGAGTTCCCCCATCCTTTAGAATATTTGTTATATTTTAATTTATGAATATGAAAGAGATAATTTATACTAATGAAGCACCAGAACCAATTGGACCTTATTCTCAGGCAGTAAAAATTGGTAATCTTCTTTTTCTTTCTGGACAAATTGGTATCAATCCAAAAACAAATGAACTGGTGAGTGGCGGAATCGAACAAGAAACAAGGCAAATTTTTGAAAATATTATAAAAATTCTAAACTCCGTAAAGGCTGATTTATCTAATGTATTAAAAGTAAATATCTATTTAAAAAATTTAGAGGATTTTAAAAAAGTTAACGAAATTTATCAAGAATATTTTAAGAAAAGCTTTCCAGCACGAACAACTATTGGTGGTGTTTTGCTTCCCAAAAATGCATTAATTGAAATTGATGTTATCGCTTATCTTCCTTAATATCTTCTTTTTAAATAAAGATACTTTAATTAAAGAAGGTCTAAATTATGCCTACCACCTAAATTTTAAAAAAGCCGAATCTTGTTTTTATTATGTATCAAAGATGTATCCCGATGACCCAACTGGTTATTTTTTTCAAAGTTTATTACTCCAGTTGATTATGTTAGATAGTTTTAATGACCGGTATAAAAATATTTATTATGAAAAACTCAAAAAGACAATTAACCTTGCCAAAAAGAATCCTTCCGATTTCTATCTCGGTTGTGCTTATCTCTATTGGGCACTCTTTGAAGGTTGGCGGAAAAATTATTGGCAATCCTATTTTTTAGGAATAAAAACTCCTTACTACTTTAAACAAGCTTTAATAAAAGATAGTAGCCTCTTTGACTGTTATTTAGGTTTAGGGCTTTATGAGTATTTCAAAGCAAAAGCAAATAAATACATCTTTTCTTTAAAAATCTTTGGCGATAAAGAAAAGGCATTAAAATTCCTTTCCCTTGCTAATGATAATTCTAAAATTTTAAAAATCACTTCTAAATATGCTTATGCTTGGGTATTGGCTGAAGAAAGAAAATTCAACGAAGCAGAAGCTATTATAAAAACCCTTTTAGATTATTATCCTAACAATAAAATTTTTTTAAGATTATTAAGGGATATATATTACAAAAAGGGAGATTACCAGAAATGTATAGCTACTGCTAAGAAACTTCAAATTTTAGAAAAAAGAAAAATTTTAGAAAATGAACTGGTTTTGGGCAAGGCTTATTATTTTTTAAAAGATTATAAAAAGGCAAAGGAACATTTTGAATTTATTATTGAAAATAAAAATAAATTTAAAAACCAGGTAAGATTTAAGGACCACTACCAAGAAACATTAAGATATTTTCAAAAAGTAAAATGGTATTAGTAGTTGGTGTTGGTAATCGTGACCGTGGCGACGATGGTATTGGTTCCTTGATTGCCGAACGATTAATAAAAGAAGGCTTTGAAAATGTGTTAGATTGTGAAAGAACATTAGAGAATTATCTTTTTAAAATAATTGAGAAAAAACCAAAAAAGATTTTTTTTATTGATGCCTGTGATTTTGGCGGTAAGATTGGCGAAATAAAAGTCTTTAGAAAAGAAGAATGGCAAAATTTCAAAAGGTTCGCCCTTTCTACCCACACTTTGCCGTTACCCGTTTTATTTTCCTTAATTGAGAAATTAACAAATTCAGAAATCTATCTTTTAGGGATTCAGGTTAAGGATACTGGTTTTTCTCACTCTTTAAGTAAAGAATTAAATAACCTCTTTGAAGAAATAATTGGAAAAGTAAAAGTTATTTTAAAAGGGAGGCAATAATGTCCCTTTTCTTATCATTTTTAATCTTTTTACAATATGGTTATTTAACTGTTTTAAGCGAAGAGGGAAATTTGCCAGTATACTTAGATGGCGATTATTTCGGTAAAACACCCATTGTAAAAGAGAAAATTAAAGTAGGAAAATATACTATTAGTCTCTTTTCGAAAGATAGTATGGAACTTACTTATCAAAAATTTAAAAGGGGTTCTATTTTTCAAAAATTATCTTCCCTTTGGGAATTAGCCAAATATTCAAAAGCTACCGAAATGATTAGAATTGCTCAAGATAGTTTAACAGAGATTTTCCTCTCTAAAAAGGGTGCTGAAAAGGCAAAAAGAAAAGCAAAAATTTATTTCTTTTCTTCTTTATCCTCAATCTTCTTACTGGGAGTACTTACCGGAATTTTACTTGAATGATAAACAAATACGAATGGATTGTTAATAACCTCTCGGAAGATTGGGAAAAGATCAAAAAAGATATTGATTTACCATTACCAATTATTAAAATTTTATGGCAGAGAGGCTATCAGAAAAAAGAGGATATTGAAAATTTCTTAAATCCCAAAGCTAAGGATTTGTTCTTACCTTCTTTGCTTCCTGATATAGAAAAAAGTGTTTTAAGAATTGAAGAGGCAATTAAAAAGAAAGAAAAAATTTTAATTTTTGGTGATTATGATGTAGACGGAATTACTGCTACTGCCCTATTACTTTCTACATTAAAAAAGATTGGTGCTAATGTAAATTTTTATATTCCTCACCGAGAAAAAGAGGGCTATGGCCTTTCTGACACAGCAATTCTTTACGCCAAAAGTCATGGTTATAAATTGTTAATTACCGTTGATTGTGGCTCTAATGATTCTTCTTTAATCAACTTTGCCAAAAAATTAAAATTGGATGTGATTATTTGCGACCATCACGAAGTGCAAGAAGATATAAGTTCAGCTTTTGCTTTTATTAATCCTAAAAGAAAGGATAGTAAATATCCTTTTCGGGAATTAGCAGCAGTGGGTGTAGCATTCAAATTAAGTTGGGCCCTTTTACAAACTTTTAATTTCAATAAAGAAGATTTAATTGAAAATTTAGATTTGGTCTGTTTAGGAACTGTTTGTGATGTGGTGCCTTTAGTAGGAGAAAATCGGATATTAGCTAAATTGGGACTTAACTATTTAAATAAAAGAAAAAGATTAGGATTAAACTATTTAATTAAAGAAGCGGGCTTAAAAAATAAGGAAATTAATTCTTATGATATTAGTTTCATCATCGGACCACGGTTAAATGCGAGTGGTCGAATTACCCATGCTGAGAAGGCAGTAAAATTATTAATTACTCAAAATGAGGAGGAAGCAAAAAAATTAGCTGAAGAATTAGAAAAGGATAATAAAAAAAGGCAATTAATAGAAGAAATGATTTTAAAAGAAGCAAAAGAAATACTTAAAAAAGAGGAGAAAGATAAAAATCCAATTATTCTTTTAGGGAAAGAAAACTGGCATGAAGGGGTAATTGGCATCTGTGCTTCAAAAATTGCTGAAGAATTTTACAAACCCACCATCTTATTTAAATTTAGCGAAAATTATGCCAAAGGGTCAGCAAGAAGTATACCCCATTTTCCACTCTTTGAAGTGATAAAAGCCAATGCCCAATATTTATTAAAATTTGGTGGTCATAAGTACGCTTGTGGCCTTTTTTTAAAGAAAAAAGAACTAAAAGCCTTTGAAGAAAATTTAATCAGGTATATAGAAAAAAATATCAATAAAGAGGTTTACCAAAGAAAAATATATATTGATTGTGAATTAAATTTAAAAGAAATAAATCATGAATTAATAGGTTATTTAAAAAAATTTGAACCCTTTGGTATTGAAAATCCTTATCCCCTATTTTTAACTCGAAATTTAGAAGTAGTTGGTTTTCCCCGAGTGGTTGCCCAGAAGCATCTTAAGTTTAAAGTTCGTCAAAAAAAGAAAGAAAAAGAAGCCTATGAGGTATTAGCCTTTAACGAAGCGAAAACAATCTTAAAATTAGCAGTTGGTAAAGAAGATTTTTTAAATTTAGTTTACACCTTTGAAGAGGATTCCTATTTTGGTAAGAAAAAAATTGTCTTATACGCTAAAGATATTTTTCTCAATGTGGCAGAAGATAAAAATTGAGGATTTAGTTTTTTATAAATTTAATTATAAAAAAATTAACATCTATTTTTTTACCCGCCAAGGCGGTTATTCAAGAGATAATTACTTCTCTTTAAACCTTTCCTATGAAGTTGGTGATGAACCAATTTTAGTAGAAAAAAATTATCAAAAGATCAAAGAGATTGTTAAAGTAAAAGAGATTATCACCTTAAAACAAATCCATTCTAATAAAATTGTGATTTTTAAAGATGAGGATTTTGATAAAGTTGGTGACGGAATCATTACTCAAAAGAAAAATATTCTATTAGGGATAAAAGTAGCTGACTGTTTACCCGTTGCTCTTTTTTCTCAAAATTGCCAAATTATTGGTATTTTCCATATTGGTTGGCGAGGATTATATTTAAAAATTTGCGAAAAAATTATTAAACTTTTTAAAAATTACCAAGAAAAAATCTATTTCCTTCTTTTGCCCAGTATTGAACAAAAATGTTATCCCGTTGATTTTTTTATTTATGAAAAATTTAATAAAATTTACGAAGAAAAATTTAACCAAAAAATTTTTCTTAAAAAGAATAATAAATATTTTTTAGACCTCCGAAAGGGAGTGAGAGAAATTTTAAGTAAATATTTTTTAGAATTACCCGGCTTAGAACTATGTTCTTTTTGTGAAAAGGAAGAATTATATTCTTATCGCCGAGATAAAATTACTGGTAGGAATTTAGCCGGTATCCAAATTATTTTTTAAAATCTTCTCATTTATAAAATCAATAATCTCTTTTTTTAGCAAAGAATTTTGGGGCAAAAAAATGTGAAGCCCCCGAAAATTATCTAAATAGGTTTTATGAAAAAAGGGACTCAAAACTAATCCCCGTTGGGTATAAAGGACTTTTTTAAAATCTTTCCATTTCCGATAATTTTCTATAAAAATTTTTTTTACCTTTATTCCTTCCTCGTCTAAAAGATAAGATATTTTTAAAAAATAGCTATTTAAAGTGATAAAAAAAACTATAAAAGCAAAAAGAAACCAAAAGAAACCCCAAAAGATAAATAAAATTATTAATAAAAAGATAAGAAAAAAAGAAACCCATATAGATTTTTTAATATTTTCTTTAAAAAGAAAAATTTCATATTTTATTTTTTTCATAAATAAAATGGGCCCGGTAGGAATCGAACCTACGACCTGCTGATTATGAGTCAGCTGCTCTAACCTGCTGAGCTACGGGCCCTTCTATTATTAAAATATAATAAAATTTTTATAAATGTCAACATATTTTGATTTTAAAATAATAGTATTTCTGTG
>JANXBG010000019.1 GCA_025060715.1 Caldifarciminota bacterium | reverse complement strand
ATCTAAAAGAAAATAAGATTGACGGAATCTTTTGTGCTGTTGGTAGTGGCGGAACATATGCTGGGCTTCTTTATGGAAAATTAATAAGTAATTTAGATATTCCTATTTACGGTATTCTGGTTGATGAAACAATTGATTATTTCAAAATCAAAATAAGAGATATTCTTTCCAAATTAAACTGTTTGGTTGAGGAAAAAGAATTTAATTTGATTGATGGTTATATTGGAAAAGGTTATGGAATCCCTTATAAAGAAGAAATAGAGATAGTTAAAGAATGGGCAAAGAGAGGGATTATTTTTGATTTAACTTATACGGGAAAGGCATTTTACGGAATGTTAAAAGAGAGTAGAAAAAGAGATTTTAAAAATCCTCTCTTTATTCATACTGGCGGCATCTTTTCTATTTTTGCTCATAAAGATTATCTAAAATGAAAATAATCATAACCGGTGCCACTGGCCTTTTAGGAAGTGAAGTTTCTTTATACCTTAAAGAAAAGAATTATGAAGTTATTGAATGGAACTCCAAAAATCAAGATATTACTAATATAAATGATACAATTAAAAATATAAAAAAAATTAAACCTGATGTAATAATTCATCTTGCTGCTTTTACTAATGTGGATAAATGTGAAGAAGAGAAAGGAAAAGCCTTTTTGGTAAATACTCAGGGAAGTTGGGCAATTGCCTTAGGAGCAAAAGAAGTCGGTTGTAAATTAATCCATTTCAGCACCGATTATGTTTTTAATGGCAATAAAGGAACACCTTATTATGAAAACGATTTGCCTAATCCCATAAACTATTATGGAATGACAAAATACCTTGCTGAAAAAAAGATAATAGAAACATTAAAAAAATATTTTATCGTTAGAACCTCCTTATTATTTGGAAAAAAGAGAGAGAATTTTGTTTTAAAAGTATATGAGAAAGGAAAGAGAAAAGAGGAGATAAAAGCCCCTATTGATGTAATAACTTCGCCTACATATGTGAGAGACCTACTTTTGCCTATTGAAAATCTTTTAAGAAGCGAAGAGTATGGTATTTATCACATTGTCAATTCTGATTATTGCTCCCGTTATGATTTAGCAAAGGAAATTATTGAAATAGCAAAACTTAATTGTGAAGTTATTCCAATAACCCAAAAAGAAAGCATTTGGAAAGCAATAAGACCAAGATTTTCTGCTTTAAATAATACAAAATATGAACTGACTTTTAATCATAAGATGAGAAGTTATAAGGATGCTTTAATAGAATTTATAAATTCCTTATTATGAAAAGAAAGCAGCCTCTTTTAGCAGTTGATTGTATCATAAATTATAAGGGGAAAATTTTACTTATTGAAAGAAAAAATTATCCTTATGGTTGGGCATTGGTTGGTGGATTTGTTGAATACGGTGAAACAACCGAAAAAGCAATCAAAAGAGAGGTTAAAGAAGAGGTAGGATTAAGATTAAAAAATTTAAAACTTTTTGGTGTTTATTCTGATCCAAAAAGGGACCCAAGGGGTCATTGTATATCTATTGTTTATACTGGTGACGGTGTCGGTAAGATAAAAGTAAGTAGCGATGCTAAAAATTATGGTTTATTTGATATTAATAAACTTCCTAAAAATCTTGCCTTTGACCATAAGAAGATTTTAAGGGATTATAAATTAAAATATAAAATATAGTTGTTTTTTCTTAAATAAAGGTTATCTCTGTATTTTTAAGGCTCTTTTATTTCTTTCAATTGAAAAGATAAATATGGTCTAATTGAGACCTATTTTTGAAAATGAAAAAGGCTGTGGAAAAATAGTTTACGATATAAAAAGTTGATAGAAAAGATTTTTGAAAAACTGATAAAGTAGGCAAAACATTATATAAAATGATAGAAAAATTTATAAAGACACGAATAGAGGGATAAAGATTTTCTTAATTCTTTATACTAAATTGTCAAATTTATATTGAAAAGTATTTTCATTTTTTCTATAATTATTTATGAAAAAAATTTTAGTTTTTCTTATACTTTCTTTAGTCTATCCTTGTGTAATCAGTTTTAAGCCAAATACTCTTAAAGGAAAAGTAGGCGAGATTAAAACAATAACCATTGAAGTGAAAAATATTCATACTCCTTGTCTTTTGACGATTGATGAAACCTATTTTGAATATGAGAATGTGAAGCCTGTTTCTATTAGTAAATGGGATACTTTAAAACCAAATCTTTTTCAAAAAGTTATAAGCATTAAACTTTTAAAGGAAGGTAAAGGAAATATTAAATTAAAAAGAAGCTGTCCTATTCAGGTATCTCAAGGAAAAGTAGAAATACTAATTGAAAAGAGAGAATACAAAGAGTTAAAAGAGGAAATAAGAAAATTGCTTAAAGAAATTATTCTCGGCGAGAATATTAATTTTGAATATCTAATTAACACTTTTGATGAATTTATAAAGATTTACGAGAAAAGGAAAATAAAGGAAGACAAAAATTTATATCTATTAATAAAAGAGATTTATAATTATTTAATAAAAATAAAAGAACTTTCCCAAAGAGAGATTGAATGATTCAGATTTATACAGGTAATGGCAAAGGGAAAACAACCGCTGCTATTGGGTTAGGTATTAGAGCGGTTGGACATAGTTATAAAGTTTTAATGGTGCAGTTTATGAAAGGCGAAGATATTTATGGCGAAATTAAGGCATTAAAAAATATTCCTAATTTTGAAGTTTATCAATTTGGTTTAAAAACTTTTGTAAAAAAAGGAGAATTAAAAGAAGAAGAAATAAAAATTACTAAAGAAGGTTTTTTATTTGCTAAAGAAAAGATAATGAGTAAGAATTATTTTTTAGTTATTTTAGATGAGATTAATATAGCAATAGATTACGGGTTGATAGCTTTAGAAGAGGTTATTGAATTGCTGAAAAATTGTCCAAAAGAAGTAGAGCTTGTGTTAACAGGACGTTATTGTCCAAAGGAGTTATATGAATATGCCGATTTGGTATCAGAGATAAACGAGATAAAACATCCTTTTCAGAAAGGTTTCTTTGGGAGGAAAGGAATTGACTATTAAGGAATATTTAAAAAAATTTGAAGAAGGAGATGAGCGGGCATTAAGTAAAATTATTACTATTATCGAAAATGGTTATGAAGAAAGTAAAGAAATTTTAGAATATATAGGAAAAAGAACAGGCAAGGCTTACCGAATTGGAATCACCGGACCTCAGGGAAGTGGCAAAAGTACTTTGATAGCAAAATTAGCAAAAAGATTATTAAGCAAATTTAAAGAGATTGGTATAATTGCTTGTGATCCTTCTTCACCTTTTTCCTTTGGTGCTTTATTAGGTGATCGGATAAGAATGAACGAACTCTTTTTAGAAAAAGGGATTTTTATCAGAAGTATGGCGACGAGGGGAAGTTTAAATGGTTTGGCCTATAAAACAAAAGAAGTTGCGGATATTCTTGATGCTTTTGGAAAGGAGATTATTATTATTGAAACAATAGGAGTTGGGCAAGTAGAAGTTGAAATTAGTAATTTAGTTGATACAACTATTGTTGTTTTCGTTCCAGAATCGGGGGACGGGATTCAAGTTTTAAAAGCTGGTCTTACAGAAATTGGTGATATTTTTGTTGTTAATAAATCAGATAGAATTGGTGCTGACATTTTATTTTATGAGCTAAAAAATTTGATTGAAATGTCTTATCAAAATAGTAAATGGAAGCCACCTGTAATTTTAACCCAAGCAGTCAATAATTATGGAATAGAAGAACTTGAAAAAGAAATTATTAATCATTATAATTATCTTATAGAAAATAATCTTTTAGAAGAAAAGAGAAAAAAAGCAGTAATTAGAGAATTGGTTAATAATTTTGAAAATGAGATTTTAAAAATTTTATGGCAGAGTGAAAGAGTTAAGAAATTATTTGAAAAAGTGGTAGAAGAGGTTTGGGAGAAAAAAATTACAATTGAGGAGGGGGTAAAAAAACTAATTAAGGAGGTAAAATATGTCAAATAAAGATTGGGAAGAGTTAGAAGAGGCCTATAAAAAATGGGAAGAAATGGTTAAGGACTTACCGGAATGTACTTTGCCTTCTTTCAGCACGATTTCTAATATTCCTGTGAAAAAGGTTTACACTCCCTTAGATATTAAAAATTTTGATTATTTAAGAGATTTAGGTTTTCCTGGTGAATATCCTTTTACAAGAGGAATAAGGCATACAATGTATCGAGGTAGACTTTGGACGATGCGACAATTTTCAGGTTTTGGAACAGCAGAAGATACGAATAAAAGGTTTAAGTTTTTATTATCTCATGGAGAAACAGGTTTATCAGTGGCTTTTGATTATCCAACATTATTGGGGAGAGATTCTGATGATCCGATGGCAAGAGGTGAAGTAGGGGTTTGTGGAGTAGCAATTTCTTCTTTAAGAGATATGGAAATTCTTTTTGATGGTATTCCTTTAGATACGGTTTCTACCTCAATGACTATTAATGGCCCAGCAGCAGTAATTTGGGCATTCTATTTACTTACTGGTGAAAAACAAGGGGTTCCATTTTATAAATTAAGAGGAACTATTCAAAATGATATTTTAAAAGAATATATTGCCCAAAAATCTTATATATTTCCACCGGAACCTTCGTTGAGAATTATTGTTGATATAATGGAATTTGCTTCTAAAGAAGTACCAAAATGGAATACAATTTCTATTAGTGGTTATCATATAAGAGAAGCCGGCTCCACAGCGGTTCAGGAACTTGCTTTTACTTTAATGGATGGCTTTACCTATGTGGAAGAGGGGATAAAAAGAGGTTTAGATGTGGATACTTTTGCTCCTAGACTTTCTTTCTTTTTTAATGCTCATTTAGATTTCTTTGAAGAGATTGCCAAATTTAGAGCAGCAAGGAGAATATGGGCTAGAGAAATGAAAAATAGATACGGAGCCAAGAAAAAAGAATCTCTTTTATTACGTTTTCATACCCAAACCGCGGGTTGTTCTTTAACGGCCCAACAACCTGAAAATAATATTATTAGAACTGCTTATGAAGCATTAGCAGCAGTTCTTGGCGGGACACAAAGTCTTCATACCAATTCAATGGACGAAGCTTGGGCATTACCAACTGAAAAGGCAGTTTTGATTGCTTTAAGAACTCAACAAATCCTTGCTTATGAGATTGGTGTGACTAATGTTATTGATCCCTTAGGCGGTTCTTATTATGTTGAGTATTTAACAAATAAATTAGAAGAAGAAGCTTATCGTTACTTTGAGAAAATTGAAAAAATGGGGGGAATGGTAGCAGCGATTAAAGCGGGCTTTCCTCAAAGAGAAATTGCTGAAGCTGCTTATCGTTATCAAAAAGAAATAGAAGAGAAAAAAAGAATTATTGTTGGTGTTAATGAATTTGTTTTAGAAAATGAAAAAATAGAAATCCCTCTATTAAAAATTGATCCGGAAGTAGAAAGAAGGCAAATAGAAAGATTACATAAATTGAGAAGAGAACGAGATAACATTGTCTGTGAAAGGAAGTTAAAAGAATTGAAAATGGCAGCAAGAAGTAATGAGAATATAATGTATCCTATTTTAGAATGTGCTCGTGTCTATTGCACTTTAGGAGAAATTATAAATGCTTTAAAAGAGGTTTTTGGCGAATATAAAGAAGAGGCTTTCTTTTAAAAGGAGGGGATATGGAAAAAAAGAAGATTAAAATTTTAATTGCTAAACCAGGTTTAGATGGACACGACCGAGGAGCAAAGGTAGTTGCTCGAGGTTTAAGAGACGCGGGATTTGAAGTTATTTATACGGGTTTACATCAAACCCCGGAAATGATTGTAAATACTGCAATCCAAGAAGATGTTGATATAATTGGTTTAAGTATTCTTTCCGGTGCTCATATGACCATATTCCCTGAAGTTTTGAGATTATTAAAAGAAAAGGGAGCTACTGATATCCATCTATTTGGTGGTGGAATTATTCCTGATGAAGATAAAGAAAAATTATACCAAATGGGTGTGGGTAAACTTTTTGACCCCGGCACAAAAATTTCAGAAATAGTTGAGTATATTAATAATTTATTTAAAGAAAAAGTTTCCGAATAGTTTTAAGATAAAAATTAATTTAAAACAATTTTGTAAAGAAAAATAAAAACAAACCCCATTAGCACACTTAAAAGCCAAAGGAAATCGACGAAATTTTGAATTTTTAAAAATAATTTATTTATATGTGGCTTAGTGAAAATAGCAAGAGTAATACTATAAAATAACCAGATAGAAAGAAGGAGACCACTTAAGGATTTTATTTTTTCCATTAAAATCATCCGAGCAAAAAGTAAAAAAGCAGGGAGAATTATCCATAATCTAATCAAAAGAACTTTGTCAATTTTAATAATTTGAGAAACCGCAAAGGCAATGCCGAAAAATGTTAAAAGAACAAAACGAAACCATTGAAAATCAAATTTTAACGAAATTCCGGTAAAGATAAGTAATAAAGTTGCTAATATTAATAAGATTTTGATTAAAAGTAATTTATCAATTTTAGCCATTTAATTTACTCCGCAAGCATTAATACATTCATAATAGCAGTAGCTGCTGTGCATGCCCAGTTACAGTGCCCAGCATCATAAAGTGCAGCAGCTAAAGCACTCAATGCTTCTCGAACATACTCTAAAGGAAGTTCTTGTAAATAAAATCTTAATGGAACAATCCTTCCATATCCTACTATTGCACCAATAACTGAGGGATTAAAAGCAATAGTGAGAGGTTCCTTTGGAAAATCAATAGTATTTATCATTTCTTCAATAAGCAAAGGATAAGGCTCTTTTAATGTAATTTCTCCTTCTATCTCTTTTCCTTGAGTGTTGAATTTTACTTTAATAGGTGATGAAGGAGAGAAAGGAATAGAAGGTTCATAGATACATTCTATTGTTAAATCATAAAAATTGAAACCAGGTTTAGTATAGTGAGCTTCAAGTTTAACTCTCTCTGTTGATATTTCTTCAATTATGTATGCTTCTTCGATTCCATTTACATAAAAATGAAGTTCGCCACGTGGGGGTTCAAAAGAAATCAAAAGATGTGCTGAAATTTTTATATTATCCACCATCAAAATATCAGTAACACGGTTATAAGATTTTTGTGTAATACTTTCGGTTATATTCACACTAGCTACTTCAAGTGGTTTGGCATAGGACCAATTATTTTTTCTACCTTTCTTTTCCAAGGAATAATAAAACCTTAATTCCTCATATTCCAAATCATTTGTAATGACTAAATTTTTTGTTAATCTGTCCATAATTACCTCCTATTTATTTTTTCTCTTAGTTATATTATAACATGAAAAAAAAGTCAATAAGAAAAACTACAAAATTTTAGGAATTTTTCACTTTAAATATAATGAAGATAATTGTTCTTATTTATATATATAATTCCTTATCCAAAAATATCTTTAAATTATATCAGCAAAACTTTTTTAAATTGCTAATAAAAACCTAATCTAAGTTATTATAACTTATTTAATAAAAGATTAATAAGAATAAAAAATAAGAAATCAGATACTATACCATATACTATACTGTCCTCTTTTTATTTGAAAGAAAAATCCCCTTGCTCAATTAGAGTAGCATCTAAAAGATATTTAAAAGGATTATCTATTTACCCTTTAATACCTCCTTATTTGAATTTCCACGCTTATAAATATTCCTTCTCTTTATCATTTCCCATACCTCTTCTAATGTATCTCTATATATATAACGAAAAAATAACCCCTTAGGTTAGCATTTTTTAAAGAAAAATAAATGGCTTATCTTAACTTGGCTTTGTTTCCAAAGTTCCCATTTTTTTCTCAATAAGAAAGTGGAAGTGTTGAAGAGATAGTTAAAAAGTTGATTAAGTATTAGGGTGTATAAAAATGTCTTGAAATTAAAGGAAAAGAGAAAACTAACTTGAAAAGAAAAAGAACCTTTTTAAATGTGGTACAAAAATAGCGATTTTATTATAATTTGTTATTGCGACCTTATGGCTAGTAAATGATGTCTTAACCAAGTACACAAATATATATCAAAAAATAATCATTAGGAAACTTTTCATTAAGAAATTTTTTTATGATTGAATATATAAATAACTTGAAAAAATGTGCATAGTCTCAAAATGAAAATTTATAATTCTCAATAACTTCATAAATTGGTCCTTGTGGAGTTAAAGTGCTTTTAAATAAAGTAATTTTATCAATCAAGAAATCTTTACTTTCGTATTTTAATGAAAGATATTTTTCACTATTAAAAACTGCTTTAAATCTGCCGATTGTCAAATGAGGAGAAAATTCTCTTTCCTCAGGTTTAAAACCAATTTTTTTAAGTTCTCTATTTAATTCTTCCGCCATTTTGACAATTAACTCTTTATTTTTCTTTATTCCAATCCAAAAAACTCTTGGTTTTTTAGCATTTGGGAAAAAACCAAAATTTGCTAAATTTATATAAAAGGATTTAAAATTGCTACTTAATTTTTTTAAAATTTCTTTTACTTTATTTAAAAAATTCAAATCCTGTTCTCCTAAAAAGACTAAAGTAATATGAAGGTTTTCTTTTTCTACCCATTTAATAGGTAAATTATCTTTTTTAAAATTTTCAATATATTGATATATCTCATTTTTTATTTCTTCGGGAATTTCTAAGGCAATAAAAGAGCGAATTTTATTCACTTTCTAATACTTTTCTTAATAAATTCAAAGCCATTTGGACTGCTTGCTCTTTAATCATTTTTCTTGTGCCTAAAAAATGATGCTCCTCAACAATTATTTTTTTTGAATACGCAAGTCCGATATAAACAAGACCAACAGGTTTTTTTTCGCTACTTGTTGGACCAGCCACTCCAGTTATTGAGACACCAATATCGGTTTGATAATAACTTTTAATACCCTTCGCCATTTCCATTGCCGTTTCTTTACTTACTGCTCCATATTCTTTTAAGGTTTCTTCTTTTACCTTACAGATTAATTTTTTTATTTCATTACTATAAGCCACTACTCCACCAATATAGTAATCTGAACTCCCTGCTACATCAGTGATTCTGCTTCCTAAAAGCCCGCCGCTACAAGATTCAGCAGTTGCTAGTGTTAGATTTCTTTTTCGTAAAATTTCGCCAACCTTTTCTTCTAAACTAATATTTTCATAACCATAAACATATTCTTTTAAACTAGCGCATATTTCTTTTTCACAAAGGTTCAGTTCTTTTTTATCTTTACCACTGATTTCAATATCCACACCTAAATGCGAAGGTAAATAAGAAATTTGGATATTTTTAAACCTTTTCCGACATATTTCTTCAATTCTTGCCATTATTTCTGATTCACTAATTCCAACTGTTCTAATAGTTTTATAAATTAATGGTTTTAAGTCAAAACTGTCTTCCAAGAAAGGAATAACATTATTTTCTAAAATTGGTTTTAATTCTTCAAAAACACCGGGCAGTAAGATTATTATTTTTTTACCTCTTTTAATAATTAAACCAGGAGCAAACCCAATGGGGTTTTCTAAAATAATTGCCTTTTTTGGTAGTAACGCCTGTCTAATGGCAAATTCAGGTAAGGGTCTTTTTTGGGTTTTGTAATAATTTTCAATTTTATTTAAAACAGTTTCATCAATATAAGTTCTTAAAGAAAAATATTTAATTATTGTTTCTTTAGTTATATCATCTTTGGTGGGCCCTAATCCACCACTAATTATTATTACATCAGCGGTTGAAAGGGCATCTTCTAATTCCTTTTTTAACCTTTGGCAATCATCATTGATTATTGAAATTTTTTCAATTTGAAAACCAATTTTTGTAAGACTTTTTAAAATTTGATAAGAATTTTTTTCAATAATTTTTCCTGAAAGGATTTCTGAACCAGTAATAATTATTTGAGCTATTGCCATAACATCAATATAATCCTTAAAGTAATGTTTGCTAAAATTCCTGCTAAAATGTCATCTAAAATCACACCAAAGGCACCGGTTATTCTTTCCACTTTTCTTAAAAAAGAAAGTTTTAATATATCATAAAAACGAAATAAAAGAAATCCTAAAATAAGTATTTTGAAATTTATCGGAATAAAAAAGAAAGTAGTTAATATTCCCAATACTTCATCAGCAGTTATTTTTCTATCATCTTTTCCCCAGATTTTTTCTAATTGGTTTATAGTTAGAAAGCTTAGAAAAAAATAGCTAATAAAAAAGAAAATATATAAATAGGGATTTCTTATAAAAAAGGGAAAAAGTAAAGCAAAAAAAGAAGAATAAGTTGCTGGTGCACCCGGTAAAAAACCAAGAAAAAAAGTGGAAGCAAACATTTTTTTAATAAAATCCAAAATTTTATCTCCGAGAGGGATACTTCTTTTCCCAATCTACTACTAAAGCAGTAACAACAAATATGGAAGAATAGGTTCCACTAATAATTCCAATTGATAAAATTTTACCAAAGTCTTTAATTTCCGCAGTACCAAAAAACCAAATAAGAAGACTGACAAAAAGAGTAGTTAAAGAAGTGAGTACGGTGCGGGAAAGGGTTTCATTAATACTTAAATTGGCAATATATTCAAAATCTTCCTTTCTCATTTTCTTTAAATTTTCTCGCACTCTATCAGAAACCACAATTGAATCGTTAACCGAATAACCAATAATAGTAAGTAAAGCAGCAACAATTGGAATATTTATCGTTGTTTTTGTTATGATTGTGAAACCAATCGCAATAATCGCATCATGAATTAAAGCTAAAATAGCAGAAGTACCAAATCTAAAATTAAAACGAAAGGAGACATAAAGTAGGACTCCAAAGATACCGATAATTAAAGCAATTAAAGTTATTCTTTGTAATTCTTTACTTACTCTTGGTCCAACAGTCTCTTCCTTTAAGATTTCCGGATTGCTATTAGGAATATTTTTATTTAATTGGGAAACAAGTTGAGTAGAAAAATCGGTGGTGTAAGGAAGCTCCTTTAAATCAATTTTTATTAAATAATCATACCCCTCTAAAGAACGTTGGATAGTGGGATTATGAATATTAAGTTCCTTTAAAGTTTTTCTAATTTCTTCCGTTGATACTATTTTGGCAAAACGAATGGTATAAAGAGAACCGCCACTAAAATCAACACCATATCTTGGTCCAATAATAACTAAAGAAAGAATAGAGATAATTATGCCGGCTAGCGAAAGAAAATAAAAAATTTTTCTTTTCTTTAAAAAATTAATATTAGTTTTTTTAAAAATTTGCATCATATTGGTAACTTTTTAAATTGAAATTGGTTTAATATAAGTTCAAAAAATACTCGGGAAACAAAAATTGCAGTAAAAAGGTTAACTAAAAGACCAATGATTAAGGTTGTCGCAAAGCCCCGAATGGGACCGGTTCCTAACCAATACAATACAATTCCAGTGATTATTGTTGTTAAGTTAGCATCAATTATTGTCACTGTTGCTCTCTTAAAACCGGTGTCGATCGCAGTTAATGGAGTTTTTCCACTTCGTAGCTCCTCTCTTATTCTTTCAAAAATTAGAATGCTAGCATCCACACTCATTCCAATCGTTAAAGCGATACCAGCAATTCCTGGCAAAGTTAAAGTTGCTCTTAAACTGGCTAACAACGCTAATAAGAAAAAAATATTTAAAAATAAAGCAATATCAGCAATGACACCCGAAAGATTATAATAAATTATCATAAAAATAAAAACAATAATTGCTGAAAGAATAATTACTCTGATACCCTTATTGATAGCATCTTGTCCCAAAGTAGGTCCTACCGACCTTTCTTCACTAATAATTACTGGTGCTGGTAAAGCTCCTGATTTAATAACAATTGCAATCTCTTTCGCTTTATCAGGATTAATCTCACCGGTAGTAATCTGTGCTTCGCCACCGGGTATTCTTTCTCTAATAATTGGTGCACTTCTCACTGTTTTATCCAAAACAATTGCCAATCTTTTTCCGACATTTCTTCCGGTAATTGAAGCAAATTTTTTAGCGTCAGCTTTTTTTAATTTTAAATTAACAACCCAAGTGTTTGCTAAACCTGCCTCTGAACCGCTATAAAGTTGAATTTCTGCACTGGCAACTGCAGCACCGGTGAGTTCCGGTTCTCTTTTCAAAACATATACTCTTCTTATCATTCTTCCTTGATAAGGTTCTAAAGGCCCAAAAAGAATTTGCCATTCACCAAGAATTGTAGTATCAAGAGAGTTAACTATGTTTTCTACCCAAGGAAGATCTTCTTCGTTACAACCAAAATCATTTGGTTCAATTTCAAAAATCTTTTCAGAAAATTTTGTTAAAGTATCGGAGGGATTTAATCTCCTATAATGTTCATCTATCTTTTTAAACAAATCTAAAGTAACATTTGGTTCAGCAACCAAAATGAACTCTAATTGAGCAGTTTGGCCAATTAAAGATTTTGCCCGTTCTCGGTCAACACCAGGTAATTGAACTAAAATCCTTCCTTCACCAGTTTTCTGAATGATTGGTTCAAAAACACCAAATTGGTCAATTCTATTTCTAATTACTTCTAACGCCCGGTCGACGGCTTCATTTGCTTCTGTAGGTGATAGCTTACTCTTATCAACTTCTAAAAGAAGATGCATTCCGCCAACTAAATCTAATCCTAAATGTATTGATTTTTTATGAATTTTTATCTGTTCTTTTTTTAATTCAATTAATTGATTTTGAATAGCGGTTGATTCAGCATTTGTTTTGGCATTTTTCAGTTGAAAATTCAATTTTTCTATTTCTTTTGGAATAACAAAATAAAACTGGTAAGTTGGATAAATGGAATAAACCGCTAAAATAAATAGAATAATGATGAAAATTATTTTCCATCTTATATTTTTCATTTTTCTCCCTCAATTATTAATCTTTTCATCTCATAGACTGCTTCTTTTAGACCAACGTAAACTGCTCGGGCAATAATAGAAAAACCGATAGCAAATTCTTCAATCTCTTTTATTTTTAAAAGAGGAATAATATTATGATAGTTTAATCCATGTCCTGCATGTACCGAAAGAGATAAAGAAGAAGCAAATTTGCTTGCTTCTTCTATTTCTTTTAAATATTTCTCCCGATTTTTTATATCCTTGGTATATAAATCAGTATTTATCTCAATGGCAGAGGCATTTAATTCCTTTGCCTTTTCTATCTGTTCTTTATCGGGCTCAATGAAAATGCTGACTTTAATTTCTGCTTCTCTTAATTTATTTACTATTTCTTTAACAATTGAATAAGTTTTTAATAAATCTAACCCTCCTTGAGTAGTAACCTCTTCGGGCGACTCTGGGACCAAGGTTACCCAATCGGGTTTGTAATTTAATGCAATATTTAACATTTCTTCGGTAGGTGCCATTTCTAAATTGAGTTCAGTCTTTATTACTTTTCTTAATAATTCTAAATCCCTCTCTTTAATATGTCTTCTATCTTGTCTTAAATGGACAGTAATTCCGTCGGCACCCCCAATTTCACAAAGGATTGCTGCCTGAACCGGATCAGGAAAATTTTCTTTTCTGGCTTCTCTTAACGTAGCAATATGATCTAAATTAACTGATAATTTTTTCATAAGATATAAAGAATAATAAAGATTTTTGAAAAGTCAATAAAATTAAATTTTTGCAATTTCTTCTTTTAATAATTGTTTTTTATAAAGCTGATAATATATTCCCTCTTTTAAAAGTAAATTTTCATGCTTTCCTTCTTCAACAATCTTTCCTTTATCAAAAACATAAATTTTTTCGCAATTTGCTAAAGTAGATAAACGATGAGAGACAATGATAATTGTTAGATCTTTATATTCATTGATAAGCTGATTAATAATCTTTAATTCTGTTTCGCTATCCAAATTAGATGTTGCATCATCTAAAATCAAAATTGGCCTCTTTTCAATCAATGCTCTCAATAAAGAGAGTTTCTGTTTCTGACCACCAGATAAGCCTGTTCCTCTTTCTCCTACTAACTCCTTTATTCCATTTTTCATCTCCTTTAATTCCTGTTCAAAGTTTACTAATTTTATGAAATAGTTTAAATCTTCCTCTTTTAACTCTTTTCCCAAGGCAATATTATTATAAATTGTGTCCGAGAAGATAAAGGAATCTTGAGGAACATAAGAAAAAAGTTTTCTTATACTTTCACTTTTTAATTCTTCGTATTCAAAAAGCTGATTATATTTTTTTAAAAAAATCTTTCCGTTCTTTGGCTTTAAAAGTTTTAAGAGAAGTTTTATAAAAGTTGTTTTACCACTCCCTACGGTGCCAGCAATGCCAATTTTTTCGCCTTTTTTGATAATTAAATTAAGATTCTCTAACACTTCTTCACCATTATAAGAAAAGCTAATATTTTCAAAAATAATCTCAGAAAAATCAGAAATTTCTTTTTCTTCTTTTTTATCTTCAATATCGGGTGGAAAACTTTCTAAGTTTAAAATTCTTTCTTCACAAGCTACTGCTCTTCTACCTGCAATAAAGAAATTACTAATATCAAACATAGGTGTCAGAAGCATAAGTACATAGGTATTAAAAGCGACAAACTGACCAATAGTTAATTTATTATTTATTACTAAGTAGCCACCCAATAAGAAAATAATCAAAACAGAACTCTCAGCGATAGCAGTATAGAAAATTCCTAATTGGGCTTCTAATTTAGCAACTTTAACTGCTGATATAACTCTCTCTTTTAAAAGTTCTGATAATCTTTTTATTAATCTTTCTGCCATTAAATAGCTTTTAACAATCCTTATTCCAAAAAATACCGATTGGAAAAAATTATAGGTTAAAGAAATTTTTTCTCGCCAGTTAAAATAAGCCTTGGTAAATATTGGACCAAGTTTATACCAAACAAAGAAAGCTAAAAATATAGGAATTAAAACAATCACAGTTAAAAGAACATTCATCTTTAAAAGAATAATTAAAGCAATAAGAATTGTAAAAATTCCTTCAAAAGGGCGAAAAATTCCTGAACAACTAAACCATTGATAATCTTGTAAATCTTCAGACAGTCTTTCAATTACATCACCAGAAGGAAATTTATTTAAAAAAGATTGTCCTTTCTTTAATATACTTTGATAAAGCCAGTTTCTCATCTGATAACCAAATTTTTCATTTATTTTTCCTCTTAAAAAAGGTAAAATAGAAGTTAAAAAAGAACGAAAGAAGCCAAAAATAAAAAGTAAAATTAAATATTTTAAAATTAACTTACTTTCTAATTTCTTTTGGATACCATCAATAATATAACGCAAAAGAATAGGAAAACTTAGAGAAAAAGATGTGGCTAAAAGAGTAATGATTAAAAGAAGGATAAAAAGTAAAAGATTCCTTTTCCAAAACTCCATTACCTTTTTGGGCAATACTGGTTTTAATATTTTATTAAACATATTGAAGTTGGTAAAGTTTATAATAATACCCCTCTTTTTTTAATAACTCTTCGTGATTTCCCTCTTCCACAATTCTGCCTTTATGGATTACAATGATTCTATCAACATTTTTAATTGTGGAAAGGCGATGGGCAATAACAATGGCTGTTTTTCCTTTCCATAATTCAAAAAGTCCTTCTTGAATTAACAGTTCCGTATGAGGGTCAACTGAAGAAGTAGCTTCATCTAAAATTATAATTTCTGGTTCAAAAACCATTGCTCGGGCAAAAGATAACAATTGTCTTTCTCCTAAGGAAAGGTTTATCCCTCTTTCTAAGATATTAGTGTCAAATTTTTCAGGAAATTCCATAATTCTTTCATAGATTTTCACTTTCTTGGTTGCTGAAATAACTTTTTCTTCACTTATTTTACTATCAAATAATCTCAAATTATCTAAAACCGAACCAGGAAAAAGAATTATCTCTTGGGGTACATAACTAATCAATCTCCTTATTAAGGATTTTGGTATTTTTGAATAGGGAATATCATCAATAAAAATCTCGCCATAAGTTGGTTGATAAAAACCTAAAAGTAAAGAAATAATTGTTGTCTTACCACTGCCTGTGGCACCAACTAGGGCGATCTTTTCTCCTTTTTTAATCTCTAAATTAATATTGTGCAATACAGGAACTTCTTCTAAGTAAGCAAAATTAACATTAGAGAATCTAATAGACTTTTCAAATTTTTTAAGCAACTCTTTTTGATCGCCCTCTTCTTCTCTTTCCATTTTTTTTAAAGTAAAAATTCTTTCACCAGCAGCAATTGCTCTCTGGAAAACATTTAATAAATCTGATAATCCCCTCAAGGGTTGGAAAAGCCTAATGATATAAGAGAAAAATAAAACCAAAGTGCCGATGGTTGTTTTTCCCTTTAATGCTAAAAGAGAACCAAAAAATAATATTAAAGTTAATGCCAAAACTTCGCCAAAATCAATTAAAAACCAAAGTTTATACCAATAACTCATTCCTTTAATTTCTAATGTCAATTTTTCTTTTCCTAAATTATCCATTTTATCTTTAAAATAATTTTCTCTTTTAAATACCTGAATAATAAAAAGACCTTGTAAAGTTTCTGAAATTAGATTATTTATTTCGCTAACCTTTCTTCTAATTGTTAGATAGATGGGCCTAATTTTTTTTGAAAAAAAATAGAAAGCAAGAAAAAATAGGGGAAAAAGAAAAAAAAGAATTAAATATAACAATGGGCTGACAATAATCATCACAACAGAAATACCTATCAAAAAAACTAAATCTTGAAAGAGAACAACACCGGCAGAAGTGAAAAGCATTTTTAAAGATTCTACATCTGATTCGTTTCGAGTAATAATCTTGCCAACGGGTGTTTTATCAAAAAAAGTTATTGGAGAGAAAAGTAAATGAGAGAAAATATCCTTTTTGATTTCGGAAGCAATCCTTTCGCCTAACTTAGTAATTTCAACTCTCTGAGTTAAATTGAGAAAATAAGATAGCACACTTAATAAAGCATAAATCAAAACAGTTAATAGAAGTCCCTTATAATCTTTATTAGCAATATTCACATCGATAATTCTTTTTAACAGAATTGGTGAAATAATCATTATTCCTGTATTTAAGAGTAAAAGAATATTAATAAAAATAAAAGGAAGAGAATGGGCCCTAAAATAAGGAAAAAGAAATTTTAAAATCTTGATGTCAAATTTAGTTTTTTCTATTTCCTCTTCACTGAGAGGAAGATGAAAATACATATTAAAAAATTATAACAAAAAGAAAAAAATAAGTCAAGGAAATTAGTAAAAAAGCTTAATAAATAATTGTTATAATGTAAGAATGGAAACAAAATTACATTTTAGAAATTCGGTGAAACCAAGACTTTAACTCCTCTATTTTTTCTCTTTCTTTTTCATTAAGACAGGGGAAAATAGTATTATTAGTTAATAAAGGCTCTTTAATAAAAGATAGATTTTCGGCGATTTTGGTATAGGGTATTGGTGAATATTCAGCAAGATGGATTTTCACTTTTAGAGGCAATAAAAATTCAATACTTTTCTTTATAGACTCAATAGGTTGGTTAGGTAATCCAATTATTAAATAAATTTCAATCTCTTCAGAAGAAAATCCAGCGTTTATTAAATTATTATAGGCTCTTAAAAACTCTTCTGTTTTTACTTTATTTCCTAATTTTATTTGTAAATCAAAATCAATAGTTTCTAAACTTAAATAAATAGTTTTAAAATTTGCTTTTTTCATTAGATAACAAGTTTCTTCATCTAAGTATCTTGGGTGAAGTCCGTTAGGGGTATGAAAGTTTAGTTCTAATTTTTCTTCAACAATTAATTTTAATAATTTTTTAAATTCCGGATTTAAAAGGAGAGCGTCATCGTAAAAAACAATATTTTTTATTCCCATTTTTTTGTAATGTTTTATCTCCTTCAATACATCTTCAGCTTTTCTTATTTGATAATTTTTTATTAAATATTTTACCGCACAGTAAGGGCAGTTGTAAAGACAGCCAATAGAGGTAAGCAGGCAAACATAATCAAGTTTATTATATAAGTCGTAAGCTGGATAAGGAAGAGAGAAAAATTCTTCCTTTGTTAGAGTATCAAAATATTTATAAAGCTCTTTTTCAAATCTACCTTTAATTATTATATCTGCGGAAGAATATTTTTTGGCGTGTTCATAATAAAGGGTTGGGTAAATTCCACCAAGAATTATTGGGGCTTTAAATCTTTCTTTTAAAATCTTTATCATTTCAAAAGTTCCTAAATACCAATAAGTCATTACTGAAGTGATGAAGATATAGTCGGGTTCTTTTATACTTTCAAGAATTTCGTAAAAAATTTCTAAAGGCATTCCATATCTTTTGTATCTTCTTTTGATATTTTTATAAACTGCTGGTTTCTCAATAAAAGTGTAAGGAAATTTTCCTCTTCCGTATTTATCTTTTTTTAGTTGAAAGTTTTTTAGAATTAACGGATGATTTCGGTCGAGGCAGTCAATAAAATCAATTTGGAACCCTTTTTCTCTTAAATAACTTGCTAGATATAAAAGTCCTAAGGGCTTTAAAAAGAAATCGTACGCTTTGAAATCATAAATCCAAGGATTGATAAGTAATGCCCTTTTCAAAATAAAGAAGAATAAAGATGGAATAAAAGAAGCCTTTTATTTAAGTTATATTCACATTCTTCATAAATTTGGTTTAGTTTAAAAAGAGAGTTAACAATTTCTTTAAAACTTTTCTTTTCTGCCAGATATTTTAGTTTTGGTTCTATTTGAGAAAGGTCAAGATAACCTAATTTTTGATATAGTAAACCACGGTAAAGGAATATTAAATCTCTAACTAAATTAACAATTTCATCATACTCTGATTCACTATATTTCTCATAAAGGTTTTTAAAAAGAAAATAACTACTTTCTTTTTTTACTTCAACAAATTTTATTATTTCATTAATAAAAATTTTTTCACCTCGGTTGGCTAATTCAATAGCGGTTCTTAAACTGCCGAAACTAAATAGACTTGCTCTTTTAGCAATCTCTTTGGGATATGATTTATTGATAAGATAATTTTCGATATCTTTTATTGATAGGGGAGAGAATTTTAAAAGATAACAACGGGAGAGAATGGTTGTTGGTAGGGCATGGAGTTGAGAGGTTGTTAAAATAAAAAACACTTTTTCTGGTGGTTCTTCTAAAGTTTTTAAAAAGGCGTTACTGGCTTCCTGGGTCATTCTTTCGGCTTCCAAAATTAGATAAATACGATAATTATCAACTTTTATTTTCATTCTTTCCTTTATTTCTTTTATTAAATTGATTGAAATATTATCTTTCTTAGAGGTTTCTGGTTTCATTTTAAAAAGGCGGTATTGGCTTCTTAAATCAAGCATTTCTTCGTATTTCTCATCATCTTTTATCTCCTTAATATTTTCTAAACCAGGAAAAATAACATCTAAGTAGGGGTATTCTAACTTTTCAATTGCTTGGCAATGGGAGCATTCTCCACAAGGAGCAATTTGCGGATTAAGACAATTAAGATACTGGGCAAATACTAAGGCTAAAGTCCTTTTGCCAATTCCTTTTTTCCCATAAAAAATTAAAGAACGGCAAAAGGGCATCTCTTTTAATTTCTTTAAAAACTCAATATTTTCTTTGTGGCCAATTATCTTTTGGAAGTTATTTATTGGCTCAACCATTCTAAAGGATTAACTGGCTGTCCTTCTTTTCTTAACTCAAAATGGAGATATTCGCCAGAAAGGCCGATCACTTCTTTAGCTTTTACTTCTTGATTTACCCGGACAGCAATTTCAGAAAGATTGGAGTAGACAGTATAGTAGCCTTCATTATGGTCAATGATAACCATATTGCCGTAGCCTCTAAATCGGTCAGCATAAACTACTCTTCCGGGAGCAATAGCAATTACTTTTGTGCCAAATTCTGTTTGAATATCAATCCCTTGATTTTTTATTTTTGTTTGGTATTTTGGATGGGTAAGGCTACCAAAATAACTAATTATTTTTCCTCTTACTGGCCAAGGCAAGTTATTTTTTTCTCTCTCTAAATAATGGGCACCGGGTGGTAATTTTCTTTTTACTCTTTTTCTTTCCAATTCAGCAATCAAATTGGTTAATCTCTTTTCTGCTTCTTTTAATTCTTGTTGTAACTTTTCTTGTTCCTTTTTTTCGTTACGAATTTTGCTTAAAAGTTTTTTCTGTTCTTCTTTTCTTTCTTTCAATTTCTTTTCTTCTATTTCTTTCTGTTCTTTTAATGTTTTTATTTCTTCGTAGGCATTTAGAAGTTCCTTTTTATCTCTTTCCAATTTTCTTTTTAGATTAGAAAGTTCGAAAATTTGGTTTTGATTTTCTTTGGCAATATAATTTAGATTTATCAATTTAGAATAGATTTCAGGTAAAGATTTATTAGAAAAATAGATTTCTAATGGTAGACGGGTTTTAATCTTATATAAAAGAATAACCAATTTATCAATATCACTCTCTTTTTCTTTGATTTTCTTTTCGGTATCTTTAATCTCTTTTTCTAACTGAGCGATTAAATTTTCATAATTTTTTATTGCGATATTAAACTGGTTGATTAATCTTTTTGTTAGATTAGTCTTTTCTTCAATTGTTTCTATCATTTTTAATACATCTTTCTCTTCACTTTTTAATTTCTCTAATCTTTTTTCAATTTGTTGTAATTTCTTTTTGATTTCGGAAAGCTCTTGTTTGTTTTTTTCAATTTCTTCTTGGGTGGCTCCTTCTTGGGCGAGGGTTAGTGAAAAAAATAAAAAAAATAAAAGAAATAAAAATCTTTTCATTTTAAGATTCTGTTTAAGGCAAGGTTAGCACCAATTCCACCTAGGGAAGCTCCCATAAAAATAGCAAAGATTAATAAAATTGAAGTGGGAAAATTTATTGCTGTTATGCTTAAACTCATTATTCGGTAAATAATAAATAAAATGATAAATGAAAAAATCCCGCCTAAAATACCTTCCAAGATGCCTTCTAAATAAAAGGGTGCCTTTATAAAATAATCTTTGGCGCCAACTAATTGCATAATCTCAATTTCTCTTTGCCGATTAAAAAGGCTCTGTTCAATATTTTGAAAAATGATAAAAATAACCGAAATCGCGACAATAATTAAAATTCCAATATCAATATAGATAATATTATTTAATACCTTTATTAATTTACTAATTAACTCTTCACCCGCCCAAACATCTTTTATTCCAGGAATTAATTTTAATTTATCTTCAATCTTTTTTATTTCCGAAACCTGTTTAGCTTTTGGAGAGATTCTTATTCTTAATGAAGGGGGTAAAGGATTTCTATCTAAGGCTTCTAAAAAACTTGCTTCTTCTTTTAATTCTTCTTTCAAAATTTTTAAAGCCTCTTCTTTAGAAATATACTTTACTTCTTCTACACCATCGATTAAACTTATTTTATCTTTTATTGATGGAAAAGAGACTTTTTCGTCTAAAAAGGCATAAATTTCAATTTTATCATAAGCAACTTTTAAAGAAAGAAAAAGATTATAAGTTAACAGAAAGAATATTAAAATAATCAAAAGGCAAAGTCCGAAAGCAAAGGTTGATAAGAAGAAAGACAAAGGTTTTTTTCTTATTCCTCTTAAACTTTCTTTAACAATAAATTTAATCATAAACAATCTTTCCTGAAACAATATGTAATCTTCTTTTCTTTAATATTTGAGGAAGTTCCGAATGATGGGTTGCCATAATTACTGTTGCGCCCATTAAATTTATCTCTTTAAAAATATTAATAATCTCTTTACTGGCTTCTTCATCAATATTTCCGGTTGGTTCATCAGCTAAAATTATCTCTGGATCTTTTACTAATGCTCGGGCGATTGCTACTTTTTGTTGTTCGCCACCGGATAATTGATAAGGATAACAATCTTTCTTATGAACCATTCCTAAGCGAGTTAAGGTTCTAATAATCTTTTCTCTAATTTCATCTTCCTTCGTACCAATCGCCTTTAAAACAAATTCCAAATTTTCATAGACGGTTCGGTCATAGAGCAATTTAAAATCTTGAAAAATAATACCAATATTTCGGCGATAAAAAGGGAGTTCCTTTTTTTTAATTAGTGAAACATTTTTATTATTAACAATCACTTTACCTGTTGTTGGTAATTCTTCTCCATAGATCAATTTTAAGATAGTAGTCTTTCCGGCACCGGTTGGGCCAGTAATAAAAAGAAATTCTCCTTTTTCAACTTTAAAAGATACATTACTTAAGGCAGTCCATTTATTTTGATAAACTTTTGAAACATTATCAAATTCAATCATTTTATTTATTTTATATAGAAATGTTTAAAAGTCAATCAAAGTTAAATTAAAGCGGTTTTTAAAATTTTTAAGATAACCTCATCATAGGAAATTCCTAATGCTTCTGCCTCTTTTGGCAAATCGGATAATTCAGTTAGTCCTGGTAAGGTGTTAATTTCTAAGAAATAAGGTTTTTTATCATCCTTTACTACTAAGTCAACTCTTGAATAACCTTTACAGCCGAGAATTTTATGGGCTTTTAAAGAGAGTTCTTGGATTTTTAAGGTTGTTTTCTTATCTAATCTTGCTGGCACAATAAATTCAGTTTCACCTTTTGTATATTTTGCTTTATAAGAGTAAAATCTTTCCCTTTTGGGCACAAGTTCTAAAATGGGCAATGGTTTATCATCAAGAATTCCACAAGTGGCAATCATTCCTTTAATATATTCTTCAAAAAATATATCACCAAATTCTTTTCTTAAGATTTTTGCCTTTCTAATCAATTCTTTTTTATTCTCAATAATTTCTACTCCCACACTGGAGCCTTCATATCTTGGTTTGATTACCATCGGAAAACCTAATTCTTTTTCTGCCAAATTTATTTTTTCTAAAAGATTTTCATTTTTATTTAAAGTGATAAATTTTGGTGTAGGAATTTTTCCGTATTGGAATAAGATTTTAGTTAGTATTTTATCCATACCAATTGCCGAAGCTAATACACCAGAACCGGTGTAGGGAATTCCAATTAATTCTAAAAATCCTTGAATTGTGCCATCTTCACCAGGTTTACCATGAAGGGCAATAAAAGCGATATCAATTTTTGCTTCAATTATTTGTTTATAAAAATTTCTGTTAATATCAATAAGTTGATATCTTAATCCAATTCTTTCTAAGGCTTGGGCAACATTTTTTGCGGTTAAAAGCGAAATTTCTCTTTCTTTTGACCAGCCACCACAAATAACACCGATCTTCTTTTCTTTTAAATAATTGATTAACTTTTTATTGTTCAAAATGAATAATTATTGTTCAAAATGAATAATTGTGCATGTGAGGGTTCTTTCTACTCCAGAAATATTTTGGATTTTCTCAATTACTATTTTACCCAGAGTATTAAAATCGGGTGCCCTAATTGTAGCAATAATATCAAAAGGTCCGGCGATAGCATCCACATGAGTAATTTCTTTAATTTTTAATAACTCCTCATAAACATATCGGGCTTTTCCGGCCTGAACATTAATTAAAATATATGCCTCTGCCATTTTTAACTCCTTTTTATTTTATTTATTTTTATTTATTTTTGTTTTTTAAAACTTAAAAAATTAATCCAGTAATATCTTCCTTACCAATTGCGATACAGGTTATTGTCTCATCAACTCCATCAATGGTTCTAATTTTTTCATCAACAATTACTGCTAAGGTTTCAATTTCACTTGCTTGAATTATCGCAATAATATCATAGGGTCCTAAGACCATTTCGGCATATTGGACATTAGGAATTTGGGATAATTTATTTAAAACTTCCTTTGTTTTTCCTGGCAGACAATTGATTAAAATAAAGGCTGTTCTTTTCATTTCTTCCTCTTTTTTATTTTACCAAATCCCGGTTTTAATATATTCGTCAATTGCTCGGGCAGCTACTTTACCCGCGCCCATAGCTAAAATTACTGTTGCTGCTCCGGTAGCAATATCTCCCCCGGCGAAGACTCCTTTCTTTGTGGTCTTTCCGGTTTTTTCATCAATAATTATATTTCCGTGTTTTCCGACTTCAATACCTTTTGTCGTTTGAGGAATTAAAGGATTAGGACTTTGGCCAATAGCCACGACTACTGTATCCACGGGTATTTTAAAATTAGAATTAGGGATAGGTATTGGTTTTCTTCTTCCACTATGGTCAGGTTCTCCGAGTTCCATCCTAATGCATTCCATTTCTTTTACTTTACCATTTTCATCAGCGTAATATCTTACGGGCAGAGTTAAGAAGTGGAAAATAACACCTTCTTCTTCTGCTCTTTCAATCTCTTCAATTCTTGCTGGCATTTCGTTTTTACTTCTTCGGTAAATAATCATTGATTTTTCTGCTCCCAATCTTAAAGCGGTTCTTGCTGCATCCATTGCTACATTGCCGCCACCGATCACGGCAACATTTTTACCTCGGACAATTGGTGTATCATATTCGGGGAATAAATAGGCCTTCATTAAATTAACTCTTATTAAATATTCATTTGCTGAGTAGATACCAGTATAATTTTCACCGGGGATATTCATAAACCAGGGTAAGCCCGCACCGGTGCCGACGAAGACAGCATCAAATTCTTCTAACAATTCATCGACTGTTTTTGTTTTTCCAACAACGAAATTACAGATAATTTTTACTCCTAAGGCTTTTATATAATTTACTTCTCTTTCAACGATTATTTTGGGGAGTCGAAATTCAGGAATGCCGTAGACTAAGACACCGCCTGGTTTATGAAGGGCTTCAAAGATAACTACTTCATGTCCCATTTTTGCCAATTCTGAAGCACAGGTTAAGCCGGCAGGCCCACTACCAACGACAGCAACTTTTTTCCCGGTTGATTTTTCAATTTTAGGAATCTCCATTATTCCTTGTTCTGCTTCCCAGTCGGCAGCAAATCTTTCTAATCGGCCAATACCTACTGGTTCATACTTTTTGCCAAGGACACATTCTTTTTCGCATTGGTCTTCTTGCGGGCACACCCGCCCACAAATCGCAGGTAAACTATTTTTATCTTTTAATATTCTAATTGCCTCTTTAAAATTGCCTTCTCTAATCTTTTCAATAAAACCCGGAATATCAATCTCTACTGGACAGCCTTTTACACAGGGAGGTTTCTTACATTGGAGACATCTTTTTGCCTCGTTGATTGCTTCTTCGGGGGTATATCCTAAGGGGACTTCGTTAAAATTTTTTATTCTCTCTTTGGGCGGTTGCTCGCGCATCGGTGTTTTTTTAGGAATTATCGCCACTTTTCCCCCTTTATTGAATACCCATTTTTTCTTTAAATAATTTTAAAGATAATTTCTCTTCTTCTAAATAGGTTCTGAGTCGCGCCATCAAAAGGTCGTAATTTACTAAATGGCCGTCAAATTCGGGTCCATCAACACACGCAAATTTAGTTTCGCCACCAATTTCTACTCGACAAATCCCGCACATTCCAGTGCCATCAAGCATCATTGCATTTAAAGAAACAATTGTTTTAATATTATAATTCTTAGTCAATTCTGAGACTGCTTTCATCATCATTACTGGTCCCACAGCAATCACTCGGTCAATTTTCTTTCCTGAGTCTAATATTTTTTTCAAAGCATCGGTAACAAACCCTTTCATTCCGTAAGTTCCGTCATCGGTAGTTATATATAACTCGTCAGAAACTTCTCGCATTTCTTTTTCCATAATTACCAATTCTTTATTTCGGGCACCGATAATGGAAATAACATAATTGCCAACCTCTTTCAATGCTCGTGCTACCGGATAGATTTCCGGAGTTCCGACGCCGCCACCGATACAACAGACAGTGCCGAATTTTTCAATTTCCGAAGGTTTTCCTAAAGGGCCAACGAAATCTAAAATTTCGTCTCCTTCATTAAGAAGACCCAAATGGTAAGTGGATTTTCCCACTTCTTGAAAGACGATTGTTAATGTTCCTTTTTCTCTATCAAAATCGCCGATGGTTAGAGGAATTCTTTCGCCTTTTTCGTCTATTCGCAAAATTACAAATTGACCAGGCTGGGCCTTTTTGGCAACTTCAGGTGCCTCAACAATAATTTTTTTGATATTAGGAGCTAAAATCTCTTTTTTTAAAATTTTTGCCATTTTATACCCAGCCACGAAGTTTCATTGCTTCCACTACTCGGGAGACTGCTACCAAGTAAGCAGCAATTCTTGTGTTTACTTTTTTCTTTTCATACATTTCTACAACGCTCCAGAAAGCTTTGGTCATTTTTTGGTCAAGTTTTTGATGAACTTCTTCTAAGGTCCAGTAGTAACCAGTAATATTTTGAACCCATTCAAAATAAGAAACTGTCACACCGCCAGCATTGCATAAGAAATCGGGAATAACAAAAATATTTTTGCTGTGCAAAATTTCATCGGCTTCTGGAGTGGTTGGTCCATTAGCTGCTTCGGCAATAATTTTTGCTTTGATTCTTGGTGCATTATCTTTAGTAATAACATTTTCTAAGGCTGCAGGCCAGAGTAAGGTAACGTCAAGTTCTAAAAGTTCTTCATTAGTAATTTTATCGGCGTTTGGATAGCCGACTACCGTTCCATTTTTATTTTTAAATTCTAATACATCATAGGGGTCTAATCCATTTTTATTATAAATTCCACCTTGCGAATCAGAAACTGCAACAATCTTTGCTCCTAAAATTTCTTTGGATAAAATTGCAGCAAAAGAACCAGCGTTACCATAACCTTGAACAGCCGTTGGTGCATCCTTTAGATCAATCTTTAAATATTTTGCTGCTTCTCTTACAGTATAAATTCCGCCACGAGCAGTAGCGTCATTTCTTCCCAAAGAACCACCAATGGGCACTGGTTTGCCAGTGATCACACCAGGAGAATAATAACCCCGAAGTTTAGAAAATTCATCCATCATCCAAGCCATAATCTGTGGGTCAGTATAAACATCAGGAGCAGGGATATCTTTTTCTGGACCAATAAATTCACCAAGGGCTCTTATATAACCTCTTGCCAATTGTTCTTTTTCTCTCAAAGACATTTCTTTTGGATTACACACTACACCACCTTTACCACCACCATAAGGAAGATCTAATAAAGCAGTTTTCCAGGTCATCCAAGCAGCCAAAGCTCTTACTGTATCAATTGTTTCTTCGGGATGAAATCTAATTCCGCCTTTACAAGGTCCTTTGGCATCATTATATTGAACCCGAAAACCCTTGAAGACTTTCACTTCACCATTATCCATTCTCACCGGAATTAGAACAGTCATCTCTCTCATCGGCTCTCTTAAAATTTGATGAGTTGCCTTATCAAGTTTTAAAATTTCTGCTGCTTGATCAAGTTGTTTTTGAGCAATTTCAAAGGGGTTTAATTTTTCTGCCATTTTTCCTCCTTTTTTATTCTTATTTTTTTAACCTTAATTATACTATTTTAAAAATAAAAATCAAATAAAAAATTGCTAGGTTAACAGGAATTAAAAAATAATAACCTTTGGGGATATTTTTTCGTTATATATAGATAAATTAAGTAATTCTTTTAGTGGTTAATTTCTTAATGCTCCATAGATAAGACAAGGGGATTTTATTTTCTATAGAGAAGGGGCTGTATAGTGGACAGTATATGATATAGTTAAGTTTCTTAAAATATTTCATTTCTGGTAGGGGAGGTGTAGTGGTATAGGGTTATATTATTAAAATTAGCATTTTGGTATTTTAGAAAAGAGAGGGGAGAGGGGTACCTATTTAAAATCCAATTTTATTATTCTCATCTTATAGAAAGTCAAAGAGGGTAAGACTGATTAAAAAATTTATTATTTCTAGTTAATACTAAATTTATCTTTACTCTTTTCATATTTTTATTATAATAATCAATCTATGAAAAAGATTATAAAATATTTTAAAGAAGAATTTGATATTGATGAGGAGGTTTTTAAAGATTATCAATTTTATGAGTATAAAGATAATATTTATATAATGACCGAAGAGGCTAAAAATTTTGATTGTGAAAAAATAATAAGGAAGGGGATAAGGATAGCGAGAATAGTCAAGAATGGAATAAAGCCCACGACGGATGGTATACAAATTTTTGGTTATTATGCGAAAAAGAATATAATTTATTTAAATGAAGAGGATTTAAAAAAAGTTCTTTTGGGTCAGGATCTTCATTTAGAATTAGAAATACCTGAGGGTTATAAAATATTATTTTACAAAAATTATCCAATTGGCATTGGTTATTTTCGCAATAAAAAATTAAAAAACCAAATACCCCGTTCCAGAAGAATAAATTTAATAGATATTTGATTTTTTGATATATATTAAGTAAAATAGTGAATGGGCAAAATTTTAAAACTATTAATTTCTATTTTAATTTGCCAAGGAGCGGGAATTTTGGGCTCAATTTTTACTACACCATCAATTCCTACTTGGTATCGCCAACTTATTAAACCACCTTTTACTCCACCAAACTGGCTTTTTGCTCCTGCTTGGACCTTACTTTTTTTACTAATGGGAATATCTTTATACTTAGTATGGGAAAAAGGTCTAAAAGATAAAGAAGTAAAGAAAGCCCTTTTAATCTTTCTTATTCAGTTAGTATTAAATATTTTATGGTCTTTTATCTTTTTTACTCTGAAATCTTTACTTTTTGCTTTTATAGAAATAGTTATCCTCTGGATTGCGATATTATTAACAATTATTTATTTCTATAAAATTTCCAAGGCATCCGCTTATCTTTTACTACCATATCTTTTCTGGGTTAGTTTTGCTTCGGTATTAAACTTTTCAATATTAATACTTAATAGATAAGGTTATTTGGCTAAAATATTTTTATAGTCCGATAGGGTGATAATTAAAATTTGCTATCTTAAAATTTCTTTAAATTTTTCCATTTTTTACTTGCTTTTTATTAATTTTTATTAAAATTAAAAAGGAAGTCAAGATAGGGTAGGGGGAATACCCTATGATAGGGGGATAAGTCTACTGACTCTAGAAATTATCGGTTTTTTATACTGAAAAAAAATTAATTTTAGAGGTGGAAAAAAGTTCAGTCTTTGAGGCACAAAATTATTCAATTTTGGACGTATAATTTCTATCAGTTTTCTAGGTACATAAGAGTTCGGTCTTGGGGAGAGAAGGGGGTTAAATCTACCTAAAAATCTACCTCATTGGATAGGGCTTTATTTTAAATGAAATATAAATATTTGACTTTTAAAACAAATTTTATTAAAATAAATAAATTCCCCGGTAGCTCAACAGGTAGAGCATCCGGCTGTTAACCGGAGGGTTGCAGGTTCGAGTCCTGCCCGGGGAGCATTTTTATTTAAAATATCAAACCAACATAATCTAAATTCTTTTTTTGTAGATGGTTTATAGGGGCTTTAAAGAAAGAGTATAAGAATATTTTTAAAGTTTAAATTATTTGTTGGTGGATTACAATTTAGTTCAGACACTTAGATATGGTTTAAAATTTTGTTTAAATTCCTCTTTGGTGGATTGCAACAGATATTGAAAGAGTGTATGAGAATTTAAAAACTTGCTTTAAATTCCTCTTTGGTGGATTGCAACGAAGAGAGGCTTCGGGTAGAGATAAAAGCGTTAAAGAGTTTAAATTCCTCTTTGGTGGATTGCAACTCAAGTAAATCAAATAATTCTTTTTGGTGTAGTGAAGTTTAAATTCCTCTTTGGTGGATTTCAA
>JANXBG010000018.1 GCA_025060715.1 Caldifarciminota bacterium | reverse complement strand
GTGTTCATTATTTTAATCCAAGAAGCCAATGGGATAAATTTCAAATAATTATTTATGATACAACATTAAGAACACCAACAGGAGACAATATAATCAAATTCCAATATCTAACAGCAAATTATTATCAATCAAATACTGTTGGTATTGAAGACTCCACAAACACTATTGGAATTTGTGCGTTATATAATGGCAGCTATCATCGGGCATCCGCACAAATTCAACCAAGAAGGGCAATAAAATTTATTACGGGTTACCCATTACCAAGTATGATATACGAAATTTCCCAAAATAAATTTAATAATAAAAAAGAGTTTTCAACTATTTTAAAGAAGAATTTAAAACATTTTTCTGAAGGGTCTAAAGAAATAATAATTTATGATATAAGCGGAAAGAGAATAAATAAATTTAAAAATAATAAACTTTCTACTGGCATCTATTTTATAAAGACAGAAAAAGAAACATATAAAACAATTATAATAAAATAAAAAAAGGAGCACCTTTTTAGGCGCTCCTTTCGCCAATCAGAATTGGCATCCTATCAGCACTGGAGAGACCAATAAATAATTAAACATTTCTTATGCCAAAATTTTATAAAATTATTAAAATAAGTTATTGAAATTTAATGACTTATAAAGATAAAAAATATTATAAATTTTACATATAAAAAAATGTCGCATTTTTCAGAAATAAGTGCTTGAAAATTCAGCATTTAATTTTATCTTTTAATATATATTTATTTTTTATTTTATTTTGACAAAAAAATGTTTATATATTATAATATGTATTATAATATGTATGTGGGAATTGAAACCGATAAATGAAGAGGAATTTAGAATTTTGAAAGAGAGTATTAACCTACCTGAAAATTTTTTAAGAATTCTTTATTTAAGAAATAATAAGAAGAAAGAAGATGTGGAAAAATTTCTTTATCCTTCTTTGGAATCCCTTTTTCCACCAGAAATTTTACCCGATTATGAGAAAGGAATAAAAAGAATAGAAAAAGCAATAGAAGAGAAAGAAAAAATTTTAATCTGGGGACATGAAGATTTAGATGGAATTAGTGCTACAGTTTTATTTTATAATATTTTAAAAGATTTAAGAGCCCAAGTTTCTTTTTATATTCCAGTAAAACATAAAAAGAAATATGGATTAAACTTAGAGGATTTAAGATTATTTAAAGAAGAAGGTCTAGATTTAGTAATTATGGTTGACTCAGGAACGACTAATTTTTTAGAAATTGAAGAAGCTAAGAAAATGGGAGTAGATGTAATAGTGGTTGATCATCATGAAGTTTTAGAGAAATTACCAAAAGCAATAGCAATTGTTAATCCTAAAAGAAAAGATTCTGTTTATCCTTTTCGGGAGCTATCGGGTGTGGGAGTAGTTTTTAAGTTTCTTATTGGTTTAGTAAAGGAATTAATGGATATCTCTTTGGAAGAATTTTTTTCTTGTAAAAAGGAATTATTTTTTCTAACTGCTATCGGTACAATTGCTGACCGGGTGCCTTTAATTCTAGAAAATCGAACAATCGTATCTCTGGGAATAAAAACTTTTGAAAATATTGAAAGACCTTTTAAAATGTCTATTTTAAAAATTTTGGAAGGGAAGAAATTTAATACTACTAATTTTATTATTTATCTTTTGCCAATTTTTGCCAGTAGCGAAGGAAATAAAGGAGTAAGATTTTTTATTACTGATGATGAAAAAGAGGCAGAAGAAATTTTCCAAGAATTTCAATTCCGCTCTAAAAAATGGCAAGAAGATGCTAAAAAATCTTTGGAGATTGCTGAAGAAAAAAAGATTGTTGCTAATAAGATTATTGTTGTGAAAGATGATGAATTAACTTTAGGCTGTTTAGGTTATGTTGCTGGAAAACTTATTGAAAAATATCAATTACCAACAATAGTAATAAGTAAAGCCGATGATGAGAGATATGTTGGTGAGTGTCGAAGTGATGAAGAGAATAGTATTCTGGAAGTTTTGAAATTAAATAAAGAATATTTGATTGATTATGGCGGACATAAAAAAGCTTGTGGTTTTTCCATTACTGCTGAAAAATTAGATATTTTTATTGAAAAGATAATTAAAGATGCCGAACATATTTTTTCTATAAAAGAAAATTTTAACAAAAGAAATTTTTATGAAGCAATATTAGAAATCAATGAAGAAAATAAAAAATTACTTTCTTTATTACCTCCTTTTGGGGAAGGCAATCCACCACCAATTCTTAAAGCCTTAAATGCCAAAAATGGGAGAGACTTAATTTACACCATTGATGAAGAAAATAATATCATCATAAAAGATGTCCTTTAAAAAAGTCTTTGTCAAAAGAAAAAAAAGTATCAAACATTATCTTTGGATTTTAAAAAATGAAATAATAAAAAAAGATAAAAATTTAAAAAAAGGAGATATTTGTTCGGTTTATGAAGAAGATAGATTTATTGGCAATGGACTTTTTAATTGGGAAAGCAAAATTGCTGTAAGAATTTTTTCTTTCCAAGATGAAGATTTTGATGTCCCTTTAATAAAAGAAAGAATTTTAAAAGCCTATGAATACCGGAAAACAGTTTTACCCGAAGAAGAAGATTTTCGTTTGGTTTATGGGGAAAGTGATTTATTAACCGGCACTGTAATTGATAAATACCAAAATCATTTTGTTGTTCAAATCTATTCTTATGGTGTAGAAATAAGAAAAGAAAAAATTTATCAAGCTCTGAAAGAACTCTTTCCAGTAAAATCAATATTTGAAAAAAATGACTTTCGGTTAAGAGAGTTAGAAAAGTTAGAACGGTATGATCGATTGGTCTATGGAGAATTAGAGGATTTAGTAATGATTAGTGAAAATGGTGTAAAACTTTATGTAGATATAAAAAATGGCCAAAAGACAGGTTATTTTTTTGACCACCGAATAACCAGAAGAAAAGTAAGAGAATTGGCAAAAAATAAAAAGGTTTTAGATGTCTTTTGCTACACTGGTAGTTTTTCAATCAATGCCGCTTTAGGCGGCGCTAAAGAAACTTTAGGAATCGATGGCAATCAACAGGCAATAGAGTTGGCAAAGAAGAATGTAGAATTAAATAAAGTTGATAAAATTTGCCATTTTATCGTTGGTAATGCTTTTAATGAGTTAAGAAATTTATACAAAGATAAAAAAGAATTTGATTTAATAATTCTTGATCCACCACCATTTTTAAAAAGTAGGAAAGAATTAAGTGGTGCTGTAAGGGGTTATAAAGATATAAATCTATGGGCAATGAAGTTATTAAAACCCGGTGGGATTTTGGTTACTTCTACCTGCTCCCACCATTTCTATTGGCAAGATTTTTTAGACACCCTGAATGCCGCAGCCGAAGATGCAAAGAGGAATTTTCGGATTATTGACCGTACCACGCAAGGACCCGACCACCCCATTTTGTTAAGTATGCCCGAAACCGAATATTTAAGAACCTTCTTCTTGGAAGTTTTTTAAATACTTTTTCCTTTTGTATCAATATCTTATATTGTCCAAATATAAGCAAATATAAGAAAAAAAATAAAGAATTTCAATCCCCTTAATAATTTATCGCCTTCTTCCACCGCCAATCTTATAAAATATTTGTCAATATTAAAATTTATGGTAACCTAAAGGGGTTTATTTTCGTTATATAATATTATGGACTTAATTTAATAGGGGGCGGTATAGTAGATGATATAGGTATTATTTATTTTACTTCTCTTATGATAATTAATATTATTAATATTCTTTTTTTTCTTTGAATTATTAAATCATTATTACTTATAAAGGTAATAAAATTCCTTATACAATTCTCTCCTCTTTGCTTCTAATAATTCATTTTCTTTCCCCACATATTCAGCAGCTGTTAAAATTTTTGTCTTATTTTGATTTAAAATTTCTTTTAAATATTCTTTAAAATTTTCATCTCGTGTTAAGTGGTGGTCCAAAATAATTGTCTTTACATCGGTTTCATTTATAATCTTTTTAATATTATTAAGAGAAATTTCTAAATCCTCTTTTTTATACCGGTAGTTTAACATATAGGTCATCGGGCCATCGGCATATAAAATTGTGGGTGGGTTTTCCAAAATAAAATTTAACTGTTCCTCATCAACAATACCTTGAACATCAGAAGTGAAGATAAATTTTTCTTTTTCATTACTAATTAATATTTGGATAACATACCCTAAATATTCCTTAGGTCCGTGTCTTACTGGTGGAGAGAATTTTATTTTGATATTTTCCATACTAAATTCTTTATTGTCGGCGATTTCAATTTTTTTGGGAATTTCTTTTATTTTTTCTAAGAAATAACCGGCTCTTATTTTTTGGGATTCATTAATAAAGTTTTCCGGATCTTTTATTAAAAGGATCTTATTTTGATAAAGGGAAATTTCTTCAGGATTATGATGGTCGTAATGATAATGGGTAATAATTATTATTGAACTTAATTCTGCTTTCTCTTTTATTAAATTTAACTGTTCTTCTTTTCTTTTTAATTCCAAAGGATGGGGTGGTAAATTAAAACGGGAAGGAGACAAGGCAACTGCTGGATCTATAAGAATGTTTATATTTTCTGTTTCTATGTAAGTGGCCATACTCCTTGTTCCTAAAGAATCACTTGCTAAAGGAATTATTTTCATAGTTTTTTATTTTATTTATTCTTCTTAAATGTCTACCACCCTCAAAATTTTCATTAAGGAAAGTTAGAACTATCTTTTTTGCTTCTTTTAAGGAAGTGAAGTTTGCTGCTAAGACTAAGATATTGGCATTATTATGATTTCTTGCCATTTTTGCCATTTCTTTATTTAAACAAAGAGCGGCTCTTATTCCCTTTACTTTATTAGCTGAAATAGTCATTCCCAGTCCTGAACCACAGATTAAAATTCCCCGATTAATTTTCTTTTTTACTAAAGCTTCGGAAAGGGGGAAGGCAAAATCCGGGTAATCACAGGGTTCTTCGGAAAAGGTGCCAAAATCTTTTATTTGGTAATTTTTTCCTTTTAAGAATTTTTTTAATTCTTCTTTTAAACGAAAACCCCGATGGTCGGCACCAATGCCAATTCTCATAAATAAGTTAACCAACCATATTTATCTTCTTTCTCACCATTGACAATAGCAAAAAATTCTTCTTGTAATTTTTTGGTAATTGGTCCTACTTTACCATCGCCAATTTTTATTCTATCAATTGAACGAATTGGAGTAATCTCGGCAGCGCTTCCAGTAAAGAAAGCTTCATCAGCAATATATAAAAACTCTCTTAAAATCATCATTTCAATAACTTCAATGCCTAAATCTTTGGCAATTCTGATTACAGTATCTCGGGTAATACCGGGTAGAATTGTGGCATTAAGGGGTGGAGTATAAAGCTTTCCATTTTTAACTAAAAATATATTTTCTCCCGAACCTTCACTAACAAAACCAAAAATATCTAAAGCAATTCCTTCTACGAATCCATAGGTTACTGCTTCCATTTTGATTAATTGGGAGTTCATATAATTGGCACAAACCTTTGCCATTGCTGGAAAAGTATTTGGTGCCATCCGATTCCAAGAAGAGACCATTACATCTACTCCTTCCTCAGTTGCCTGGCTTCCTAAATATTTTCCCCAGTAAAAAGTAGCAATTGCTACACAAACCGGGCAACCAAAAGGATTAACACCAATTTCACCGTATCCCCGATAGACAATTGGTCTAATATAACATTCTTCTAACCCATTTGCTTTAATTGTTTCAATAATAGCCTTATTTATCTCCTCTTTGGTATAAGGAATTTCCATCCTGTAAATTTTGGCTGAATTAAAAAGTCTTTCGGTATGTTCTTTTAAGCGAAAAACGGCTGGACCTTTTTTAGTCTTATAACATCTTAAACCTTCAAAGACACCAGTTCCATAATGGATTACATGAGAAAGAATATGAATTTTTGCTTCCTGCCAAGGTATAAGTTTTCCATCCATCCATATATATTTTGCTTCGTTTATTGGCATTTTCCCTCCTTTTTATAAAATAAAAATGGCGGCGAAGGGAATCGAACCCCTGACCCGGAGATTATGATTCTCCTGCTCTACCAACTGAGCTACGCCGCCTAAATTAATTTTAAATAATTTTTTCAAAAAATCAAATTGGAATGATAATATTGGCATATAAATTTATTATCTTTTATCTCAATTAAAATATGGTCATCACCAGGAGCATTTTTATAAAAATAATCATCTTTGTCGGTTCTAAATATTTTCACATTATTTTTTAAAAGTCTTAAAATCACTGTAGTATCAGGCAAAATTACCTTACCAAATCTTCTTCTACCAGCAGTAACGATAGCAATCTCTGGTGATACTAATTTTAAAAAGGTGTCGGTTAAAGAGGTCTCACTTCCATGATGAGGAACTTTTAATACTTTTGACTTTAATTCTTTATTAAATCTTTCACAAAGAAACTTTTCTGTATAGCGACATACATTACTACTCTCTTTTCTCTTTTTACCTTCAATATCTCCAGTAAAAAGAAAGTGGAAAGTATCATAAACCAATTTTAAAACCAAACTACTATTATTCTCATCATCTCCTTCTTTATAACAGTTTAAGATTTTTATTTTTGTTTTTGGTCCCAAAAGAATACTTTCACCAATTTTAATTTTTTTAGGTTTCAAATCTAATTGGTGTAACTTTTTTAAGAATTCCAAATAAAGTCTTTTGGTATCCTCTTTTTGGGAAGTTATTAAATTAGAAACAGAAAAATTATCAAGCACTTCTAATATTCCACCCAAATGGTCCGAGTGATTATGGGTAACAAAAATATAATGGAAAGTATCAACTTTTTCATTTTCTAAAAAGGGAATTAAGATATTTTTACTATATCTTCTTTCACCACCATCAATCAAAATGTTAAAATATTTTTTATTATTAGGTATCTTAATTAGAATAGCGTCTCCATGTCCAACATCAATGAAAAAAATTTTGAAAGTGGGATTTTTTTTACTCTGACAAAAAAGAAGAAGGAATAATATTAAAAATTTTTTAAATTTCATATTTTTTAATAATTGCTAACACCTCTTCTTCATCTTTTGCCTTATTTAACTCAATTCGTACCTCATCTTTCCTTAATAATTTAGAAAGTCTCGCTAAAGTAAAAAGGTATTCACTCTTTTTATCCTCAGGACCAGCGATAAGGAAAATAAGATGGGCTGGTTTACCATCCAAACTGGAAAAATCTACTCCCTCTTTAGAACGACCAAAGACAATCACTAAATCTTTTACTGCCCTAGAACGGGTATGGGGAATTGCAATTCCCATTCCAATACCTGTGCTCTCTAAATTTTCTCTTTTTAAGATTTCGGAAAAAAATTCCTCTGGGTCAGTGATATATCCTAAATTAATCAACCTCTCACTTAGCTCCTTAATCACTTCAATTTTTTCTTTCTTTTTCAAATCAAGAATAATTCCCTCTTTTATTAAAATCTCAGAAATTTTTTTCATCCTTTACCTCCTTCATTTTAAAATTATAATCTTTTCTTTATTTTTATTAATTAATTCTAATAAATTTAAATTGGCAAAGGAATTTAAAATTAAGGTATCCACCTCATAAGATTTTATCAATTCCGTAATCAATTCTTCTGGCTTACCTTCAAAAAATAAAAGAGAAACTTTTATCTCTCTTTTAAAAGCCTTTTCTTCAATATCGTATAATTTTTGCCACCCTTCATCTTCTTTTTTATCTTTCAATTCTTCATTTTTAATCTCTTCGGAATTGAGACAGAATAGAACATAAAGCCGGGAAGAAAAAGTTTGTGCCAAAGATAATGCCAATTCAATAGTTTCTTCTTTTGCTTCATTAAGATAAAGTAAAATTCTTCTCATTTACCAATACAAAATTGAGAAAATATTCTATCTAATATTTCTTCATTGGTTGTTTCCCCCAAAAGTTCTTTTAGATAATCCAAAGCAATTTTTAACTCTTCAGCAATTATTTCCCAATAGGTAAATTCAGAAATATTGTCTAAAATCTTTAAAACCCTCTCTAAACACTCCACCTGCCTTGGCAAAAAAAGAAAAGTTTCATTATCGGAATAAAGATTTTTAGTATATTCTTTTAATTTATTAACAATTTCTTCAATCCCTTCTCCATATTTGGCTGAAATAAGTAAATAAGGCTCTTTATTAAAAAAATTTAAAGGAAATTTATGGGTTAAATCTTTTTTATTAAGAATAATCATTCTGTTCTTTTCTTTTGTCATTTTTAATAAATCATAATCGGCTTTTTGGGGAGGCTCAGAGATATCAAAGATTAATAAAATTATGTCTCCCTTTTCTAAATACTCTTTTGTTTTTCTCACACTTAATTCATCAATCAAACTAATATTAAAATCAATACCCGCAGTGTCACAAAGAATAAAAGGAAAGCCATCAATATCAATTATTGCTTCTATCACATCCCTTGTGGTCCCGGGAATTTCAGTAACGATTGCTCTCTCTTTTCCTAATAATTGGTTAAAGAGAGAAGATTTACCAACATTTGCCCGACCCGCAAGAACAACCCTAATTCCTTGAAAAATTTTTTGGTGAAAATCAGTTTTTTTAAAAATTTTCTCTATTTTTTCTTTTAATGTAATAATTCTATTTTTAATATTTTTGCCTAGTTCCTTCGCTTCTTCTTCCTCAGCAAATTCAATCAAATATTCGGTTAAGGCTAAAAGCTCTTTTAATTCTTCACCTAAGTTTTTAATTATCAAAGATACTTCACCCCGTAATTGGGATAAAGCCATTTTTGCCTGTTTTTCAGTTTGAGCAGAGATTAGAGATAATAAAGCTTCAGCCTGAACTAAATCAATCTTACCATTAAGAAATCTCCTTTTAGTAAACTCTCCCGGTTCAGCCAAAAAGGCACCAGCTTTTTTTAAAACTTCACAAATTCTTTGGGGAAGATAAAATCCGCCATGAGAAAATATTTCTGCCATATCTTCACCGGTATAACTATTTGGTGAATAATAGACAACAACCATCACTTCATCCACTAATTCTTTATTTTCCAAGTCAATAATCTCTCCTTTAATTACTCGACGGGCTGGAAATTTTTCATATTCTTTTTTCGGACGAAAAACTTTTTTAAGAATGGGGATTGTTAAAGGACCGGAAAGTCTTATTACCGCAATTGCACTCCTTCCTGGCGGTGTGGCTAAGGCATAAATTGTTTTTTCTTCCAACATTATTGAGGAGCAACAATCACATTCTTTTTATTACCTGTTCCTTTAATGGTATAAAATTTTATCCCTGAAATTTGGCTTAAAGCTTCACTCACAATTGTTATTTCTTTATCGGTCAATTCATCTAAAGCCATCTCTTTTTTTGTTTCCAGGACAATTTTGGCAACGGCCAAGGCTTTCTTTTTAAGGAAATTAACCCTGCGCATACGATAACCGCTCACATCTAAAATTAACGGTACAAAATGGCCCGCCCGTTTTTTTACCACTAATCTAACAAGATATTGAAGGGCTTTCAAATTCTCCCCTCTTTTGCCAATCAATAAACCAGCATAAGGTTTGGCCTTAATATTGGCATAATAACTATTTTTTTCCTCTCGCACATCTACTTTTGCCTTTACTCCTAAATAAGAGATAAATTCTTTTACCACTTTTTGGATAATTTCAATGATGTTTTGGGTTTCATTTTTATTTTCAACCATTTAAAACCTCCTTTTTGGAAAATTAAACTCTCCAAAATTGAGAGTATATTAAAAATAAGCCAATATAATTGTAACCCTGCGGGAAAATTTAAAAAAATCAGGGTTAAAAAAATAGGGAAAATAAAAGTGAAAAATATATTTTTCTTATCAGGATTGGTCAAAATATTTTGGAAAATAAAAAATACCCCCATCACAATTGGTAAAACATAAATTGGGTCTTTTACTGATAAATCTTTTATCCAGAAAATAAAATGGGCTTTTCTTAAATCAATGGTTTGTCGAAAAACCGAATATAAAGCCCAAAAAACCGGTAATTGAATAATAAAAGGCAAACAACCAGTAAAAGGATTTATTTTATATAATTGATATAGCTGCATTGTTTCTCGATTTAAAGTCTGAGGGTCGTCTTTATATTTCCTTTTTAATTCTTCTAATTTTGGTTGAAGAAGCTGCATTTTTCTTATTTGCTCATTCTGAAGACGACTGAAAGGAAAGAAAAGTAATTTCATTAATAAAGCAAACATAATAATCGCCAATCCATAATTTTGAAAAATTTTATATAAAAACTTCAAAAGGAAAAGGATTCCTAAACTGAAAGGCTTGGGCCAACCTAAAGGAACCGCCTTTTCTAAATCCTTTTTAAAACTTTTTAAAAAATTATAATCTAAAGGAGCAAAAAGAAAAGAAAAATTTATCTCTCTCTTCTCTTTGGAATAAATAACTATTCCTCCTTCTCTTTCCCTTTTTAAAAATTGACAGGAATCTAAATAAAAGTTAGGGAAAAAGGCAAAAAGAAAATATTTATTCTTCATTGTCAACCAAGCAACTTCTCTTTCATAAATAACCTCATCCTTTTTCATTCTTTTAAAATTTATATTTTTTAATTGGTTTTTAAAATAATATTGATAATTAGCATAATCTAACTCTTCATTAGTATCCTTTTCAGTAAAATTTAAAAAAGGTTCAAAAGTTAAAGCCCAATAGTTAAAATCTTCCAAACAAGAAAAGGTGAAGGATAAATTATAATCCTTTTTTAATTGATATCTTTTTATTATCTTATAATTCTCTAATTCTCCTTCAAAAATAATCTCATTATCTTTCTTTTGATATTTAAAAATTTCTGAATTAAAATTGAATTTTTTATCTTTTGAAAAGAGAGTTAAACCAAAATAACCACTTCCTTTTCTTAACAATTCACAATCATAATCTTTTAAATAAACTGATTTTAAAATGCCACCAAAATTAGAGAAGATTAATTTAACTTTATTATTTTCTAAAATTATCTCTTCTCCTTTTATTGCTATTTCTCTTAAGGTATCTACTGGTAAAATTTCTCTAACTTCTTCTTTCGGTTTCTCTATTTTTGGTTGGGGTTTAGGCAAAAAGAGATATTGCCAAATAACTAAAATTAAAAATATCAGAATAAAGGCAATAAAAAAATTTTTTATCTCATCCATTTTAATTTTTCCGCAACTTTTTCAGGTGGGTCATAACCACCAGGAAATAAAGGTTGACATCTTATAATTCTTAAAATTATCAAAACTATTGCTAAATAAATTGGGTATCTATTTAAACATAAAATCGCATATTCCGAACAACTGGGATAAAACCGACAAACCCTTCCGTATAAAGGGGAAACAAATTTTTGGTATAACCTTATTAGAAAGATAAAAAAGCTATTTAACATTTTTCATCAAAGTTAATACTTTTTCCTTTAACTCATTATAAGACAATTCCAACGCTCTTTCTTTTCCAATAATCCAAAAGTAATAATTTTCTTTAAAACATTCTTTATTGGTTCGATAGATCTCTCTTAATCTTCTTCTTAATTTATTTCTTTTCACTGCCTTTTTAATACTCTTCTCACAACTGAAAAGCACTTTTCTTTTTTCTTTGGGCAAATAAATAATAGTTAAGTATTCATTACCCACAGCTTTTCCTTTTTTCTTTAACTCTTCAATCTCTTTTTTATACCTAATTATTTCCCATTTTTTAAGGGTAAAGTTTTTTAATTTCACACAGTCAAACGCCATCTTCCTTTTCTTCTTCTTCTCTTTATTACATTACGTCCCCCTGGCGTTCGCATTCTTACCAAAAAGCCATGGGTTCTTTTTCTTCTAATTTTTGATGGTTGATAAGTTCTTTTTGGCATAAATTATTATAATTAATATTTAAAAAATGTCAAAATAAAGTAAAGGGAATTTTTTCAGAATTGCATAAAAACTTAATAGAAAGAGAAATTTCTCCAAACGGAAACTCAAATAAAAATGGTTAATAATAGTTGATTACTCAATCATAAAAATTGATTTTTAAATTAAATTGTTTTATAATTTTTTTATGGAATATGAAATCTCTTATGGAAAAATAAAAGAGAAAATTGAGATTCCTAATAATATTAAATTTGATATCTTAAAACCAATAAACCCTCCAAAAGTAAATTTGGAGTTAATTATTCCAAAACTAAAAGAAGAATGTTATCAATTTTTTTCTTCAGGCAATAGTTTTTTAATCATTGTTAATGATTATACCCGGCCCACCCCAACTTCTCAAATTATTTCCTTTATTGAAGAATGTTTTTCCAATAAAGAAATCTATTTTTTAGTTGCTCTGGGTTCCCACAGAAAACCAGATGAAAAAGAGAATTTCAAAATCTTTGGCAATTATTATGAAAAATATAAGAATAGAATTTTTTACCATAATTATAAAGAAAAAGAAGATTTAATCTATTTAGGAAAAACAAGTTTTAATACGCCAATTTATTTAAACAAGTTAATAGAGAAAGTTGATAAAATTATTACCATTAACTCTATTGAGCCTCATTATTTTGCTGGTTATACAGGTGGTAGAAAAACTTTCTTACCAGGAATTGCTGGTTATGAGACAATCACGGCTAACCATTTTCTCTCTTTAAACAAAAAGGCTGATTTATTATCCTTAAAAAACAATCCCGTTTCTTGCGATATGGAAGAGGTTGCTAAGAGGGTAGAAAAACCAATCTTTTCTATTCAAGTTATTGTTGACCAAAATAAAAAAATTCACAGTCTTACCTTTGGCAATCTTTTTTCCTCTTTTGGGGAAGGGATTGAATTGGCTAATAAAGTTTTTTGTATTCCCATAAAAGAAAAATATGATTTAGTAATTGCCCTTATTCAACCTCCTTACGATGTCAATTTTTATCAAGCACAAAAAGGATTAGAGAATGCTAAAATGGCTTTAAAAGAAAAAGGCAAAATTATTTTGGCTTCTGCTTGTGAAAAAGGGATTGGCGAAGAAGAGTTTATAGAGATTATGAAACAGGCAATTTCACCAAAAGAAATTATTGAAAAAATAAAGAAAAATTTTGTTTTAGGCTATCAGAAATCAGCAAAATTAGCAGAACTTTTAACCTGGGCAGAAATTTATACTGCGGTCAATATTCCTGATTCAGTAGTTGAATCAATTTTTATGAAACCCTTTAAAACGGTTAATGAGGCTTTTAATTACGCAATAAAAAATAACAATATCAAAAATGTTCTCCTCATTCCTGATGCTAGTTTGATGCTACCTACTTTAACTAAATAACAATTGATTAATCTCTTTTAAATATCTTTTTTTTATCTCCTTCAAAACACTTTCCAAGGTTAAATTAATCTCTTCTTTTTCTTTTTTTATAATTATGCCATTTTTTATCTCGTCATTTTTTATTATTTTAACATTGAGGGAATTAAGAAAATCTTCTAATAAAGAAAAGTCGTTTTTAGAAACGATAACCTCTTGAAATTTCTCATTCTTAATTTTTTCCTTTAAGAATTCTAAATAACGAAAGTCTTTTTTAATCTCTTCTATTAATAATAAGAAAAATTTATCGATAATTTTCCATTTAGTATTTAAAAGTCTTACGCTCTCTTCTTTTTTCAATTTAGAGATTTCTCTCTTTTTTAACTCCTCTAAATATTTTTCTAAAAATTGCTCTGTTTCTTTTTTTAATCTCTTTATTTCCTTTTCGGTATTTTCTTCCAATCTTTTAATTTCTTCTTCAGCTTTTGATAGAATTTTCTTTTTTTCCTCTTCAGCCTCTTTTAGAATTTTTTCTTTCAATTTAGTTAAATCAATCACACCCGCACCCCCATTTGTAAGAAAATAGTAGCCAAAAGTCCTAATACCGCGTAAGTCTCTACTAAAGCACCATAAATTACTGCCTTCATTGCTTCGGTAGGTCTTTTTGCCACTAATTCTGCACCCGCGGCACAAACCTTTCCTTGCCATATCGCTGTGACTAAACCCGAAATTCCCACAGGTAGACAAGAAAAGAAAAGTTGAAGTCCTTGTTCTAAAGTAAGGGGTACTACATTTCCTAAAATGCCAATTTTCATTATTCCTAAAAAGGCACCTAAAAATCCATAAAATCCTTGGGTTCCCGGTAAAGCAACTAAAATAAATAGGCTACCGAACTTTGTTGGATCCTCAGCAAGTACCCCATTCGCTACCCGTGAAACATAAGAAATTCCCAAAGCTGAACCAATGCCAGCTAAAAAGGCGGATAAAGCAAAACCTAAAATACTTAATGCCAAACCCATTAAACCCTCCTTTTTTAACCTTTAATTTCTACATATTTTGTTTCCATTTTTAAAGGCGAAAATTTCATTCCACCGCCACTAAAAAATCTTGGAAAAAATTCTACATAGTTAAGCCTTAAAGTATGAACAAAAGCACCCAACACATTAACTGCTAAATTATAACTATGACCAATTAATAAAATAATTAAAGCTCCAATAATTCCTAATATTGGAATTTTTATTACCAGAGAGGCTATCGTATTAATTGCTACAGCAATTCCCGCAGTTACCATTCCTAACGCCATTAATCTTATATAAGAAAGAACAACTCCAACAAAACTGGTTCCACCATATAAGTTATAAACTCCCCAAATAAGTTTTTTCAGCAACCTTCTATTTTCTTTGAAAATAAAAAGAGTTGTTAAACTCATTAGAAGGGGCAAAATTTTATTAATAATTTTAAAGCCAAAAAGCAAAAAAAGAAGATTAGTTAAAATAACCATGACCAAATTAAATTTTTTAAACTCCTTTTTTAAAGAAATTAAAAAGAAGATTCCTATCAATATAAGAGAAAAATATTGGGCAAAAATAAAAAAACTTGGTAAAAATTTTAATCGATAGGCAAAGAATAAAAGAAGATTAAAAATAATTAAAGATAAAATAAACTGTTTTAAAAATAATTGCTTATCCATTCGGGAAAGGGCAATGATAAAAGAGATTCCTAAAAATAGAGTTAAAAGAAAATAGAATTTTTTAAAACAGAGATATAAGATAAGAGAATTTAATATTAAAAACCAAGCACCTTCATTAAAGATTGCGGGCAAAGGATTTTTTATTCTAAAAGAATCATAAATCTCTAAAAGAAATCCATAATTTAAATGTAAATAACCTAAAAAAAGAGAAATAATAAAGAAAATCATGGGATTTTTAAAAGGATCAAAAAGGATTAATTTATCTTTCCAATTTTTTAAAAAAGTTAAATTAAAACGGTCAAAAAAGTCACCAAACCAACCATTTGTAATTCCGCCCGCAAAGATAGTAAAAATTGAACAAATAAAAAGAAGAGTTAAAAACTTTTTTGCTTTAGGAAATCTTCTCATTAAATAAAGTGAAAGAAAGGTAAGCACTATTCCATAACCAGCATCAGTCAAACATAAAGCAAAAAAGATAGCAAAAAAGGGAGCCAAAAAAGGGGTTGGATCTAATTCTCTTTGGTTAGGCATTCCATAAAGTTCAACAACAATTTCAAAGGGTTTAAAAATTTTCTTATTCTCCAAAGCCACAGGAATTTCTTCTTCTTTTGGTTCCACAATAAAATAGATAAGAGTTTCAAAACTTTTTAAAAAACTTTCCAAAGTTTGAATATCCTGCTCTTTTACAAAACCAGTAATAAAAACACACCTTTCTGAAGAAAAAAGTCCTTTTTCAACTTCTTTTCTAATTTCTTCATTAAAAAGATAATCATAATAAATTTTTAACTTTTTTAAATATTCTCCACTATTTTTTAATTCCTCTAATATTGCTATTTTTTTATTTTGAAAATCTTTTATTTCCTCTTCCAATTTTAAAATATTTTCCTTTATTGTTCCTTCATATCTAATAAAGTCAATAATTTCTAAACCATTACTGATTAATCTATTTCTCAACTCCTCATAAAAATCTTTATAAATTCCAATAAAAAGGTAAATTACTTCTTTCTCTTTATTAACAATTTGATAAAAACTTTTATCTTTTTCTAAAATAGTTTCTATATTAGAAAAATTGAAACTACTTATTTTACCAAAAAGAAAATTAAATTTTTTGAAATTTTTAAGTTCCGAAAGAGAATAGGGAAAATCTTTAAAATAAAACATTTTTCTTTTTTCTTCTTGATGATTATTTATTGTCTTTTCAATCTCTAAAAGCTCACTCTTTTTTTTAAGGAAAAAATCTAATATTTTTAATACTTCCCCATCTTTAAAATTCCTTAAAAATTCTTTGTCTATTAATATTTTCTTATCCTTTTCTTCTTTGGGAAGATAGAGAGTTAGGAAATCAATAATTTCTTTTATTTTATTTAAATCTTCTTTATAGATAGTAAGGGATTCTATTTGGGCGTTTGCTAAATGAAAAATTCCTAATCTTTGTAAACCTCTTAAAAGCTCTTCTTTTTCTTCTTTTAAAGAAAGGATAATAACCTTTTTTATTTTGGCAATTGCCATATTTCAAAAAATTTATCCTTCAGATACCCTAAAACCTTTTCTTTATTTCTCTCCCCTCTCTCCTCCAACTCTTTAATCTTTGCCTCTATCTCTTTTTCTTTTTCCTCTTTCATTTTATTAATCTCAGCTATTGCCTCTTTAATTTTTGCTTCTTTAATTCTGCTCAACTCCTCTTTAAACTTCTCAATTCTTATAATACATTCCTTTTCTTTTTGACTAACTAAATTTTTAACAAATTCTTTAGTCTCTTTAATTATTCTTTCAGCTTCTTCCTCAATGTGTTTAATCTCTTTTAAAACATTCTCTTCCATAAGAAAAAATATTTTATAAAAAAATATTTTAAAATCAAATTAAGAAAAATAGATTTTATTGTACTTGGTTAAAACGTGATTACCTATAAAGTGACAACAATTAAAAGTTTATTCAAAATAAGTTAAACCAAGGATTTTAATTTTTTCTAAAAAAGTTTTATAAATCTTTATATCCTCTTTCATTAAGTAGTGTCAATTTATGAAAATTATTACTTCCAAACTCTTGCCAAGATACTCTTTTTTCTTCTTCAACATTAACATTTAATCTCATTATTACTAAAAGAAACAAAATCTAAATCTTAAGATACTCTTACAAAAAGTCTATAGGTATTTTTGTAATTTAAAAAGCCTAACTTTTTGAGATAATTCATAATGTTTTTAGTATCTATCTGGAGGTAAGTAAAAAGTTCTTTTGTCTCATAAGCCCAATATGCGGAATAAAATCTTTTCCCTTCTTTTTATTTTTCTTTATCCTATTCTACCTAAAGACATTTCTTACAATCCATTCATTCAAATTTCGGTTTAAAGTACTGCTTTTTCTTCCCAATTAGTTTTCTCATACAATTCTAATGCTTTTTCTGGGATTTCCTTTAGATTCTTTAGGGAGAATTATAAGGTTTTCTTAATATTTTTTTAGGTCCTTCTTCGCTTCCTTTTTTGTATCTTCTTATCCATTCTTTTGAAATATTTCTAAAAACTCCATATTCTCAATTAATTTTTAATCAACAACTTTATTAACCCGCTAACTACACCTTAAAACTTTCACTCATATCGTTGACTTTTTATTAAATATTTGTTATCTTTTGGGAAAATAAAAATTTTAAAAGGAGGTAAGATGGGTTTTGAAAAAGTAATTATAATAGTGGGAATTATTATTCTCTTTTTTATTAAAATATTTCTTGCCAAAAAATTTCTTTTTCCTTTTCATCTCTTCTTTTTACTTTTTATTTTCACCTTTCTTTACAATTTTCTTTTTGGTGCGAGCAAAATTTCTCAAATCTTAGCGATTATTTTAGGAATTTTATCTATCTTATTTCTGCCAACAAAATGATTTATTAATCTAAGAATAGAAATAAAGAAGCGTGACAGAATATATATAATCAACAGTTTATTGTTTGTTGCTATTTTAATTATTTCTTTATTTTTTTAATTCTTCTTGGTTTCTGTTTAGGTGCTTTTTATTACCTAATAAGTATGGCTGAGATAAAAGACTTTTATTAAATTATTAATGATTTCTATCTATATTTTTGTTGCATCATTCTCTTATTTTATTAGCAATGATAATCTGGTCTATTTCTCTTACCTTTTACTAAACCAAATTTATTGAAAAATTTAGAATCCTTTTTGATATTGAGAGTTTAAAAATTAAAAATTTTAGAGATTTTTTATAGTTTTTAACAAGCTTATTTGGTTTTTTTTACTTTCTTTCATTGGGGATTGATATATTTAAATTTTAATTTAAATTTTAATTATCAATAGTGTTTTCTCAACTATAAGGTACAGAATTAAAAATTTAAATATGCGATTCTAATTTATTTTATTTTTTAATTCTTTGTATAACTTAAATACTTTATCTCTAAAACCTCAAAAAATATGATATTTACAAATCCATTCCTTTGCTATCAATTTATTTTTTTCCTATATTTTAAAGTATAAGGTATAACAGAGATATGACCTTAGAACCTTACTGTCATTAAACTTTTTGTCCATATTTTTATTATTTTCTATTTTTATTTATATTCATACCTTATTTGATTTTATGCTTAATGTGAAAGTTGCAAATTGGCTATATATTACTAAAAATAGACATTTTTAAAAACCATTAGAAACAAATGGTAAATCACAAAAATAAAAATTTTTCTATTGACTTTTCAATATTTTGTATTATAATTTCAAAAGATACAATATATTGATTATGAAGTGTCCTAATTGTGGTGTGGATAATGATAGAGTGATTGATTCCCGGCCGGTATTGGGTGGCGAAGCGATAAGAAGAAGGCGGGAGTGCTTAGGTTGTGGGCAACGGTTTACTACTTTTGAGTATATTGAACAAATTCCTTTAATGGTAATAAAGTCTGATGGCAGAAGAGAACCTTATAATCGGGAAAAGTTAATTAAGGGAATTGTACTTGCTTGTCGAAAAAGGCCGGTTTCTCAAGAAAAAATTCAGGAAATTGTCAATCTAATTGAAAAAGAAATGATTGATAATAATCAATTAGAAATAGAATCCAAATATTTAGGTGAAAGGGTTTTAGAGTATTTAAAAAAGATTGATGAAGTAGCTTATGTTAGGTTTGCTTCTGTATATAAAAATTTTCAAAGTATTGATGAGTTTATTAAGGAGATAAAAGAAATTAAAAAGGAGGAAAAAAATGGCGAAATTAAGAAATAATATTATTTATGTAGAAAAAAATGATAAAAGAAAAGAATTCTTTTCCTTTAACAAAATTTTTCAAAGTCTTTATAATGCCGGATGTGAAGTAGGAGAATTTGATAAAGAATTTTTTAAAAACTTGGCAAGAAAAATTATCAAACTATTAGAAGAAGAAAACCAAGATAATGGGATAATTTCTACGGAAACGATTAGAGAGACAATAAAAAGAGTTTTAAATTACTATGGCTATAATAATATTTTAAAAGCCTATGAAGAATTTTATAAAAGGAAATTATTTATAAAAGAAACCACACAAACAAAATTTTCCTTTGTTAAGGAGATAAAAGAATCAACAGATTTTGCTTTATTTGTTCAGACTTCCCAGGAAGTGATCGAGAAATGGGATAGAAGTAAAATTGTCAAAGCCTTAATGCGAGAGACCGCTTTAGAAGAAGAAAAAGCCGAAGAGATTGCCTTAGAAGTGGAAGAATTTATTAAGAAGGCACAACCAAAGATAATCACCACTAATTTGATTAGAGAATTGGTTAATGCAAAATTAATTGAAAAAGGATTATTTGAAACAAGAAAAAGGCATCAACGATTAGGAATTCCTTTGTATGATGTGGAGAGGATTTTATTTTATCGGAATAAAGAGAATGCCAATACTCCCCATTGTCCGGAAGGAACAAACCTTACGTTAGCGGAGGCAATTAATAAACAATATGCCTTAGAAGCGGTTTATAGCCAAGATGTAGCAGAAGCCCATGTACGGGGAGATATCCATATTCACGATTTAGGATTTATCAACCGACCTTATTGTTCAGGACAATCAATAGAATATGTAAAGAAATTTGGTCTCTCTTTACCCGGTGCTTTATCCATTGCTAAGCCGGCAAAACATCCCGAAACCCTTTTGGCCCATATGGTAAAATTTTCTGCTGCCTTACAAGGACATTTTGCTGGTGCTATTGGTTGGGATGCGGTAAATATCTTTTTTGCTCCTTTCTTAGTAGGAATGTCTGATAAAGATTTATATCAACTTGCCCAAATGCTTATTTTTGAATATTCCCAACAGAATGTTGCTCGAGGTGGTCAAGCAATTTTTTCTGATTTAAATCTATATTGGGAAATTCCTAAACATTTTGAAAACACGCCAGCAATTGGTCCGGGTGGTGAATATACCGGAAAGACTTATAAGGATTATCTAAAGGAAGCTCAAAGGTTTTTAAAAGCAATCTTTTATGTTTATCTTGATGGCGATGGTAGCGGACGACCTTTCTTTTTTCCAAAACCCCTTGTTCACATTACCGAAAGATTTTTCCAAACCGAAGGTTATGAAGAATTTCTCTATTTGATTTCTGAAGTTGCTAGTGAAAAAGGAAATACCTACTTTGTTTTTGACCGAGGAGAGACGGCAAAAATTTCCGAATGTTGTCGTCTTGCCTTTAAACTGGATGAAAAAGATCTTCAGGATGCTATCCAACCTTGGAAAATGCGCTACTGTGCTTTACAAAATGTTACTTTAAATTTACCAAGAATTGCCTATCTGGCTAATCATAATAACGAAAGCCTTTTTGAAAAAATAAAAGAATTCTTTGAATTAGCAATCAAGGCTCATATCCAAAAAAAGAAGTTTTTAGAAAATCTCTTAAGATTAAAAGATGAAGGTCCTTTAGCTTTACTAGCAATGGAAAGAGACGGTGAGCCTTATTTAAGAATGTATCGGGCAACTTATCTCATTGGCATTTTAGGACTAAATGAAATGGTCCAATATCATTTAGGAAAAGAACTGCACGAAGATGATGAAACTTTTAAATTCGGCTTAAAAGTGATTGCTTATCTTAAATATCTTTGTGATAAATATTCCAAGATCTATAATATGCGTTTTGTTTTAGAACAAACTCCTGCTGAAAGTTGCGCCTATCGGTTGGCAAAATTGGATATGGAATATTATCCTAATCAGACAAAAAAAGTTGTGAAAGGAAGTATTTCTAAAGATAGTGTTTATTATACCAATTCTACTTATTTAAATATTAGTGTGCCCATTCCGCCTACCGAAAGAGTTTATAAAGAAGGTAAATTTCACGATTTAATTGAAGCCGGAGCTTTAACCCATATTTGGCTTGCTGATTCTAAACCGTCAAAAGAAAGTATCGCCAATTTTGTTATCAAAACCTTTCACAATACCAGAAATGCCCAGATTGCCTTTTCTCCGGAATTTACTACTTGTAATAGCTGTTTAAAAACAACTCGGGGATTAAGACAGGTCTGTCCTTATTGTCAATCAAAAAATGTTGACCACATAACCAGAGTAACAGGTTATTTCTCTCGAGTTTCAGCTTGGAACAAAGGTAAAAAACAAGAATTGAAAGATCGCTATAAAGGAATGGAAATTATTTAAATAGAGAATAGCGTAAAATAAATCCTAAAAAAACAATCGAAATCATGGACATTAATTTGATTAAAATATTAAGAGAAGGACCAGCGGCATCTTTAAATGGATCGCCAACGGTATCGCCGATAACGGCTGCTTTATGAGCCTCTGAACCTTTACCACCAAAATTTCCTTTTTCAATATATTTTTTTGCATTATCCCAAGAAGCACCAGAATTTGCCATCATTACTGCACAAACAAATCCAGATGTTAGAGCACCAACCAAAAGACCACAAACCCCTTCTACACCCAAAAAGAGGCCCACAATGATTGGAACGATAATTGCCATTAAAGCGGGCATTATCATTTCTTTTTGAGCAGCTCTTGTGCAGATACCTACTGCCTTACCATAATCGGGTTTTGCCTTTCCTTCTAAAAGACCAACAATCTCTCTAAATTGTCTTCTTACCTCTTCAACAATTTTTTGGGCTGCTCTCCCTACGGCTTTCATAATCATTGAAGCAAAAGCATAAGGAAGCATTGCTCCTAAAAATATACCAGTTATTAACCGAGGATTTAAAAGAAATAAATCTAATAATTTTTTACCTTCACTTACAATTCTCACTTCTTCCCGATAAGAGGCAATAAGTGCTAAAGCTGTTAAGGCTGCTGAACCAATAGCAAATCCTTTACCGGTTGCCGCAGTAGTATTGCCTAAAGCATCCAAGGCATCGGTTCTTTCTCTCACATAAGACGGTTGATGGGACATCTCAGCATTTCCACCAGCATTATCAGCTACTGGACCGTAAGCATCGCTGGCTAAAGTTATTCCTAACGTAGAAAGCATACCAACTGCCGAAATTCCAATTCCATAAAGTCCTAAAGAAAAATTGTTAAATCCGCCACTTAAATAAAAACTACAAATTATTCCACAAGCGACAATAGCTACAATTGCCAAAGTAGATAACATTCCTACAGAAATACCTTCAATAATCACTGTTGCTGGTGAGGCAGTGGCAGTAGAAGCTAAACCCCTGGTTGGTGAATAAGCATCGGAAGTAAAAAATTCAGTAAAAAAGCCAATACCAACCCCTACCAATAAACCGCTAAGAATTGCCCAATAAATATTTACATAACTATCACCGAGAACTGATTTTACAGCAAAATAGGAAAATAGAGCGACGAGAAAAGTAGATAGATAAATCCCTCTTCTTAAAGCGCTTAACAAAACTACCTGACTCGCCGTTTCTTTTGCTTGAACAAAAAAATAACCGACAATAGAAGAAATCGTTCCAATACCGGCAATAACTAAAGGTAATAAAACACCATTCTCTTTTAAACCAGCAGCAACTGACAAAGCCATTGTCGCAACGATTGAACCAACATAAGACTCATACAAATCAGCACCCATTCCAGCAATATCACCCACGTTATCACCAACATTATCAGCAATCACTGCTGGATTTCTTGGATCATCCTCAGGAATACCAGCTTCTACTTTACCAACCAAATCTGCACCCACATCAGCTGCTTTGGTATAAATTCCACCACCTACTCTGGCAAATAAAGCCTGAGAAGAAGCACCTATACCAAATCCGAGCATAGTAGAAGTAATCTTTTCCATCCGACTAACCATCTCCAAAGACTGATAAACCTTAGAAAGAATGAAATACCAAATTGCCAAATCCAACAAAGCCAATCCAACTACCACCAAACCCATTACCATTCCTGATGAGAAGGCGATTCTTAATCCAGCATTTAATGACCTCTTACAAGCATTCGTTGTTCTGGCTGAAGAACGGACACCGATTGACATTCCGATAAACCCTGATAGACCGGAAAAAAATCCGCCGGTGATAAAAGCAAAGGGGACAAAAATCGGTAACATCCTATTTAAAGCAAGATAAAGTAAAATGAAAAAGAGAATTAAAAAGTAGAGACTAACTACTTGATATTGTTTTTTTAAATAAGCAGTTGCACCTTCTCTAACTGCTTCGGCAATTTTTCGCATCTCGGGTTCGCCCTCGCTTTCTTTGAAGATTTTGAGAATTAAATATACTACAAATAAAATAGCAACTATAGAACTAACGGGAGCAAAATAATACCAAATACTCATAGTTTTTATTATAATGATTATTTGAATTTTTGCAAATATTATATATAATTTTATATCTATGAAATTTTTTTTAATAATCTTTTCTTTTCTTTTTAATTTACAATATCAAGAATCTTCTAATGGCCTAATTCCACCAAATTTAGAAGGCGGAAGATTAGAAATTGAGATGGTTGATATTAACCGGGATGGTAATTTAGACCTAATATCTATAGGTGATCATGGCTCTCCTTATATTAATAGCGACCAACACGGAATTATGGTTTGGTTTGGTGATGGTAGAGGAGATTGGCAGGTTTATATGAATGGCAATTTTGGTTACGGTGGTATTGCTTATGGTGATGTGAATAATGATGGCTTTTTAGATGTTGGCTATGGAATGCATCATAATTATTCAAGAAATGATTTTGGTGACCAGTTGTTAGAAGTGGCTTTAGGTGATGGAACAGGCAGAAATTGGGTTCCTTGGGATGATAGTTTAGCACTCCATGGACAGAATTGGGGGATGTTTTCTACTGATTTTGCTGATGTTAATAACGATGGACTTTTGGATATTGGCTCTAATTCTTTTGGTGCCGATGATGGCATTCATATTTATTTAAATTTAGGCAACGGAATTTGGCAAAGAAGTTTTGGTTTCATTGGTGGTAATTCTAATATGGATTTTGTTTTTGGCGATATTAACAAAGATGGTAATGTTGATTTTACTGTTGCTCATCAATACGGTAGTGTTTATTTTGGTGATGGGCAAGGTAACTTTGCTTTAGCTCACCGCAACTTGCCCTCTCCTGGTCTCACAGGTTATTATAGTGTGGCTTTAAATGATGTGAATAATGATGGTGGTATGGATTTGGGCTTTATTAATCCCCAAGGCGGAATTCAGGTTTGGATTTTTAATGAGGAAGGAGATAGTTGGCAAAATTTTTCGGGTAATTTACCTTCTACCGGTTCTTATCAGCGAATCCAACTTTTTGATATGAATCTTGATGGTTTTATTGATGTTATTGCTCAAGGTAATGGAATTTTAAAAATTTATTTAGGTAATGGCAATGGAAATTGGCAAGAAGCAATAACAATTAATACTCCTTCTCCTGGAACAGGACAAGAATTAAAGGTTGGTGGCGATTGTGACAATAATGGCTATCCGGATATAATTATGGTAACAAGAGAAGGCTCTTGGCCCAATTACCGTAATCGGGCAAGATTTTTCAAAGAAACTTCAATACCTTCAAATATAAATATCTATCCCGTTTTTCCTAGAGGTTATGAACGATTTCAACCTAATTCAGCAAATTTTATTAAATGGCTTTCTGCCGTGCCTAATCATCCCCAAAATCCTTCTTTTGTGAAAATTGAATTCTCTTCCAATGGACCTAACGGACCTTTTATCACTATTACCGACTCTTTTCCTAACACTGGTTTTTATCAATGGCAAATTCCAAATGTCATAAGTAATAATTGTTATCTAAAATTAACATTAATTACTCCTACCGACACAATTTCTGTATTAAATCCCCGTCCTTTTGCAATTGGTATGGGAAGTAATGTTAGAGAATATCAAAATTATAAAACAGAAAAAAGCCAGAAAATAAAAGATTTTTATTATAATAAAATTTTTAATATCAGAGGCAGTAAAATAAAAAAAGAAAATTTGAAAAAAGGTATATATTTTATTGAAAAAGATAAGAAAATTAAAAAATTGGTAATTATTAAATAATATTGATTTTAATAATTAATTTTTTTAAAATTATTAAATAATGTTTGAAGATTTTTTAAATATTTTTGGTAATTCTTTGCAATTCGGTTTTATTTATTTAGATAAAGAAGGTATTATAAAATTTGTTAATAAGAGTTTTCTTTCCCTTTCTCAATTATCGGAAGATAATTTAATTAATAAAAATTGGTCAGAAATAATTGCAGAAGAAGATAAAAGATGGGTAGAAGAATTTTTTCGGGAGAATAAGAATAGAAATTTCTCTCTTGATTTTCGTATTAAAAGAAATTCTCTACCCATTCGTTCTTTCTTCTCTCCAATTATAAAAGAAAAAGAACTATTGGGTTATTTTCTCACCTTTTTCACTTTAGAAAAGGAAAAAGAATTAGAAAGAGAAATTGCTCTCTCCACTGATATTTATCATGAGATTATGGAAAATGCGATAGATGGAATTTGCATATTAAAAGACAAAAAAATTATGTTGGTTAATCGCCGCTTAGAAGAACTTACTGGGTATTCTGAAGAAGAGCTTAAACAAATAAATATTTTAGAAATAATTAGTTCCCAAGATAAAAACAAAATTGTCCCAATAATTGAGAAACCAGAAAATATTTTCTCGCCGGTTCATTTTGGAATAAAAATTGTTCACAAAAATGGATTTGAAATTGATACCGAACTAAGGGTTGTCCCAATAACAAAAAATGGCCTTAATTCTTTAATCCTATTTTTACGAGATATTACTTATTTAAAAGAATTAGAAAAATTAAAAACCGATTATTTTGCAATGGTTTCTCACGATTTAAGAAGTCCTTTAACCACAATCAAAGAAGCGACGGCTATTCTTCAAGAGATAGTTAAAGACAAATTACCAAAGGAGGGAGAAAGATTTTTCACTATTATTTTTGAAGAGATAATACGTCTTTTCCAATTGATTGACAACTTAATTGAAGTTTCCCGATTAGAAACTGGAAAAATAAAATTAAATTTTCAACCTATTGATATTCAACAGTTAATCAACAAAACAATTGAACGTTTTAATATTTTTCTTCAAAAAAAGAACATTAAGATTGAAAAAAATTATCCTTCCTATTCATTAAAGGTAGAAATTGATCCTGACCGTTTTTCTTCGGTGATTAGTAATCTTTTAGATAATGCTATTAAATATTCACCCGAAAAAGGCAAAATAACGATTTTACTACAAAAAATTGAACCCGAAACAAAGATTTTAAAAGAAAGAAAAATGAAATCTAATATTCCTTATTTACTTTTGGGAATTAATAATGAAGGACCAACTATTCCTAAGGAATATCAAGAAAAGATTTTTGAAAAATTTGAAAGGATTGAGTTAAAACCAGGAATAAAAGGGATTGGGTTAGGTTTAACAATTGTTAAAAATATTGTTAAATTACATAAAGGAGATATTTGGATAGAAAGTAGTGAAGAAAAAGGAACAACTTTTTATATTTTGATACCTTTAACTCAAAAATAGTATGGAAGAGAGTAAATATAAAATTTTATTAGTAGAGGATGAAGAAAATTTAAGAGAAATTTTAAAATATCAATTAGAAAGTGCTGGTTATCAAGTAATTACGGCTACTGATGGTTTAGAGGCGTTAAATCTGGCCCGAAAACATAAAATTGATTTAATTATTTTAGATTTAATGTTGCCAAAATTAGATGGCTATACTGTCTGTCGGCTTTTAAAATTTAGTGAGCAATATAGGAAAATTCCATTAATTATGGCAACTGCCCGAACAAATCCGGAAGATAGAGAAAGAGGTTTAGAAATGGGTGCAGATTTTTATTTAACAAAACCATTAAATAAAGAAGAACTTTTAGAGAAAATTAAGGAACTTTTAAAACCAAAAGAAATTCCAAAAGAGAAATAATCTTTGTTTTATTTACTTTTCTTTTTCTTTTTCCTTAATTTCTTATTTTCAATGCCTCCTTTATTTTTATACGAAAAAAGAATTGAACCAAAAGCAAAAATAAAATTTCCTTACCAAATTGAAAAACCCGCAATAATAAAAAGAACAACCGGAATTAAAAAAATTATCGTTCTTTTGGTTGATTTTCCTGATAATCTCCATTACTATCAAAAAGAGTACTTTTTCAATCTTCTTTTTAAAGAAAATAGCAATTCTTTAAGAGATTATTATTATGAAGTCTCTTATGGAAATTTAATTATTACTGGTGAAGTTTTTGGTTGGTTTTCTCTGAATAATAATTATAGTTATTATGTTGATTCTAATTATGGGATTTATGGAAATTATCCCAATAATTCCCAAGGGTTAGTAATTGATTTAATAAAAATTTGTGATACTCATATCAATTTTCAGGAATATGATGAAGATAATGATGGTTATGTTGATAATTTAATAATTGTTCATAGTGGTCCTGGTGCTGAAGAAACTCAAGATAAAAATGATATGTGGTCTCACAAATGGGAACTTAATGATAGAAGTGCTGGTTCTCCTGGTCCTTATTTAACTGATGATGGAGTTTATATCAACCTTTATACTATTCAACCCGAAAGATTTAAAGATGGAAGGTTAATCACAATTGGTGTTTTTGCTCACGAATTTGGTCATCTTTTAGGATTACCCGATTTATATGACACTGATTACTCAACAAATGGTTTAGGGATTTTCTGTCTAATGGCAAGTGGAGGTTGGGCAAGAAAAAATGAAAATGAACCTTATGGTTCTTCTCCTTCTCATCCTTCAATCTGGTGTAAATATCTTTTGGGTTGGTTAGAACCGGATTCTATTCAAAAAAATTATTTAGAGGAAGTAAAAGAACTTCCTATTTTACCTTCTACTATTTTTCCTTATGGTGTAAGGATTTTAGAAAATCAAAATTCTGTAAAAGATTGGTTTTTTAATAAAGAAGGAAAAGGTGAATATTTTCTTTTAGAAAACCGAAAAAATTATGGTTTTGACCAATCTCTTCCTGGTGAAGGGTTATTGATTTATCATATAAATGAAGAAAAATCTAATAATGATAATGAAAAAGAGCCATTAGTTGGAATTTTACAAGGAGATAGAGAGAAGGACTATCTATTAAAAGATTTGGGAAGCAGTAATGATTTTTGGCGGAATGATACTTTAGGAGTAAATGATTTAACCACTCCTTCAACCAATTTTTATGACCGCACTCCTAGTGGTGTAAAAATTTCTAACATTAAATACTTAAATAATCTTATGTATTGTGACATTGAAATAAAACCATTATTTTTGGGAAAGGTCTATGCCTATCCCAATCCTTTTATCTTTCAAGAAAATCAATATCCCTATTTAATAATCACTTATGAACCAAGTGATACAATAAAATTAAAAGATAGATATCCTCCTTTTAAAGTAAAAATTTTTACCTTGGATGGTTGTTTAGTTAGAGAGCTAAAAGAAATTCCAAGAGAAATAAAACCTGAAAGGAGAAGTGGCTTTTGGGATATGAAAAATAAAAAAGGAGAAGAAGTGGCGAGTGGGATTTATCTTTATCTAATTGAATTGATAGACGAAGAAATTATTGAAAGAAAAAAAGGATTTATTACAATTATCAAATAAAAAGGAGCTGAGATGTATAATTTTAAAGATAAAAAGATAATTATTACTGGTGCTGGTCAAGGAATTGGTAAGGCGATTGCTAAAAAATTTGCTGAATTTGAAGCCCTTATTGCGGTATGTGATATCAATGAAGAGGCTGCTCAATTAGCTGCCAAAGAATTAGAAATTATTGGTGGAAAAAGTCTTCCCTATAAAGTAGATGTGAGTAATTATAAAGAAGTAAAAGAGATAGTTAAGAAAATTGCTGAAGATTTTTCCGGTGTTGATATTCTTATCAACAATGCTGGAATCGTAAGAGATAAACTTTTAATAAAAATGGAAGAAGAGGATTTTCAAAAAGTAATAGATGTGAATTTAAAAGGAACTTTTAACTTTACTAAAGCGGTTCTACCCTATCTTTTAGAGAAAAGATGGGGAAGGATTATAAATATTGCCTCAATCATTGGTGAAATGGGAAATATCGGTCAAGCAAATTATGCCGCTGCCAAAGCTGGCATTATCGGTTTTACTAAAAGTGTTGCCAAAGAGGTTGCCAATAAAAATATTACTGTGAATGCTATCGCTCCGGGCTTTATTGAAACACCAATGACTGAGAATTTAAAACCCGAAATTAAAGAAAAGTATTTATCATTAATTCCTTTAAAAAGATTTGGCAAACCTGAAGAGGTTGCCTATCTTTGTCTATTTTTATGTAGTGAAATGGCAAGTTATATTACTGGTCAAGTAATTAGAGTTGATGGTGGGCTTTTAATGTGATTTATAGGATTTATAGATTAAGTCGCTGAGACAGCCTTTTTACCTGGTTTTAATTTTATCACTTCACCTTTATATCTTATTCCTTTTCCTTTATATCTATCAGGTGGTTTAATCTTTCGGATATTAGCTGCCACTTGGCCCACAAGATATTTATCAATTCCCTTTATAACAATTTCGGTTAAAGGAGTTTTTGGGTCATCAGGGTTAGGTGCTTGTCTTATATCTACATCAATCCCTTTTGGTATAACAAAATTTACTGGGTGAGAAAAACCGACAAAAAGTTGAATGCCATCTTTTGTCTTTTGTGCCCGATAGCCTTGTCCTCTTACTTCTAATATCTTCTCAAATCCTTTTGTTACACCAATAACCATATTATTTATCAAAGCCCACATCAATCCCCGGAATTTCTTTGCCTTTGGAGATTTCTCTTTCACTTTAATTTGATTATCTTCTAATAACACATCTACTTGTGGGTGAATCTTCATATTCAATTGTCCCAAAGGGCCAGAAACATAAATCTCGCTATCCTTTAATTCCACCTTCACATTTGGCGGTACTACAATTGGTCTTTTACCTACTGGCATAAGTAAAATTATATTAAAAATTATTTTAAAGTCAACTTAAGAGTAAAAAACAAAAAATAAGTTATAAAAAATAAAATCTTACAAATAAATCTTAATAATTCATCTTTTTACGGCACTCAAAATTCCAAGTTCTAACAACCAATCCCTTTTTAATCAGGGGAAGGTTTCTGAGGATAATACAAATTTAAAAGTAACACCGGATACTATCTTCCCTTTTCCAATCTTACCAAATTGTCAAAGAGCATAAGTTTATAAATCTAATGTTGGAAATTCTGGTAAATCTTCTCTTTTTATTCCTCCTAATTTTAATAAATGTTCTAAAAGCTCATCATAACTCTCTTTTTTAACCGGATTAATGCCGTGGGCTAAAATCGTATTGTTACGAATATCAAGCAGTTCAATCATTTTCTTGTCATCCCAAAATTTCTCTCCTAAATCATCTGCCAATTCTTTAAGAAGTTCGTAAGATGCTCTTAAACCTAATTTTATTTTATTCTCCCTTTTGTTTAAATATTTTTCTTGAAATTTATTGCGAAGGTGCTCGGGAATCTTATTTAAATTTACATCATTAGTTTTTATTGAATATTCCTTCTCTAATCTAACCTGGGGCAAACATTTCCGTCACCCGGTATAATCTTGCTAAAGCATCATCGTATTTATCTTCCAATTTCGCCCTTCTTTCAGCATTGGCAATTAAATCACAAATCAAAGCATTAGTATCCTTCTTGTCGGTTATTCATAAAAGGAAGTTTTTATTTTCATCTAATTTTTTAAGAAGTTGTGTTAATTTCTCATCATCCCTTCCAGAAAGAAAAATTTCAAAATTTCTTATCCCTTTAAATAAATAATCTTTTGCTGTGCGATGGTCAAATCGGTCCCAATAATAATAGGCAGTAATAATATCGGTCATTATTTGGTAAAAAGGTTTTTCATTTTCTGATACTTTTTTGCAAACTTCTTTAAGTAAATCAAGAGCACTGGCGTATCGGGCATTATTAAATAATGTTGAAATTTTCTTTCGCTCTTCAATCGCAAATAAATCCCAAGGATTGGTAGAATAAAGCATTTTTTCTTTACCGTCAATAACTACGCCAAGTCCTTTTTTATTCCGTTCAATTCCTCCGATATAAACGTAATTCACACCTAAATCAATAGTAGCCAATGTTAAT
>JANXBG010000017.1 GCA_025060715.1 Caldifarciminota bacterium | reverse complement strand
ACCAAGAAAAGATTATCAAAGAAACAAGGATAATTTCTTTAATTAAAAGCCTATATATCTATATAGTGGCAAACTGGTGAACAAAAATAAACTGAAAAAGTAAGAAAAGATATTTTATCATTTGACATAAAAATTTTTTCTTATATAATTTATTTTTTATGATTTTTGTTATAGATGAAATATCTTTGAGAAATCTTTTTCATCAGTGGTTAGGAAATTATAAGATTTTTATTCCGGAGATTTTTGACAATCAAAATATTCCCCAATTGACAATTTTAAATAAAGAAAAATTGGATAAATTTTCTTTTTCAGTTTTTCAAAATATCAGAGTAAGGGAACCTTTGAAGGCAATTATTTCACCGCCCAAAGAGAAAGTGGCAAGTTTTGGTAATAAAGAAGAGGTAATTGAAAAGAAAGAATTTAAAAATTTGATAATTGGTGCTAAGGTTTGTGATTTAAGGCCAATAGCCGTTTTAAAAAAAATGTATTTAAAAGAGGATTTTATCTTTGAAGAGTTTAAGGAAAGTTTAGAAAATACTTTAATTATTTCTGCGGATTGTCCTTATCCCCAAGATACTTGTTTTTGTAATTTGGTTGGTTTAAAACCTTATGTTGATAAAGATATTGATGGTATTTTTCCTGATATAAATCTTTCTTTTATTGATAATAAAATCTTAATTGAAGTTTTTACTCAGAAAGGAGAAGAGTTATTGAAAGATAAGATTGGTATAAGAAAAGAGGAGGCGGATAAGGAGATTTTGGAAAAAAGAAAAGAATTGAGAGAAAAAGCAGAGTTTTCTTTAAGGAAGATAAATGAGAAGGAATTAAAAGATAATATTTATGAGAAGGTTTTAGAGGCAAAAAAGGATTTTTGGGATAGGAATTTGGAAACTTGTGTGGAATGTTTTGGTTGTCTTTATGTTTGTCCTACTTGTTTCTGTTTTCTTTTAAGTGATTATCCAGTAGAAAATTATTATGAGAGAATAAAAGTTTGGGATACCTGTTATCATCCGATGTATGCGCGAGTTGCTGGTGGTTTGAATCCCCGGGCGGAGTTTTATAAAAGGGGAAGGAATCGTTTCCATTGTAAATTTAGTAATTTTTATTTAGATTATAATTTTTATGCCTGTTCGGGTTGTGGCCGTTGTTTTTTAGTTTGTATGGGAAAGATTGATATTAGAAAGATTTTACTTTCTTTATGAGTAAATTATTTAAGCCGATTAAGGCAAAAATTTTAGATATTATTGATGAGACACCAACAATTAAAACCTTTCTTTTAAAACCCGAAGAGGAGTTTAATTTTTTGGCAGGGCAATTTGCTGCTTTAACCTGTTTTGGTATTGGTGAAGGATTTTTTACCCCTTCTTCTTCACCTTATGATAAAGAGAAAATTGAATTTACCATTATGAAAGTTGGTAGGGTAACAAGTGGTTTATTTTCTTTAAAGAAAGGTGATTATGTTGGTTTAAGAGGTCCCTTTGGCAAACCCTATCCTTTGGATAAATTTGAAGGAAGAGAGGTTTTTATTGTTGGTGGTGGTGTTGGTATGGCACCTTTGCGAAGCCTCTTTTTGGCATTATTACATAATCTTAATAAATATAAAAAGATTTATATAAGATATGGAGCAAGAACACCAAAAGATTTAGTATATAAAAGTTCTCTCTTTGAATGGCAAAAAATTGAAAATGTTGATGTTGAATTAACTGTTGATGTTGGTGATGAGACTTGGAAGGGCAAAGTAGGGGTTGTTACCATTTTGCTTGATGAAATACCTTGTGATGTGGAAACTGCTTGTGCGGTTGTTTGTGGTCCACCTTTAATGATGAAATTCACCTTATTAAAATTATTAGAAAAGAATTTTAAAGAAGAGAATATTTACTTATCAATGGAAAAGAATATGTCTTGTGCAGTGGGAATGTGTGGCCATTGTCGGATGGGCAGATATTTTGTCTGTAAAGATGGACCGGTATTAACTTGGCAGGAGATAAAAAATATTGAAGACCCCTTTATTTAATATGGTAAAGATAAATTGCCCTTTTTGTTTTCTCAATTGTTCTTTAATAATAAAAAAAGAAAAATTTAAGTTTGCTATTGAATACGAAGAACCTCTTTGTGCCCGAGGTAATGCTATTCCTATTTTACTGGATAGTCCAAAAAGATTAGCCGAGCCGATTTTTATAAATAACGGAAAAAAAGAAAAAATAGGTTGGAAAAAAGTTTTTGAAGAACTTATAAAAGATTTAAAAACCTATAAAAAAGAAGAGATAGCAGTGGGTTTAGATACTTCTTTAAAAGAAGAAGAAAAGAGAAAAATATATAATTTCTTTAAATCTTTGGGGATAGAGAATATTTTTTCGGGTTATTTAGAACCTGACCAGTTTTTCTTTTTTAAGGTTAATGGAGTAAAAGAAGGTGATTTAGAAGATATTGATAAAGCCGATTTTATTTTACTAATTGGTGATGTTTTTGGTAGTTTTCCTATTGTGGCAAGGAGAATTTTGAAAAGAAAATATGAGGATAAAAATGTTTTGCTTTATGGTATAGATATATTTAAAAATCGTGCCTCTGGTTTTACCAACCAGTTTTTAACTCCCAAAATTGGCACTGAGCCTTTTCTTTTATTCTTAATTTCCGAAAAAGCCCAAATAATAAAATCAAAAGGAATTAAAATTGAAGAGGTAGAAAAACTTTGTGAAATAAATCCGGTGCTAATTGAATTATATTCGGAAAAGATTTTAAATGCAAAAAGGGGTATTTTAATAATGTCCTTAGAGAGCGGCAAAAGTTTTGAGCCCATTTTATATTCCCTATTAGCCCAAATCCTTTGTAATAAAAAAACTAATCTATATTTCTTGGGATTAAAAAATTCATCTTATATTCCTTTTGATATTAAGTTTGGAGAGCTTTTAGAAAAGATTGAAGAAAGAAAGATAAAATTATTAATAAATTTTGGTAATAGTTTTCCTTTTTTATATCCTCCCATTTATGAAAAATTAAAGAATTGTGAGAAGGTTTATTTAACAAACTTTTATCAAATGCCTATTGATGATTTAAATAATACCTATCTTTTGCCACAAAGTTTACCCATAGAAGATAAAAATTTGATTTCACCTTATTCAGGAAGTAAGACCCTTTCTGAAATTTTAGAAGAAATAAATTTTAATATAAATTTATATATCTCTCAATTTAACTATCCAAAAGAGAAAATTTATAAAGAGAAAGATGTTTTGGAAAGATTTAATGAGTATCTATCTTTTTATAAAGAAAATTTAAAAGAAAAGTTAGAAAACAACTTAGTTATTATCGGTAAGAAAGAGCCTTTCTATTTTTTAAATATTTTTGAAAAGGATAGTTATTTGTATTTAAATAACGAAAAAGAGATAGCAATTTCTTTACCAAAAAAGATAAAAAAAGAACTTCCGGAAAATATTGGAATTTTAGAATTAGAAAATTTAGAGAATAGAAAATATTTTCCCATTTTTGTTGACAAGAGAGAAAAGTTTATTATAATTAAACCTTTAATAATAGAATGGAAGAAAGGAGATATTTAGTTTTAGATTTAGATTTGTGTATTGGTTGTCGTTCTTGTGAGTCTGCCTGCCGAAGTTATTTTGAAAACGAACAAAGAATTACTATTAATGAAATAAAACCAACGGTAATTTTATCTCATGTCTGTAAACACTGTGAAGAGCCTTTATGTGCAGCAGCGTGCCCCTTTGATGTGATAAAAAGAGATGAAAATAGAAATGTTGTTTATCAGGCAAGTTTTCATTGTGTTGGTTGCAAGTGTTGCGCCTTAGCTTGCCCCTTTGGTGTGATTGAAAATAGACTATCTTTCTATGTAACCCAAAAATGTAATCTCTGTTATCAAAATGAACAAGGCCCAAGGTGTGCCAATTCTTGTGCCACTGGTGCCTTACAATTTATTAAAGAGAAAGAGATTAAAAAAGAGAAAGTAGGGGTAAGATATATTTCTCGTTCACCTTATTGGCGAAGGGTATGAATGTTTTAAATTTATTATTTAACTTTTTCGTTTTTCCTGGCTTTCTTTTTTTAGCAATTTTAGGAATGTTTTTAACTTTTTTGGATAGAAAGTTATCGGCAAGAATTCAGTGGCGAATGGGCCCTCCTTGGTATCAACCTTATTTAGACTTTGTTAAACTATTATCAAAAGAAATAATTATTCCAGTAAATAGTAGTAAAATCCTATTTTTATTTGCTCCGGTTTTATCTTTTTTCAGTGCTTTAATTAGTGGCACAATGATTTATTATCTTCTTTATCCTGAAAAATCTTTTGTTGGTGATATTATTGTGATTTTATATTTTCTTACTTTAGTGCCGGTAGGTTTTGTTTTAGGTGCCTCTGCTTCCCGAAATCCTTTAAGTGCCTGTGGCGCTCAGAGAGAAATAACATTATTAATTAGTTATGAAGTTCCTTTGCTTTTTGCTTTACTTATTCCAATAATAAAAGCCGGCGATAAGATTAAAATCGGTGAAATAATAATGGCCCAGAATAACTTCCCTTTTCTCTATTCGTTATCAGGTATAATTAGTTTTATCACCTTACTCTTTGTATTTCAAGCGAAGTTGGGCTATATTCCTTTTGACATTGCTGAGGCTGAACAAGAAATTATGGGAGGAATAATTTTAGAATATTCGGGTGCGCCTTTGGCACTTTTTAAATTATCCAAAGCAATGTTACTTTTATCGTTACCAGCCTTTTTAATCTCTCTCTTATGGCCGGCAAAGAATATTATTACCTTTATTGTTAAATTCTTAATTATTTTTTTATTAATTGTTTTAATAAAAAACACTAATCCCCGGTTAAGGATTGACCAGGCATTAAGATTTTTCTGGTTTATTTTAGGACCCTTTTCAATTTTGGGGATTATTTTAACATTAAGTGGTTTATGAGCATTAAATTAAAGGCACTTAAAAAATCTCCCTGGGTTTTTCATGTTTCGGCTGCTTCGTGTAATAACTGCGATATTGAAATCTTGGCTGCTTTAACACCAAGATTTGATGTTGAAAGGTTTGGCATTCTTTTGGTTGGTTCACCAAGACATGCTGATGCCTTATTAGTTACCGGAGTAATTAACAGAAAAACTTTGCCCAGGGTTTTAGAGGTTTATAATCAAACTCCAAAACCTTGTTTAGTGATTGCTATTGGAACTTGTGCTTGTGATTGCCATATGTTTAAAGATTCTTATAATGTGGTTGGACCTTATGATAAATATTTGCCAGTAGATGTTTATATCCCAGGTTGTCCACCAAGACCCGAAGCAATAATTGCGGGTATAGTGAAGGCATTAAATAAATTATGAATGAATTATTAGCAGAGATAAAAAATAGATTTCCTGAAATAGAGGTCTATGAGCATAATAAAAGAAGATTATATTTAAAAATTAGTAAAGAAAAGATTAGAGAGATTGCCTATTTTTTACATAAAGAAAAAGGATTGAGATTATCAATTATGACGGGAATTGATACGAGAGAAGGAATAGAAATTCTTTACCATTTTTCTGATGACAAAACCGGAACTTATTATACAATAAGAATTTTTACCGAAAGAGATAATGCAAAAGTTGATACCATTTCGGATATTACTAAGGCAAGCGAATGGATTGAAAGAGAAATTTGGGAATTACTAGGTGTTGAATTTATTGGCCATAAGAATCTAAAACCATTATTAACAAGCGAAGATTGGCAAAGGGATAAATATCCTTTAAGAAGAGATTTTGAAATGATATGAGAAGAGTAATTCCTATCGGTCCTTATCATCCATTACAGGAAGAACCCGAATTTTTTAAGTTGATTGTGGAAGGAGAAAAAGTAGTAGAATTAGAAATTAATATTGGCTATAATCACCGGGGGCACGAATTTTTATCACCAAAGATGACTTATGAACAGATTCCTTACTTAGTGGAAAGGATATGTGGAATTTGTTCTAACTCTCATCCTTTAGCCTTTGTGCAAGCAGTAGAAGATGCGGCAAAGATTGAAGTTCCTGAAAGGGCATTATATATAAGGACAATAAACCATGAATTAGAAAGACTCCATTCCCATTTTCTTTGGCTTGGACTTGCTGGCCATTTTATCGGTTATAATACTGTTTGGATGTGGGCATGGAAATATCGGGAGCCAATATTAGATATTTTTGAAATGATTACCGGCAATAGAAACCATTACGCAATGAATAAAATTGGTGGTGTAAGATGGGATATAAAAGATGAACAAATTCCGATTATTGAGAATATTTTATTAGAGGTGGAAAGGGCTACTTTGATGTTCACCAAGGCAATTTTAGATGATCCAGTAATTTTAGCCAGGTTAAAAGATGTAGGAATTTTGCCAAAAGAAGTAGCAATTGATTACGGTGTAGTAGGTCCTACCGCAAGAGCAAGTGGTATAAAAATTGATGTGAGAAAGGATGATCCTCACGCTGCTTATGATAAAATTGATTGGGATGTGATTGTTTTTGAAGAGGGAGATGTATTAGCAAAAGCAAAAGTGAGATTATTAGAATGTTTAGAATCAATAAAAATTATTAGACAATGTTTAAAAAAAATGCCTAAGGGAGAGATTGAAAGAAGGATTGACGAAATTCCCGCGGGTGAAGGAATTGGTCGGGCAGAGGCGCCGAGAGGAGAAGTGTTTCATTATGTAAGAACCAGTGGGATGAACCATCCAATCAGACATAAAATACGGGCACCAAGTTATATGAATATTGCTTCTAATGCTTATGCTTGTGTAGGATACTCAATTGCTGATGCCGCACTTACCTTAGCAGCTGTTGACCCTTGTTATTGTTGCACGGAAAGAATTGCGGTTTATTTAGATAACAAAAAAATTATGGATTATGAGGATATTCTAAAACTCTCTTGGAAATTGACAGAAAAATTAAAAGAGAAATATAATAAAATATGATTTTTGATAAAAACTTTATAAATCAATACTTATTATTCACTTTCGCATTACCCTTTTTAGCAACTTTAATTTATTCCTTTGAAGATAGATTAATAAGAAATTTTGAATTCTATATCTTTTTAATTTTACTTGCTCTTTCTTCCTATGCTATCATTATTTCTAATAATCTTTTGTTGATTTATATCTTTTTTGAAATTTCCACCTTGGCAACCTGGCGATTGGTTTTAATAAAAAGAGAAAATATTAAGGCTGGTAATTATCTTTTATATTTTAATTTTGCCGGAGCAATATTAATGTTAATTGGGATTTCGCTTCTTTTAATAGAAAATGGAATCGAAAATATAACTTTTGAGGCTTTTGATTTAAGAAATATTTATCATATCTCATTTTTATCGGGAATTTTATTATCCTGTGGTATATTTACTAAATCAGCAATTATTCCATTTTATAATTGGCTACCAATTGTTTATGAAGTTTCACCAATACCAATAATTGCCCTTCTTTGTGGAATAGCTGAAAATTTGGGTTTAATTCTCTTTTACAAAATATTCATCTCTAATTGGTTAGAAATGGAAATTTCTTTTTATCATTTCATTATTATTTTAGCAATCTTTACTTCTATAATTGCTGGAGGAATTGCTTATTTTGAGAAAGAATTAAAAAGAATTTTAGCTTATTCAACAATTAGCCAACTTTCTTTTATCTTATTTGGCTTAGCTTTAAAAAATGATATTGGGATAATTGGGGCCTTTATTTTAATTCTATCCCACGCTTTAGCAAAACCGGGTTTATTTTACAAAATGGAAGCAAAAGAAGACGGTAGCGTAAATTTTGGTTTAGCCCTTTTATCTTTATCCTTAATGGGAATTCCTCCTTTTCTTGGTTTTATTGGAAAATTATTGATTATTATTGGTAGTTTGAAATTAAATATTCTTTTAGGAGTTTCAGCAATCATTAGTTCTCTTTTTACTTTACTTTATTCTTTGAAATTTTATCCACTATTAAAAAAAGAGAAGGGAGAAAATATTATTGCTACCTCAATTGTTTATATTTTTGGACTTTTATTATTAATATTGGGAACTTTATTTTTAATTTATTTTTTAAAAATTTTATGAGCAGTTTTGAACTTTTAATTATTTTACCAATAATTTTTGGATTTTTAGGTTATTTGGTGAGTTTTTTAAGAAATGAATTTTATTTCTTAGGGGCGATTTTAAACTTTCATTATGCAGTAAGGATTTTTTTTATATCAAGAAAAACAGAGGTTATTAGAAAAACCTTTGGAATATTTAATTTTGGTGTTGATAAATTGAGCGGTTTTGTTCTTTTATTTATCTCCCTTTTTACTCTTTTAATTCTTATCTATTCTATTCGGTATTTAAAATATTATGAAAAGAAAAAAGAATATTTTTATTATCTTCTTTTAATTGGCTCTATTAGTTGCGGAATTGTTTTGGCAAATAATATCATTACCTTGATGATTTTTTGGGGAATTTTATTATCTTTAATCTTTGGCTTTTTCCAATATACCACTAAAAATAATAGTGAAGATGCTTTTATAAAAAGTATTTTTATTTTAGGTTTAAGCGATTTTCTATTAATCCTTGGTTTTGCTTTATTGTTTGTTTCTTATGGCAATATTCCTTTAAATTTAAAAATATCTTTAAATAATAATTTAAATATTTTGGCTTATATTTTAATCACAATTGGTTGCTTTGCTAAGGCAGGAGCAATCCCTCTCCATTCTTGGATACCAGAAATTAGTAAAGTGATGCCTGCTTCAACAATGGCATTCATTCCTGCTTCCTTAGATAAACTACTTGGAATATATTTGCTTTTAAAGGTAAGTTATTATCTTTTTGATTTAAATACTAATTTTACATTAAAAAACTATCTAATGATAGTCGGTTCAATAACAATTTTAGCAGCCGTACTAATGGCATTAATCCAAAAAGAGGCAATGAAACTTCTTTCTTTTCATGCAGTATCACAGGTGGGCTATATGGTTTTAGGTATTGGAACAGGAGTTCCAATTGGTGTTGCTGGGAGTCTTTTTCATATGCTTAATAATACACTCTATAAAACTTCTCTTTTTTTAACTACCGGCCAAGTAGAATTTTGGACAAAGGAAACAAGAATTGAAAAACTTGGTGGTTTAGCGGTAAATATGCCAATAACCTTTACTTCCTTTTTAATCTCTGCGTTAGCAATCTCAGGAATTCCTCCATTAAATGGTTTTTTCTCAAAAAGAATGATCTATCAAGGGGTGATTTATTTATACAAAGAGGGAAATTATTTATTTCTTTTATATTTATTAGCAGCAATGTTTGGTAGCGTTCTTACTCTTGCTTCTTTTTTGAAATTAACCCATTCCATCTTTCTTGGTGATAGGCCCAAAGAGTATGAGAAAATAAAAGAAGTTAATTTTTCATTATGGTTCCCTTCATCTTTATTAGCCTTTCTTTGTATTTTATTTGGTATATTAGCCATTCCTTTACCTTTAAAAGGGTTAATTTATCCTTCTTTACCATTTAAAATTGAAGAAATAGGTTTTTGGCAACCAACATTAGCTTTTATTTTAATTATTTTAGGGATAGGCATTGGCTTTGTGATTTATATGTGGGGCGCTATTCAAAAAATTGAAAAGAGAGAAATATTTATTGGTGGCGAATCGTTAAAAGAAGAAGAGAGACATTTCTCAGGTGATCAATTTTATTCACCGATTAAAGAAGCTCCGTTATTAAGTAAAGGTTTTGAGTTTGGTGAAGAAGGTAGTTTTGATTTCTATAATTATTTAAAGACAATTTTGGGTACTATCTCTTTATTATTTAAAAAAGTGATTGATTTTATTTTAGAAATAATCTATCAAACAATTGTTTATTTTTCTGAAACTTTTGGTAGTTTATTAAGAAAATTCCAATCAGGAATTTTGAGTGATTATTTAGTTGTAATATTTATTGGAATTGTTATAATTTTATTAATTTTAATACTATGATTGAACTTTATATTTTATTGATTGCTTCAATTGGTGCTGGAATTGTTGCAGTAGAAATTAAAGATTTATTAGCATCAGCAATTTCCTTAGGAATTGTTGGTTTTTCAGTAGCTATTATATTTATTTTAGTTCAAGCTCCTGATTTAGCAATCGTTCAAATAGTTGTGGAAGTTTTAACGGTAATTATTTTTGTTGCTGTGATATTAAAAACTACTCATATTGATACTACTTTAGAAAATAAAATGGAAGTAAGAGATTATTTAACAAAAGGAGTTTTTGTTATCTTCGGAATATTCTTTTTAATCTTTTCTATTTCAGCATTAAAAGAATTACCCGAATTTGGAAAACCAATTATGAAAATTGCTTCTCATTATTTAGCAAAAGGATTTGAAGAGATAAAAGCGGCTAATCAAGTGGCAGCAGTGATTTTAGATTTCCGAGGTTATGATACATTAGGAGAAGCCACTGTTCTCTTTACTTCAGTGATAGGTGTCTTAACAATTTTAAGAAAGATTGGAAAGAAAAAATGAGAGGAATGACAATTATTGTAAAAACAATAACCAAACTTTTAGTTGGATTAATTTTTCTCTATGGAATATATATTATTACTCATGGCCATTTAACACCCGGAGGTGGCTTTGCTGGTGGAGTGATAATTTCTGCTTCTTTCATCCTTTTAATTCTTGCTTTTGGTAGCGAAGAGATTAAAGAGAGGATAGGATATATTTATTCCTCAATCTTTGAAAGTATTGGTGGGCTTTTATTCGTTTTCATTGCCCTCTTTGGTCTTCTGTTGGGTTCTTACTTTTTCTATAACTTTTTACCAAAAGGAAAGGTTTTTATGCTTTTTTCTTCAGGAATAATTCCTTTATGTAATGTGGCAATTGGGATAAAAGTGGGGGCAGGACTTTTTGCCATCTTTTTGGCAATAGCCGCAACAAGATTTATAATGAAGGAGTAGTTATGGTTCCCTATTTATGTTGTATAATCCTTTTTTTAATTGGTATTTACGCAATATTAACCAAAAGAAATTTAATTAAAATTGCTATTGGTTTTTGCTTATTAGAATATGCCGTAAATCTATTTTTTGCTTTAATTGGATATAAAAAAGATGCCTTGGCACCAATTTATACTAATGTTTCTCAATCTAAAAATTTTGTTGATCCAATTCCTCAGGCTTTGGTTTTAACAGCTATCGTAATCGGTTTAGGGACAACTGCTTTACTTTTGTCAGTAGCTGTAAGAATTTATGAAAAATACAAAACTTTAGATATTAAAGAGATAAAAAGATTAAAAGAATGAATTATCTACCTTTATTTACTGCTTTACCTCTTTTAGGCGCTTTTTTAACCCCTTTACTTTCTAAGATATGGGAAAGGCTATCTGATATTATTGGTAGTATTATCACTACCTTTCTTTTGATTTTAAGTATCTATTCTATTTTTCTCTTACCAATTTTTGGGGATCTTTATGTTTATGAAATTGGTAAATGGCCAATAAGACCAATTCCCCTAGGTATTGTTTTTACCTTTGATAGTTTATCACTGCTAATGGTTTTAGCAATCAACTTATTAAGTTTTGCTTGTGCTGTTTATTCAATTAATTATTTAGATAATTATACTGCCCGTTGGAAATTTTGGACTTTATTTTTATTACTAATTGCTGGTTTAAATGGAGTGGCAATTACTGGCGATTTGTTTAATCTTTTTGTTTTTATTGAAATTTCAGCAATCTCTTCTTATGCCTTAGTGGCTTTTGGCGTGGAAAAAGAAGATTTGGAAGCTAGTTTCAAATACCAAGTGATCGGTGAGGTAGGTGGTTTAACTATTCTTTTAGCAATTGCTTTAATTTATGCAAAAACATCAACATTAAATATGGCAGATATTGCCAATACTTTTTTAAATGAAAATAAAGGGACTTTATTCTGGTTTATCATCTCCCTTTTAACCTTTGGATTTTTAATAAAATCTGCTCTCTTTCCTTTCCATTTTTGGCTACCGGATGCCCATTCACAAGCACCTGCACCAATTTCGGCAATACTTTCAGGAATTTTTATTAAAACCTTAGGAGTTTATACTCTTTTTCGTTTAATCTTTAATGTTTTTGGGTTAAATAGAAACAACGCACCTCATTATTTTAATCTACTTCTTATCCTTGGAATTCTATCAATAATAATTACCAGCTTTATTACTTTAAAACAAGAAAATTATAAAAGGTTATTAGCCTACTCCACTATTAGTCAGATTGGTTATATTTTTGTTGGCTTAGGCCTTAGTAATTTCTTTGGAATTATTGGTGCTTTAACTTTAATTTTTGCCCATGCCTTAAGTAAAGGGCTTCTATTTTTGACCGCTGGTTCAGTAGAAAGAGAAGCGGGTACTTTGGATATTAATGAACTTACTCTTTTAAAAAAGAGAATGTCCTTTTATGGATTGGTTTACACTTTAGGTGCTCTCTCTTTAGCAGGAATCCCTCCCTTTTTAGGGTTTTTCCCTAAACTATTTTTGATTTTAGGAGCAATTAAAGAAAAAATGTTAGGATTAGCGATTATATTAGGAATTTTTTCTATATTAACATTGGCTTATTTATTAAAAATCACTAATAAGGTTTTTACTAATAAAGAAGGAGAGGAAGTGAAAGAAAATTCCTTATCGGCGATTAGTTTTCTATTTTTAGTTTTTTTAATTTTCATTTTTGGTATTTTCTATTTCAATTACTTGCAGCCAAATTTAATTAATAAAGCCAGCGAAGTAGTGATTAGGGGTATTGAATACGCGAGATTAGTTTTGATGAAATGAACAGAAAGATTATCTTTTTTTTGGTCGCTTTAATTTTATGGTTTTTATTTACTTTTAATTTAAATTATGATGAAATTATTGTTGGTATTTTTGTTTCTCTATTAAGTGCTTTTATTTTTGGTGGTTATTTTATTGAGAAACCAATAAAAATTTTCCAAATTCATAGGTGGTTTTGGCTTTTGGTTTATATTCCGATATTTGCTTATAAATGTATAGAAGCAAATTTGGATGTAGCCTTAAGAGTTCTCCATCCCGGTATGCCTTTAAAACCAGGAATTATAAAAATAAAAACCTCTTTAAAAACAGAAATCGCTAAGACTTTTTTAGCAAATTCTATTACTTTAACACCAGGAACAATGACTTGTGAAATTGATGGCGATACTCTTTATATCCATTGGATTTGGATAAAAGAGGAAGAAGAAGAAAAGGCAAAAAAAATGATTGCCCAAACTTTTGAAAAGTATTTAAAAAGGATTTTTGAATAATTATGAGTATTTTAATTATTACTTTATCATTAGCTGCCTTTTTTAGTCTTTATCGAGCTTTAAGAGGACCTTCTATTTCCGACCGGGCAATTGCGGTTGATATTATGTCAATTCTCTTTTGTGGAATTACAGCCTTGATGGCTTTTCGCTACAATCTACCCTATCTTTTAGATCTTTCAATCACTATTGCAATATTAGCCTTTATCGGTACATTGGCATTAGCAAAATATTTAGAAGGAAGACATTTAGATGATTAAAAAGGAGAGTTTATGATTTTCTATTATTTAGGTTGGATATCTATCATCTTTGGTGTGATTTTTAATTTATTGGGTGCCTTAGGTTTAGTAAAATTTCCTGATTTATATAATCGAATGCAAGCCTCTACAAAATGTGTTACTATTGGAACCTGTGGCATTATGTTGGGTATCTTTTTTATCCGTGGTTTTAATCAAATGGGAATAAAGGCTTTAATTTGCGCTTTATTTATCCTCTTCACTATGCCCGTAGCCGCCCATGCTTTATCAAGAGGTTCTTTACTCTTTGGAACAAAACTTTGGCATAAAAGTGTAATTGATAAGTTTGGTGAGGATAAAAAAGGCTATTCACAAATAAGTAAAGAAGATGAAGCAACCTAAATTAAGAGAATTAAAAGAGGCAATAAAAGCGATTTTAAAAGGTCCTTATACTATAAAATTCCCTTATCAACCAGCAAAGGTATCTCCTAATTTTCGAGGAAAAATTATTTTTAATAAAGAAAAATGTGTCGGCTGCGGTGCTTGCGCTGAAGTCTGTCCTTCTAAAGCACGAGAAATAATTGATGAGAAAGAGAGAAAAATTAGAAAAGTAATTCATTATGAGGAAAAATGTGTTTATTGTGGCCAATGTGTAAGATATTGTATTACTGGTGAAGGTATAAAACATACACCAGAATTTGATTTAGCATCATTTAAGAAAGATAATTATAAAAATAAAATAGAGAAAGAATTAGTTTTATGTGCTTCTTGCGGCGACTCAATTGCACCTAAAGACCAGATTATTTGGATCGCTAAAAAAGTTGGTAACTTAATTTCTGCTAATCCAACCCTTTTTTTGATTTATTATAAAGAATTGGGCTTAGTATATGAACCAAATGTTGAAATAAAAGAATTTCCTTATCGGGCTTCCCATATGCAAATTCTCTGTCCTGCGTGCCGAAGAAAGGCATACTTAGAAGAAGTTTGGGGATATTAAGAAGTTTTTACAATGTGACAAGAACAAGAAATACAAGGATCGTAAGCTCGGATAATTTTTTCAGCTTCCTTTATCATCTCCTCTTCTTTTGTTCCAAATTTTTTAATTATGTTGCAAACACAAGTTTTTAAATGTTGTTCAATAGAAGCATAATTTTGAGCAGTTGGAATAATTAGGTTTGCCTTCACACATTTTTTATTCTTAAACTCATAATAATGGAAAAGCGTTCCACGTGGTGCTTCAACACTACCAACCGCTTTTCCATTAAATTTTTGATAAGTCAAAGAGGTTTCTTTTAAAGAAGAAAGACCTTTCAAAAGTTCTTCAGTTGTTGATATCACTTTTTCTAAGGAAAAAATAATTTCAATCGCCTGAGCCAGATTATTATATAGAGGATTTCTTATCCAACTTAAACTATAACTTTTTTTAAAGGCTTCAGCCGAAGCGTTATGTAATCTTTCACCTAATAAACTCATTCTTGCCAAAGCACCCACCATATAGGGACGATTTTGATAATAAGAATGTTTAGCAGATGAATAGGGAAGAATTTTTTCTTCAATAAAGGAATAAAATTTTTCAACAGGATATTCTTCACCATTGGAAATTAATACTTCATCTCCCCAAAAACCATATTCATCAGTAGGTGGTTTGAGACAAACAAAAAGCATACTCTCTTCACCAAAAGTGGTGTAATGGAGGTCGTGAGTAATTTCCCAAGCCTTTATTGCTTCCGGTAACAATTTTTCAGCCTCTTTTTTAATATTACTTAATTCTTCCAAGGTTAAGTATCTACCAAAGCCCCCAATAATCATATTTTCACCATGCATTATCCTTCCTAAAATCTTTTCCATTAAAGAATTTCCAAATTTTTTTATCTTTAACCCAATTTGAACAAGTTCTGGAAATTTCTCTGCCATACTAACCGCATCAGGAAAGCCTAAAAAATCGGGTAAGGAAAGGAAAAAGAGATGGAGAGAATGACTTTCTAACATCTCTCCATAATGAGCCAAATCTCTTAAAAGAGTTATTTCTTTAGGAACCTTAATATTTCCAATCTTTTCTAAGGCCCGGATTGCTGAGTAGCGATGGGAAACATTACAAATCGCACAAATTCGACATACGATATTTAAAACCTCTTCAGGAGTTTTTTCTAAAACCAATGTCTCAAACAATCTTGGACCTTCGAAAACTTCAAATCTGATGTTTTTTAATTTGTTATTAGAGAGTTCAATATAAATATTTCCATGCCCTTCAATCCGGCTAACTAAATCTACTTTTATTTTTTTCATTTTTTATTCTTAAGTTTGCTTAAAATTTCTTTGACTTTTACACCAAAAAACATTCTTATCTTCTTTTCTAACTCTTTAAAAGGTATATTATTTTCTTGAAGAGTTTTTAACCACGAAGGAAGATTTAAATCTTCATAAGGACCAAAACAGCCAACACAAGGTAAATTATGGGTTGGACATCTTGCTTGACAACCAGCACGCGTTAAAGGACCTAAACAGGGGATCTTTTTTAAAAGGAGACAATTATTTTCCTGCCATTTACATTCTATACAGACAGGATAAGAGGGTAATTCTACTGGTAAATTTCTTAAAAGACGAGTAAAATTAAAAAGAAAAAGCTTAAAGTCAATTGGACAACCAGGAATAAAATAATCTACCTTTACATAGCTTTCTAAGGGCTTTGATTCTATTGGTTTTAAGATTGTAAACTTATGAGGATAGATAGAATTAAAACGAGAGGAAAAGTCTCCCAGATGAGAATACATTGATTGTAAACCACCAAAAGAAGCACAAGTTCCTAAGGCAATCAAAATTCTGCTTTTTTCTCTTATTTTTCTGAGCTCTTCTATCTGTTCTTCGGCTGTTATTGAACCTTCAACAAAAGCAATATCCAAATTGGCTTTTTCATCCCGTTTACTTGTTGCCAACCGAAAACTAATAATTTCTGCGGAATTCCAAACTTTTAAAAGATAATCTTCATTATGAATAATAGTTAATAAATCTCCGGCACAGCCACTAAATTCATAAAAACCAATTTTTAACTTTTTTTCTTTATCCATAAATTATATTAAATCTTTCATATGTAAAACATCCCAATAAGTAAAAACCGGTCCATCTACGCAAGTATAAATAGAACCAATAACACAATGGCCACATTTTCCCATTCCACAACGCATTCTTCTTTCTAAGGTCATTAAAATTTGGTGTTTAGGAATTTGTAAATTTACTAATTTATCAATTACAAACCGGTACATTACCGGTGGTCCACAAACTGCCGCATAAGTTTTTTGTGGGTCAATATCTTTTAGATACTTAAAAAGTTCGGTTACCACACCAATTTTTTCTGTCCAACTACCAGTATCATCTTTATCTACGGTTAAAAGACATTCTAAATCTTCTCTTTCTTTTAATTCCAGGAACTCTCTTAAAAATAACATTTCATTAGGTCGGCGGGCACCGTAAAGAAAGTAAATCTTTTTAAATAAATCCCGGTTATCTAAGGCATATAAAAGTAAAGAACGCAAAGGAACAGCTCCTAAACCACCAGCAACAATAATTAAATTATAACCATACATCTTTTCGATAGGAAAACCGTTACCATAAGGTCCACGAATATGAATAATTTCATTCTCTTTTAGTTTAAAAAGTTCTTCGGTTAAAACCCCAATTTTTCTGATACCAAATTCTAACAAACCAGGGCGAGAGGGGGATGAAGAGATTGAAAAAGGAGCCTCTCCAACACCAAAAAGGGAAATCATCATAAATTGACCTGGTTTGTAATTAATAGTTAGGGCTCTTTCAATTTCTACCGGTCTTACTTGAAAAAAACGCACATTTTCAACTAAATCGTATCTTCTTACAATCCTCATCGGAATGGGTTCATATAAATTTTCACTCATTTTTTAACCTCTTCTCCTTTTAAAATTTTTGTTATTTCCGCAACATTTATATTAACCGGACAGTTAGCAATACATCTACCACACCCAACACAAGCTGGTTTACCAAATTCAGTAATAAAGGCTTTTAGTTTATGAGTGTACCAAAGTTTTACTCGATCTACCCGTTTTTCTCTAAAATTATGACCACCGGCAACCAAGGCAAAGATTTTTAACATACAACTATCCCAAAATCTCTCTCTCCTTCCTGGTTCATCATCAATACCCAAATGGTCAGCAATATTAAAACAAGTACAAGTTGGACATATCATACTACAAGTTCCACAAGAAAGACATCTTTCGCCAATTTCATTCCAAATTTCTAAGTCATAACTTAACTCCATAATATCAGGCATAGCAGTGAGATCTAAATTAAGTTGATATTGATTATCTCGCCATTTTCGCCATTCAATATAACGATTTAAATCTTTAGAAGTTATCTTTTCATCAAATAAATCCAAACGATGGCGTAACAAATCATCTCCTTCAGAAGAGCCTACCCATACAAGATAATAATCCTCCAAGTCCGTAAATCCCAAATCAAAACCTTCTTCTACGAAATGGGTGTTTAAAGAACGGGCAAAACATTTATCATCCGGAACACAAGAAAGAGCAATAATCCAAGTTGATTTGCGGTGAGTCAAATAATAATAATCAGGATATCTCTCTTTATATAATCGGTCTAAGGTTAAAAGAGCATGAATTTCACAAGGATGAACCCCAAATACAATTTTCCTTTTCACTTCCTTTAAAGCATTCTCATATTTGCCATCTTTGGTGTAAAAAAAAGTATTAAATTTCGGTGGAATAAGAAATTTTTTTAAAGGTAAAATCGGTCTTAAAGCATTAAGATTTAACAAAGAATAATCAGTAATTTTTTCGTAAACATCAATCTCGCCTTTTTTTATCGGTCCCCAAACCTCTCCAAAATCTTCTAAACTTTTTAAATATTCCTTTAAATATTCTTTTTTTAATTTATATGCTTTCATAAAATATTAAATATTTTATATTATATAAAAATTTAATAAAAAATCAAATTATATTTTTTATTTTTAAACCTATCTCTAATCCTTATTCTGTCGCAACTTAAAATATTTAAAGCAACTAAATATTTAAAGCAACTACGCTAGAGAAAATAAAAAACATATCAACAACCCTCCCTTCGAAATGTATTTTCAATAACCAATAAGATACCCAAAACGGTACTCCAATAAACTCCTATAGTTTAACTCCTATTAAACCCCTAAGCTCTACTTTATTAAGATAAAGATACCCTATTTTAGTAAGCTAAAAAAACACCATAAAAATCATTAATAACTGCTGAATAAAAATATAAATAAGAAAGTTAATGTTTATTAGACCCTAAGACCATACCCCCTATCATACCCCCTCCCCCTTTTAACTTTCAATCTCCATTTTTAGTAAATAAAAATCACATATCGGCAGAATTAAAAAGCGTTTTCTTAATCTTACCCAATCCAAAACAAAAACCACTTAGAGTTTATACTATATAATAATGCTTTTTATTATTTTGGAATTTCTACCCTTATTCTTAGATTAATAGTATCTAAATCAAAAGAGAAAGCATAATCTCTTTTTACATACTCGGGAATGAAAAAACTTTCATTATTACTAAGGTAAAATTTTGGAGAAATATTTGTTGAATCATAAATAAAATATTTTATCTGTTTTTCAATCTCTTCATAAATTGGCAGATAACACGAGAGAGTTTGAGAAAAACGATTAAGATAAACATTGGCTTGGTAACCAATCATCACTCCTAATTCTATATCTTTCGGGTCAAAATTTTTTTCTTTTAATTCAATAAAAATTTTGTTTATATCATCTTCATTTAAATTAGTGGCTCCTTTAAAAACTTCCCAAAAGATTTTTTTAAAAACTAAAAAGTTTAAGGGGTTGATTTGGGGATAAATTTTTTCACAAAGATATTTGATAAAAAACAAAGAATTGCGACTTCGGTCAATATCATCATAAGGATAGATAAAACGATTTTTTAAAAGCTCCTTAACTACCGCTGGTTCCTCTGTTTTGAACTTTCTTATTTGAAAAACTTTTACAAAGGGCTTTAAAAAAGTTATTAATTTTTGAAACCGCACAAAATCCACTGTTAAATAGCGATCAATGTCAATATTAAAATTCTTTTTGATTGTTTTTATTAACAAAGTCTCTCCACCATAAAAATAACTATGATTTATTTTGTCTAGATTGTTAAAATCCTTTTTTGATTTTTCTTTAGTGTAGTTAGGAATACTCACCAGCATATCTCGCGGAATATTTAAAATTTTTACCTTTCCTTTGTCAAAATCTATATGAATAATATTAATAATATCACTTCTTGATTTTTTCTCTAATATTGGTTCTTCTTTTCCATTAGGTAATTTTTTCTTACCAATTATTAAAGCATCTTTAGCAATCAAAAGAATATTTGCTTTGTTTTTTAAATCCGAAGAATACTGAGGATACCTTATTGGTAATAACCGATTATTTTTTTGATATAAGATCAAAACTCCTAAAATTAAGAGAAAAATTAATAGAAAATAGATAAAAATTTTCTTCTTCATTTTTTAATTTTTTTCTTTAAGAAAGTTAAATCATAAAGAGAAATACCTTTTTCGTGGCTAATCCATAATTTATTATTGTCTACTTTTATAGAATAAATATCTTCACCAATTAAACCGTCTTCTTTTGTCAAAAATTGGAAGAAGCGTTTTTTAGTATCAAAAAAAATAATTTGGTTATCAATTTTTGTTATTAGGTAATTGTCAAAATTTGTTAATTCTCTAATTGGTATTGAGAGGTCTCTTATTGGAATAATCACTTTTTCCCATCTTTGGTTTTTGTATATCAAAAAGCCACCGCGCACTCCAAAATAATATTCCTCTTTCATTGGTAAAAAAGAAAAAACCCCAAATTTGGCTTCCGGTGGCTGACGGGAAAAATCTGAAAGAATGTTATTTTTATAATCAAAGAAATATATCCCCTCTTTTGTTAAAATTATTAAAGTATCTTTTAAAAAATATAAATTCTCTATTTCAAAGGGAACTTCCAATTCTATCGGCTCTTTATAGTCTTCTAAAAAAAGATAGATATTTTTTTCTGACACGAAAGCAAAGGAATTTTTCAAATTAGCAAAAGAAGAAAATCCTTTTTTTAAAAATATTTCTAAAAATTTATATTTTAATAATGGCTCTTTTTCTTCATAAAATTTATTATATTCAAGAGAAAAAAACCGCCATTTGGAAATCTCACTATCAGTTTTTACAAAACACCTCTCCCCTATCAGCCAGAGGTTATTTTCAAATTTTAAAATCTTTCTTATTTTTCCTAAACGGTTATTAAAAGGGAAAATTTTAATTAAATTTTTAGTTATCCTATCAAAAACTAAAATTCCATAACCATTAGCGCTTACCCATAAATTTCTATTTGTCAAAAATAGTTCTTTATAAAAATATTTTTCCAAATTTTCATCCATATAATAATAAGGAGTAAGAAAAGGAAAATTTTGGGGTAAATATTTTTTCTTTTCACCGTACCAAAAAATAGTAGTATCTTTTGTCTTTTCAATTTTTAATAATCTTTTCTTTTTTTTATCCCATTGGTAAGTATCACCATTAGCAATAAAATATAAAAAATGCTTACCCACCCCAATTGCCTTTGGTGTAATATTTAATTTAAAAAGCTCCTTTTTTTTAGTAAAAGGATTATAATTCATTAGAAAATTTTTATCTAATAACCATAGGGAATTTATCTCACGGTCATAAGCAACAAATTTTAAACTTTCTAAAATTCCATCAAATTTTGTCAAGGTTTTTAAATATCTTATCTTTTGAGCATCAAATAATAGAATTCCGTAGGAGGTCCCCACATAAACTATTCGCTCATTACCGGTGATTGTCAAAACCGTATCTACTGCCAAATAGTTTGTCCATAATTTCTCATTATAGATTGTGAAGATAAGAAAGATAAGAAAATTAAGCATTTAAAATTTTTTTAATTGCCTTTGGAAGGTGAACAAAAATATCGGAGGCAATAAAATCATATTCGGTTTGGTTTTCTAGGGCTAAATCAGCAGATAGTCCATGAAGATAAACACCGACAATCGCTGCCTTTTCCGGTGCTAATTTCTGAGCAAGCAAGCCAGCAATAAAACCTGTCAACACATCACCACTACCACCACTTGCTAATCCCGAATTTCCTGTAGGGTTAATATAAACCATCCCTTGGGGAGTGCCAATTACTGTGGGTGAACCTTTTAAAACCAAATAAACACCCTTTTCTTGGCTGAAAGAACGGGCAATCTCTATTCTACTTTCATTAATCTTTTCAGGCAAAATTTTAATTAACCGACTAAGTTCTCCAGGATGGGGAGTTAAAATTATCGGTATATTTTTTGCTAAACCCTTCAATAAATCAATCTCTTCGCTTAAACAGTTAATACCATCTGCATCAATAACCACAGGAATTTTTCTTTCCTCTGCTGCGGTCAAAATTTTTTTCACAAATAATTTTGTCTTTTCATTAGTTCCGATACCTGGACCTATTGCCAAGACATCAATTTTGGGCCACAATTCATTAATTTTATCTAAATTATCTAAGGTAAAACCTTCTTCCCAATTTAATGGAATTTTTACTACCTCGGTGAGTTTGGTTTCAATAACATCAATAATTATTTTTGGTGTAGCTAAATATACCAATCCGGAACCAATTTTCAAAGCTCCCACAGAGGCAAGAAAAGCAGCTCCGCTATAACCTCTTGAACCTGCAATTATCAAACAACTTCCAAAAGTTCCTTTATGCCCCCAACTTAATCTTTTTGGGAAAAAATCTCTAACATCTTCTTCTTCTATCAAAAAAGTATTACCTTGATTATTAAAATATTCATAAAAAGTTCCAATATCGCCAATCAAAATTTTTCCCACATAATCTCTTGCTGGTGGTAAAAGTAAACTTCTTTTTATAAAACCCATAGTAATAGTGAAATCTGCTTTCACACAAATATTAGCAACCTTGCCATCTTCCATTACTCCCGAAGGAACATCTATTGCAATCACTTTTAAACCGGATTGATTGATAAACTCAATAGCCTTTTTATAAATTCCTTCTATTTCGCCTTTGACACCGGTGCCAAAAATAGCATCAATTATATAAGTTTCTCTTTTATTTCTAAAAAAAATGTTAGCCGAAGAGAAATCTTCTTCTTTTATTATCTCAATTATTTCACCTCCCATATTCTTATATCTCTCAGCATTTATTTTGGCATCACCCTTTAATTCCTCAAATTTTCCTAATAAAATAACTTTAACTTTTGCCTTCTTATTTAACAAAAAACGGGCAGAAACAAAACCATCTCCACCATTATTTCCTTTGCCACAAAAAATTAAAAAATTTTTATTAGAAAAATCCTTTTCTCTTATGCCAAAAATTTCCTTTAAATATTCTGCCACACTTCTTCCTGCATTTTCCATCAAAATTATTGTGGGAATATTTAATTTTTCTGCTGATATTTTGTCAATCTCAGACATTTCCTTTTGACTCACTATCCTTTTCATTAAGAAATTATACTTCTATCATTGAAAAAAGTCAATTTATTATTAAAATTTAACTATGAAAGTTATTAAACCAAAAAGTGGCGAAATCTTTGATATTGAATTAGAAGAAAGTTTATTAAGAAAAAATAGAGAACTAGCAGAAGAGAATAAAAAGATTTTTAATCAATATGGAATAAAAGCAATTGATATTTTAGGTTCTATTGGTAGTGGAAAAACCACTCTAATCTGTCAACTTATTAAAAAATTGAAAAAAGATTATAAAATAGGCGTTATTGCTGGAGATTTAACAACGGAAATCGATGCTAATTTAATTAAAAAGAACGGTGCTAAAGTAGTCCAAATTAATACTGGCAAAGAATGCCATTTAGATGCTAAATTGGTGAATGAAGCGATAAAAAACCTGCCTTTAAAGGAGATTAACTTACTTTTTATTGAAAATGTTGGTAATCTTATCTGCCCTGCTGAATTTCCGGTAGGTGCCCATTATCGAATAGTAATTTTTTCTTCAACAGAAGGGCCCTATACAGTTATCAAACATCCTCACATTTTTAAAGAGGCTGATATGGTGATCATTAACAAAATTGATTTAGCAAAAAAAATGGGCGTTTCTTTAATTAAATTGAAAAAAGATATAAAAAAGATTAAACCCTCCATTCCCATTGTAGAAATGGTTGCTAAAAAGGGAAAAGGGATAGAAAAGGTGGTAAAATTTTTAAAAAATGCATGAGTTTTCTTGTGCTCAATATCTCATCAAAGTGATTCATCAAGTTTGTGAAAAGTATGAGATTAAAAAGATTTATAAAATAAGTATAAAAATTGGCACCTTAACTTTAATTAACAAGGAACAATTTCTTTTTTGGTTAAAAGAAGGACTAAAAGATAGTCTTATGGAAAATAGTGAGATAGAGGCTATTGAAGAAAAACCCGAGATTGAATGTAAAGATTGTGGTTATTATGGTGAGATAAAAGAAGAGTTTTCTTATATCTGCCCTAAATGTAACTCTTTTAAAATTCTTTTCAAAAAGGGTGACAATTATTATTTAGAAAGTATTGAAGGTGAATAAGAATGACAAAAAAAATTTTAAATATTTTACCCCTAGTAACAAAACCTATCCGATATACCGGAGGCGAATATAATCTCTTTCCTCTTCCTATTAAAAAAGATACTATAAAATGTTGTTTAATCTTTCCCGAAATTTATGAAATTGGAATGTCTAATTATGGATTAAGAATTCTTTATGCTAAGTTAAATTATCATAAAAATACTATTTGTGAAAGAAGTTATGCCCCTGCTTTAGATTTTGGAGAAAAATTAAAGGAACATAATATACCTCTTTTTTCTTTAGAAAATAAGTTACCTTTATTTAAATTTGATATTATCGGCTTTTCTTTACAATCGGAATTGAATTATCCTAATGTTTTATATTGTTTATCCTTGGGTAAAATACCTCTTTATAGTGAAGAGCGTCTTAACGGTGATTATCCATTGGTTATTGCTGGTGGACCTTGTACCGTTAATCCTTTACCAATGGCTCCTTTTATTGACGCCTTTGTAATCGGCGATGGTGAAGAAGTGATTTTAGAAATTGTTGAAGTCTACCGAAATTTCAAAAAGGATAAAAAGAAAATATTAGAAAATTTAGCAAATTTAGAAGGTGTCTACGTCCCTTTAATTCATAAGAAAGAAAAGATTATAAAAAGAAGGTATGTGAAAGAGTTAAAAGAGGATGATTTTCCTTTTCCACCTTTAGTGCCTCTTTGCGAGATTGTCCATGACCATCTAACTATTGAAATTTCTCGTGGATGTGCTCGCGGATGCCGTTTTTGCCAAGCAGGATTTACTAACCGTCCATTAAGAATTCGTTCTGAAGAAGAGATTAAAAGAATAGCTTTAAGAGCAATAAAAGCAACTGGTTATGAGGAAATTTCTTTACTTTCTTTTTCTGCTGGCGATTATCCCAATCTATCTTCTTTACTAAGATCCTTAAACGAAATCTTACATCCTTATTTAGTTGCCCTTTCTCTTCCTTCTCTTCGGGGAGAAGATTTTAATGAAGAAATTATGAAAGAACTCAAGCTAATTAAAAAGACGGGTATCACTTTTGCTCCGGAAACCGTTTCTTCTCGGTTAAAAAAAGTTATTAATAAAGAAATTTCTAATGAAAAAATTATTGAAGCAGTAGAACTTTTAATAAATAACAATTGGCAAGGAATTAAATTTTACTTTATGATTGGCCTTCCTACCGAAAAAGAAGAAGATATTAAAGAGATCGCCTATTTCTTAAATTTTTTAGGAAAACTTATAAAAAATAAAGAATTACGAATTTCTATTTCTCCCTTTATTCCTAAACCTCATACCCCTTTTCAGTTTTGTTCTTTTGAAGATAAGAAGTTATTATTTGAGAAGATCAAGATTTTAAAAAACTTAGTAAAATTTAAAAATATTAGAATAAAATATGAAAATTTTGATCAAGCCGAAATTCAAACAATTTTAGCAAGGGGTGACGAAAAATTGGCTCCGGTTATTGAAGAAGTTTTTAAAAGACAGGGTATTTTTCAAGATTGGACAGAAAATTTTAAATACCAACTTTGGTTAGAAAGTTTTTTAAAAAATCAAATTGAAAAAGAAAATTATTTAAAAGAAAAAAATATTAAAGAACCTTTGCCTTGGGAATTTATTGATATCGGTGTTTCAAAGAATTTTTTAATTGAAAGTTATCAAAAGGCTTTATCTTTTCAAGAAAACATAGAGTTTTCCTCTTTTAAAATGACTAAAAAAGAAAGTTTCTTACCGAAAATTTCTATTTCTCAAAAACAAACTTCTTTTTCTCCTATTTATAAAAGATTTAGAATAAAATTTAAAGTGGGTGAAACTTTCCGTTTTGCCTCTCATTTAGATATTGTACGAGCAATTTATCGGACAATAAGACGGGCTTCTTTACCCGTTCTTCATTCTGCTGGTTTTTCTCCACGATATTTAATTTCCTTTGGTCCTCCGTTACCGGTAGGAGTAATTTCGGAAAGTGAATACTTTGACATTTTTTTAAAAATTAATTATAATGGTAATCTAATAAAAGACTTAAATGATTTCATGCCAAAGGATTTAATAGTGATAGATTTTAAGGAAATAAAAAAGGATACGCCAAGCTTAGGAAAATCAATTAAGTTTTTAAAATACGAAGTCTCCTTACCGGAATCGATTTTTAAAAATATAAATCTTGATACTTCCTCTTATTATGTTCAACTTAATAATAACACCGCAGAAATTCTTCTTCCTTTTAAACCTGGAGTTAGACTTTATCCAACCCTTACTAAAATTTTTAATTTAGAAGAAGAGCAGATTAAATTATTACCTGTGAAAAGAATTGAACAATATTTAATAAAAAATGAAAAATTAATAACTCCTTTAGAGGATGAATAAAGTTAAAACCACTATTGTGATTACTCATAAACTAAATGATACTCGAGTAGGAATTTTAGAAAATGGCCGTTTGGTAGAATTTTATATTGAAAGAGAAGGAATCGAAAATAATGTAGGCAAAATCTTCAAAGGAAGAGTAGAAAACATTGTGAGGGGATTACGAGGAGCCTTTGTGAATATCGGTTTGAGAAAAAACGGTTTCTTACCTTTAACAGAAATCCCAGAGGAAATATTTGGAATTGATTTGGAAGAAGAGGAGAAAGTAAAAAAGACAACAAAGGAAGAATTACCAATAAATATTGGGGATCAAATTTTCTGTCAGGTTGTTAAAGAACAGATCGGTGATAAAGGTGCTCGCTTAACTTCTTTTATCCATTTGCCTGGTAAATATGTAGTTTTTTTCCCAACTATTTCCCGAATTGGTATTTCCCAAAGGATTACCAATAAAAAGGAAAGAAATAGATTAAAAGAGATTGCTAAAAAATTAAAAAAACCAAATCGGGGATTAATAGTGAGAACTGCTGCCGAAAATATGCCTGAAGAGGTTATTGTTCGGGATTATCATTACTTAGAAGGTACTTGGGAAGAAATTGAAAGAGAATTTCAAAAATCCCGGGCTCCTCGTTTACTTTATAAAGAACCAAAATTGGCATTAAAAATTATTCGTGATTTATATACCTTAGACACCGAAGCGATTTATGTGGATGACCGAAATCTTTATTATGAGATAACTAATTATATAAAAAATTATACTCCGGAGTTATTTATAAAAGACAAGATTATTCTTTATGAAGAAAAGGAACCGCTTTTTAAAAAATTCAAAATTGATGAAGAATTAGAAAAAGCTTTAGACCGAGAAATCCCTTTAAAAAGCGGTGGTTTTATTACTATCGACCAAACCGAAGCTCTTGTTACCATTGATGTGAATACTGGTAGTTTTGCGTCAGAACAGGATCCCGAAACATTAATCTTACAAACCAATTTGGAAGCTGCCGGTGAAATTGCTCGCCAAATTAGATTACGAGATTTATCGGGTTTAATTATTATTGACTTTATTGATATGCGGGAACCAAAAAATCGCGAATTGGTGTATCAAGAACTAAAATGGTGTTTAGCAAATGACCGAGCGAAATCCGACTTTGGTAAATTAAGTCGTTTTGGATTAGTGGAAATGACACGAGAAAAAATTCGTCCCAGTCTATTTTTTACCCTCTGTGAGGAATGTCCTGCTTGCAAAGGGAAAGGAAGAATTTTAGACCGTTATGAAGTCGCTTTGAAAATTGAAAGCCAATTAATAAATAAATCGGAAAAATTAAAAGGGAAAAAAATTCTTCTGTTGGTTTCACCTTATATGTATGAATTTTTAACAAACGAATGGAACGACAGGTTAACCCAACTTATTAAAAAAATTGGTATTCACTTAGAATTAAAAATAAACCATAAACTCAAATACGATGAATATAAATTTTTGGAGGAACTTTAAACTTATTGACTTTTTTTATTATTTTTTTAATATTTAATAAAAATGACAAAATGATAAGGAGGAAAAATGATACAGGAATTCATTAAAGGTGGTGGCATAATGTGGTTTTTATTAGCCTGTGCCATATTAGGTATTGCTTTAGTTATTGAACGATTTATTACTCTTTTTATTGTTGCCTCGTTAAATGCTAAGAAGTTTACCAATAATCTTATTTCAGTAATTGAAAAAGAGGGGTTAGAGAGCGGAATTAAAATGTGCCAAAAAACAAAAAGTCCAGTTGTTCGAGTTCTTCTTGCAGCTTTAGAAAAAGCAAAGGAAGGAAAAACAGCAATGGAAGAAGCAGTAACTAGAGCTGGAGTTGCAGAACTTGGTTTTCTGGATCGAGGTATGAGTTTAATGGGTGGTTTAACAATGGTTGCTCCTTTCTTTGGGTTTTTAGGTACTGTCACAGGAATGATCCGTGCTTTTGCTGCAGTAGCGGCGGTGGGTGAAGTAGAACCGACAGTAGTAGCTTCTGGTATTTCTGAAGCTTTAATCACTACTAAATGGGGATTAATGATTGCTGCACCTTTAGCAATTATTCATACTCTTTACCAAATGAAAATCAATAGTTATACCCGAGATTTAGAAACAGCAGCAGCTACATTAATTGAATATTTAACAAAACGACAATAATTATGTTTAGAAGAAAAAGTGAACAAAAAATTTCTATTCCCACTGCTTCCACTGGTGATATTGCTTTTCTTTTAATAATTTTCTTTATGGTTACTTCTATTTTTTCTCGGGAAAAGGGGCTAAAAATTGTTTTACCGCCAAAAGGGGCGGAAGTAAAAGTAAAAAAAGAAAATATCTTAGTAGTAACTGTAAATCCTTACGGTGAAGTACTAATTGGAAGTCAAAAAATAACCATCCCTGAAATTAAATCAATCGTTCAGGAAGCTTTGAGTAAAAATCCCGAATTAGTTGTGGCTTTAAAAGTCTCTCGAAAGGCTCCTTACAAAATTATGATTGATGCCTTTGATCAGTTAAAATTAGCAAAGGCTGAAAAAATTAGTTTAACACCGGTAAAAGAGGAGTAATTATGAGAAAATTTTTAATCAAAAGAGAAACACCGGAAATACCAAGTGCTTCTACTGGTGATATTGCTTTTCTTTTGATTATCTTCTTTATGCTCACCACCGTTTTAAGAACAGAAATGGGTTTAAAAGTAAATTTACCACAAGCAGAAGCTACTGAAAGATTGATAAAAAGGAGAAACGTTATCCATATCTGGGTAGATAAAACGGGAAAAATTACTATTGATGATAATGTATTAGATTTAACAGGGGTTACTAATGTGATGCTTTTAAAAGTTGCTGATAATCCTGAATTAATTGCTGAAATTATGGCTGATAGTGATGTTGACTATGGGAAAATAAATGACCTCTTAGAAGCTTTAAAAGAAGCCCAAGCTTTTAAAATTGTTTTTGCTACTGAATATAAAAAAATTGGAGGTTAAAATGGAAAGAGGTTTTGAATGGGATGAATATTATTCCATAATGTTTCGTGTGGGATTAGTAATTTCGCTTGCTTTTGTTTTGTTGGTTTTTATCATTTTTCCAAGAGAATTTTTCTATCAACCCTATGTTCCGAAAAAAGAAATACACACTATTTTAGAACAACTGCCCCCAGAATTAGAACAAATTGCTGAACCGCCACCTGTAGAAAGACCAAAAATTGCTGTGGTTTCTGAAGCACAATCTGAGGAAGAAGCTGAAGATGTTTCTTCCATAGGAAAAACTGAATTTAGTGAGATATATAAAAAAACAGAAGAAACTGAAATACCAATAGTTCCTTTTTGGAAAGTTGAAGTAAAACCAAAAGAAATTTATTTACCAAAACCAGTATATCCCGAAATTGCTCGTCAATTAGGTCATGAGGGGGATGTAGTAGTAGAAGCTTTGGTAGATATAGATGGTAGTGTTGCGGATGTAAGAATTTTAAAGTCTTCAGGAAATCCCGAGTTAGATAAAGCAGCAATGGATGCTGCCCGACAGGCAAAATTTACACCGGCAAAACAAAGAGATATGCCGGTGAGGGTTTGGGTAAGTATTCCTTATAAATTTAGATTGAGATAAAAAAATGAGTAATTATAAAAAGGAGGAAAAATGCGTAAATTATTAGTTATTTTTATTCCTTTATTAATTGTTTTCGCTATCCCTAAAGAATATCTCATCCCAATAAAAGCCCTTCCACCGGAAGTAAAAGTTGATTTTCCTAAGCTCTCGGAAACAAGAATTATTAAAGAAAGAACTCCTATTTCTCTTGGACAGCAGGTTGGTCGAGTAGACACTGTATTCTTTACCACTTATGATTGGCAATTTAATAGTCATATCTGGCAAAGAATTTATAATGACCCTGGACGAGGTGTTCACGTAACAGGAATGACTTCTCTTCTAGCCAGTCCTTGGGCAGATAGAAATATGAGATATAATTTTTATGACCCTGCTATTAGAACATGGGTTTTTGGTCAAAGTGGGATCGATGCAATTAATGCTCGTGCGGGTTTTGGTAATTTAGATATTAATCCTCTGGAAGGAGCTGGAGTGATTGTTGGTCATGTGGCCGGAACCCAAAATTTCATTCCAAGGATTGCCAAGGATATTGCTCCTGGACAAGGACTTTTTGATTATGCGGATTGCCAAGAACGTTTTCTTTGGCCACCAATTGCAGTTACCAATAATGGTTGGATCCATGTGTGCGCGGTAGAAAGCGCTCCTGGTGCGTTCCGTCGTGAAGATCTTTATTATATCAGAATACGTAATTGGCCTAATCCTGATGAACCAGTATTAATTGCTCCTCGAAGTGGAGAACCAATTGCTCCTTTGGGTAATTCTCAGGGAATTTTTGCTTCTAAAAGCAGTAATAAAGTAGTTATTTATTGGACAGAATGGGGAGTTTCAGGAACAGATAGTGGCGCTTACCGCATTTCAACCGATGGTGGTGAAACTTGGAGTGAAATAATTCCTTTTCCATTTCCACCAATCTTTACTCCAGGTAGCGAAACCTTACCAGAACTTTCAATATCCTCTGTTGGCGGTTTCTTTGATCGTGAAGATAGGCCAAACTTCGTTCTTTGTTACACTCCAAACATAAGAGATACTGGCAGAATAATTCCTGTTGAAATGTGGCATTATGTTCCTGGAAGAAATCCAGAATTAACAAGAATCTGCCGAATTATGCCTGAGACCCTAGCCGCTCCTGTAGGCTACAATGCTGTTTTTGCTTGTCGTCCTTCTATCGGTCAAAATTTACAAAACGGATATCTTTATGTTGTTTGGGAGCAATTTGACCCATTAAATTACGAACCAACTACTACTTTACTAAGGGCTGACATTTGGGGAACTGCTTCTATGAATGGCGGTTTAACTTGGTTACCACCAAAAAGAATTACGGAACCTGATTTAACATCCAAAAGATTCCCATTCTTAGCACCTGTTGTGGATGATATGTGTTGGATTGTTTATATGATTGATTTAGTTGCTGGTTTTTATGTTCAAAACCAAGGTCCCATGACACAAAATCCCTTTGTCGTTCATCAAATTCCAAGACAATATTTAGACGAAACGGGTATCGCTGAAGTAAAAGGAAATAAGCTGTTTACTTTAAAAATCTATCCCAATCCAATTAGAAATCGTGCTTATTTCTCTCTTAATTTAGAAAAAGAAACAAAAGTAAATATTTATCTAACTGACCTTAGTGGTCGTGTGGTTATGAACTTATTAAATAAAAATCTTTCAGCAGGTACTCATAATTATCAATTCCGAACACCAAAAGAACTGAAAAACGGGCTCTATTTCTTAACAATAAAAGCAAATAATTCAGTTGAAAGATATAAACTAATAATCTCTAATTAATAACTTAAAAAGGAGAGGGGAGGCAGTTTCTTTCTGTCTCCCCTTTTTTTTATTATGAAAAAAATATTATTTTTTATAATCTTTTTTATCTTTTGCCAAAAAAGAGATATTTTTAAAAATGATAAAGAATTGGTTAACCAATTCTTAAATGAAAATAAAGATATAATTTCAATTTACTCCTTTTTAGAAAAATCGCCCAAAAATTTTTTTTATTCTTCCCCTCTTTCTCCATTAGACACCCTTTATAAAAAACAAAAAGTTTTTGAAAGAATTGCTTATCTTATTGGTTTTTATCGAATAAGTTATGACACTTTCTCCTTTGATTCCTTAAGATTCTTTATTGAGAATAATGATACCTTTTGTGAAATTATTCATTTAGATTCTATGCGCCATTGCATAGCGATTATTCAATACGATACCCTTTGGCGGATATTTTTTAATGATAGCCTTTTAGATAGTATTAAAAAAATTAGCTACGGTATAAAAGAATACGAAAAAATTTATCCAATTAATGCCCAAAAGAAAATTATCTTGAAAAAAAGAGAAGGAAAATATCAATTTTATAAAATTTCACCAACCTACTCTTTTTTTCCAAGTTTAGATACCGCGCCAACAATTGAATTTATCAATTTAAAAAATAAGCTTTCAACCACAATCGATTCAAATTTCTTTAAAAATCTAATTCTTTTAGAAGAATTACCTAGTTTTTCAATGGATGAATCAATCACAATCCAAATAAAGATAAAAGAAAATAACTTGGAAGAATATTTTGTTTTTCTCCATTACCAAAATGAAAGATTTTTATTTAAAAAAGAGAATAATATTTTCTATTTAAAAATAAAACCCAATAAAAAAGGATTAAATTACTTAACAATTGAAGTTTTAACCTCAAAAACTCTTTTCTATTTCAAAGAAAAATTTATCTATCATCTATACCAAATACCAATTTTCTGTTATAATTAAAAACTTGTAACTCTCAGCGATAAACTATTCGTCTTCCAGATTGAATTATCTATTTAACTCTAAAGCTAACACCTTTAATATCGCCTTCTTAAAAAATATTATGTACCTAATTGCCAAGAAATAAGATATCTTTCTTGTTCTTTAGATAACTTATCTATCTCTATTCCCATTGATTTTAATTTTAAATAGGCAATCTCTTTATCAATTTCTAGTGGTAATTTATAAACTTTTCTTTCTAATTTTTTATGATTTTTTACCAAGTACTCACAGGCAAGAGCTTGATTAGCAAAAGACATATCCATTACCATTGCTGGATGACCTTCGGCAGCCGAAAGATTTACCAATCTTCCCTCAGTTAAAAGGTATATCCTTTTTTTATTTTTTAACAAATATTCTTCACAGAATTCTCTTATCTTTCTTTTCTTAATACTTATTTCTTCTAACCCTTTTTTATCAATTTCTACATCAAAATGCCCAGCATTACATAAAATTGCTCCATCTTTCATTAAAAGAAAATGTTCTTTTGTTATCACATTAATATTACCAGTAACAGTAATAAACAAATCACCAATTTTTGAAGCCTCCTTTAACCTCATCACCTCATAACCATCCATTTTGGCTTCCAATGCCTTAATTGGATCTACTTCACAAACTATCACTCTCGCTCCCATTCCTTTTGCGCGCATCGCTACTCCCCGACCACACCAACCATAACCACAAATTACCACTGTTGAACCAGCAAAAAGAAAATTTGTCGCCCGTAAAATCCCATCAATCGTTGACTGACCTGTTCCATAACGATTATCAAATAAATATTTGGTATAAGAATCATTTACAGCAATTATTGGATATTTTAAAGCCCCTTCCTTTTCCATATTTCTTAATCTAATAACTCCGGTTGTGGTCTCCTCAGTTCCACCAATAACCTTTTCAATCAAATCTTTTTTTTCTCTATGTAAAGTGGAAACCAAATCAGCCCCATCATCAATGGTAATATCTGGCTTATGTTCTAAAGCTTGATGAATATGGTTATAATAAGTTTTTTTATCTTCATTTTTAATAGCAAATACCGGTATATCCATCTCCTTTACGATTGCTGCTGCTACATCATCTTGGGTAGAAAGAGGATTAGAAGCACATACTCTTACCGTTGCTCCACCTGCTTTTAAAGTTAATAACAAATTTGCTGTTTCAGTAGTAATATGCAAACAAGCAGAAATTTTTATCCCCTTTAAAGGTTTCTCTTTCACAAATCTTTCCCGAATCAATTTCAAAACAGGCATAAACCTCTCTGCCCATTCAATCTTTTTCTTACCAATCGGTGCTAAACTTATATCTCTTATATGAAATTCTTTCATTTTAAATTCCTAATCTTTTTCTTATCTCCTCTACCATATCCAATTTTTCCCAAGTAAAATTTTCCTCATCTCTTCCAAAATGGCCATAACAAGCAGTAGGTAAATATATTGGCCTTCTTAATTTTAAATACTCAATCATCCCTCTTGGAGTAAAATCAAACATTTCTTTTACTAGCTCCAAAAGGACTTCATCTTTCACTTTTCCAGTATTAAAGGTGTTTAAACTAATATGAAGAGGATCAGGTCGGCCAATCACATAAGCAACACTAATTTCTACTTCATCACATACTCCACTGGCAACTAAATTTTTTGCCACATATCTTGCCATATAAGAAGCACTTCTATCAACCTTTGTTGGGTCTTTACCCGAAAAGGCACCTCCTCCGTGTCTTATTTTGCCTCCATAAGTATCAACAATTATTTTTCTGCCTGTCATTCCAGTATCTGATTGGGGACCACCAATAATAAATTTACCTGTTTCATTTATATAAAATTTAGTGTTCTTATCCAAATATTCCTCAGGAATAACTGCTTTTATTACTTTTTCAATAATTTCCTCTCTTGCTTCCTCACTCATTCTTTCACCGGTTTTATCCAAAGCCTCTTCAGTATGCTGAGCAGCAATCACCACACTATCAACTCTAACTGGTTTGCCATTATGATATTCCACAGTTACTTGCGATTTTCCATCAGGTCCTAAATAAGGCAAAATCTTTTTCTTTCTAACCTCTGCTAATCTTCTTGTTAATTTGTGAGCTAAAACGATAGGCAAAGGCATATATTCCTTTGTCTCATTAGTAGCATAACCAATCATCAAACCTTGATCTCCTGCTCCACCTCGATCAACACCCATCGCAATATCAGGTGATTGGGTTCCAATAGCATTTAAAATTGCACAATTATCTGCTGATAATCCGTATCTGGTACTTGTATACCCAATCTCTCTTAATAAATTCCTCACCACTTTCTGTAAATCAACCCAACCAGTAGTAGTTATTTCACCACCAACAATTACTAAACCCACTGTTACAAAAGTTTCACAAGCAACTCGGGCATATTCATCCTGTCTTAAAATTTCATCTAAAACAGCATCCGAAATTTGATCACAAATTTTATCAGGATGCCCCTCAGTTACCGACTCTGACGTAAAAAAATCTCTCCTCATTTTTAACTCCTTTTATAACTTAATAAATTATAAAATTAAATTTCTAAATGTCAAAAAGAATAAAAATTGACAAATAAAAATATCAAAATATCAAAATGAAAACCTCGTAAAAATAAACAAAAATTTTTGAATAAGAGATAACCAAAAAACAAAAAACTATCCAACCAATTTATAAAAAATAAATGTTTGCCTAAAACATCACCAAAAAATAATAAAATAAATAATCGTTCTTTAAAAATTAGGAAAAATTG